>NZ_OY787469.1:617500-926250 GCF_963678835.1 uncultured Desulfuromonas sp.
GTGGTGTATCGCTCTGGGCGGTCGCGATTGCTCTTTGCAGATGCATGAACAGAAGTTGCTGGAGATCTCCGTCACTCAGGAAGCTCTGGCAACGGAAATTGATAAAGCGAAGAAGGCATCTCTCGATGCTCAGGCTAAAGCGTTGGAATCCGACTTGACTGTCCTTAAACGGATGGAGGAGGAATCGGAGCGTTTTGGTCAAGCAGTAGGGCTTGATTCCGCATCGACCTTTGAGTGTATTGTTGATGGCGAGCGTCACTACTTCATGGAAGTGAACACCCGAATTCAGGTTGAGCACCGCGTGACGGAGCTGGTGTACAGCCTCAAATTCACCAACCCGGATGATGAGAACGATTTCTTCATCGTCGAATCATTGGTTGAAGCCATGGCGCTGTTGGCCATGCACAAAGAACGTCTGCCGCGTCCTGAGCGTCTGCTGCGTTTCGGTGCGGCTGCCGAGGCACGCCTCAATGCCACAGACGATTCACTGTCTCCGGCCGCCGGCGGCATGATCAATTACTGGTCGGCACCGATCGATGGTGAGATTCGTGATGATCAGGGCATTTGTCTGGCCAACCCGGATAGCGGTCACTTTATGAAATATAAGGTTGCCGGTGCTTATGATTCCAACCTTGCGCTGCTGCTGACCAAGGGCGAAGATCGTGAGCAGAGTTACAACCATCTGTCCCGCGTATTGCGCAGTACCACATTGCGTGGTACGGATCTGGCCACCAACCTGGAATTCCATGACGGTCTGGTGAACTGGTTTTTGGCCAATAATGTTATGGCCAAGCCGACCACTCGTTTTGTTGTCCCCTACCTGACCATGGTCGGTAAGCTTAAAGAGGAAGCCAACAAGGTTGATGTGGTTTATGCCTTCGTTAAGATGAAAAAGCACTTCATCAAGATGTACGGAGACGATCCTGATGTGGGCAAAGCCGTTTCCGAGGCATTGGATCGCAAAGGCACACTGCTGACCCGTCCGATGGAGCGGTTACTTGCTGATCCGCATCTGCTGTCTGGTTGGCTGAGCTGGAACAAGAAGAACTTTAAGTTTCAAGATGGCAAGGTTGTGTGGAAGCGTAACCCTCTCGGCGTGTTGTGTGAGACCTATGAATATCTGCACATGGCCTGGGATCCGAAAAAGCCGGCTGCTGAGGTGATCTGGTCACACGATCATGAATTGCTTGAAAATGCTCTGACGTTCTATCGTGAGCTGCGCACCAAGTTGGGTCTTGGTATTGAGCAGTTTGTTGAGCTCAACGACATCATCCAGAAAGATGAGCCGCAACTGGGTTACGATGAAGAGATGTGGAAGCAGATTCAGTCGGCCCACTTTGGCTTCGAAATCGGCAACGAGTTGCTCGGTCTTCTATTTATGATTGCTGAGAAAACCGGATTCTACGAGTTGCGTGTTGAGGATGATTTGGAAGTGGTTATTCCCGAGTATCTGCATGATCCGGAGCTGCAGGCAGCCATGAAAAAAGTTCTGGTACCGCCTCCGGCAACCAAAGAAGATGAAGTCGTTACCCCGGGTGGTGGCATGTACTATGCCCAGGAAGCGCCGGGAATGCCGCCTTTCGTTACCGAGGGGATGCATTTCGAAAAAGGTCAGCCGTTGTTTATTCTTGAAGTCATGAAGATGTTCAACAAGATCCCGGCACCTTTCTCAGGGACGATTGACGAAATCTTGATTGACGGTGGCGATGGCACGATCGTGGCCAAAGGACAGCCGATTTTCAAGGTAACACCTGATGAGAAATTTGTTGATGTGGATCCGAAAGAATTTGAACGTCTGCGTCAAGAAACAACAGCGGAGTTCCTGTCGACTGTTCTGTAAGGTGTTTCATCACAGATAAAACAAAGAAGCCCTGCTGTTAAGGCAGGGCTTCTTTGTCTGGGGCTCGCTTGTTTTGGGTGCGCGGGACGGGGCTTCCGATTTTCAAGACATAGCCTGAATTACAGAGCACGGGCGCAGTCAAAATCGTCGTTCTCAACAGGCTCGGTTTCAGACTCGAGAAACGATTGTTGCTGGGTGTCGACGACGATTTTACTCAAGCCGCGGTTGATGGACCAGATCGTTCCACACATACTGCACTCAACAATTTCCTCGGAAAATCCTTCAGAGCGCAGTCCGAGTCCGCAGTCATTGTGGTGGTTGCATACGGGACACTTCATACTGTAAACCTTTCGATGTCGATTGAATGTTGGCTGAAAAATTTCGTAGAGTATAAAGAAGAATTTTTTTATTACAAGTAAAAATAGCAAAAAAGATGTGGCAAAACAACAGGTTAGCGTGGCGTTAGTGTTTTGCGCAGTAGACCGTGGGTTGTAATCTGTATTGTCGTCCAGGCAATGCAAGTGGCTGTATACGAAAAATAAATTGCTTTAACTTGCTGCTTTTATGTGCATTTTAAGAAAATAAATCACCATTCTAAAATTTTACCTAAAGTAAAATTGCATACAGCGTGCTGTGTTGTTTTATGGGTGTTTTAACCGTCTTTTTGGGAAAGTTGTTAGAGAAAGAAAAACACAATGATGCAAGCCCCTTCAGGATTACCGACGGGGTGTGGTTCTAACCTGAAACTAACCGGGAGTTTACACGATGGTAAAGAAAATCAATCACATTGGCGTCGCTGTTAAAAGCATTGAAGAGGCAGCTCCGCTCTATCGCGAAGTTTACGGCATGAAGGATGAGGGCGTTGAAGTTGTTGCGGAGCAAAAGGTGAAGGTTGCCTTCTTTGCCGTGGGCGAAAGCCGTATTGAGCTGCTCGAACCGACCAGTGATGATTCTCCGGTCGCTCGATTTATGGAGAAAAATGGGCCTGGAATTCATCACGTGGCGTATGAGGTGGAAGATGTCGAAGCGGAGTTGGCCAAGCTCTCAGACCTCGGGATTCGTCTCATTGATACGGTGCCGCGCTGCGGCGCGCATGAAACCAAAATTGCTTTTCTGCATCCCAAAAGCAGTGGCGGTATTTTAACAGAATTGTGTCAGGTCAATCACTGATCGTGTAGAAGACAAAATGAGTTTCTGACTGTCTGTCTGGCGTGAAGTGGTTGATTGAACCAGGCCAGACACCGGCTTTAACAGGTAAAGTCGGGTTCCAATTCGTGGAAAGCAGAGCGCAAAGGCTGCTTTCTTAGAAAGTGTGTGTAATTAACAGGAATGACAGGAGGAAACAAGGAATGAAAAGAGTCGTAACCGCGCTAGCGCTTATGCTGGCCATGGCCGCACCGGCCCTTGCTGTTGAGTTTGAATTCCACGGAGATTTGAAAACAGAAATCCGTATCAATTCAAACCAGTCAGCCTTTACCGGCCAAAAGGAATTTGCTGCGAAGCTGTATGCGAAAGATGATGCTCCCGGTAAAATCAGTGATGATGACGTGAATGACAGCTTTATGTCGTTCAAATATCGTCTGTGGACGGAAGTTGCCAGTGATGATGGCGCTGTTAAAGGTGTTTACGCCATTGAAATTGGTGGTACCCACTTTGGTGATGCTGACAAAGGCGGATCCTTTTCCGGTGACGGCAAGACGGTTGAAACCCGTTGGGCTTACACGGATTTTGCTCTGGCCGACGGCCGCATGAAAGTTGGTTTGCAACCGGTTAAAGTCAACCAGTTTTTCTGGGGTGAGACTGCAACCGGTGTTGACTACAAAGTGGGCAACTTTGAAGCTGCATGGTTCCGTGGTTATGAGATGGGTGATACGGACAGCAATGCAGAAGATCTCGATGCTTTTTACCTGCGTTACAACATCAAACCCGCTGAAGATGTCAAAATCGGTCTCTTTGGTGTGTGGCAGACCAGCGATGCCAGCGGCGACCTCGACAGCCTTGACGGCCAAACTTGGAAAGTTAAAAAATTAGCTGGCTACGACCTTGACCTCTATACGCTGGGTATTGACGGCGGTATGAAGTCCGGTGCTTTCTTTGCCAATTGGGACCTGATGTATCAGACTGGCGACTTCATGGTAGATGTTGATTTTGGTGGATACTTTGCTCACATTGATCTGGGTGCCAAGCTGGGTAACGGCAAACTGACTTATACGTTCTGGTATGCTTCCGGTGACGATGATCGCGAAGATGGTGATCTCGATGCCTTTATTGCAACCGACGTTGATATCAAGGCTGATTATTCTTCCGTTGTTCTGTTTCAAGGTCTTAACTCTGACCAGTACTTCTCGGCCGATCCTTACATCCAGGACAAAGGTTTCATGATCAACCGTGTGGCTTATGACGCCAAAGTGTCTGACAGGCTCAAAGTTGGTGCTGCTGCCATGTACATGATGACTGCAGAAGATATGGAGTACACAGACGGCACTTATGACTATGCGGATGATTCCATCGGCTTTGAGATCGATGTCTACGCCAAGTACAAAATGTACAAAAGCCTCGAATTGGCTCTGGCTGCCGGTTATCTGATGACCGACGATGCTCTGGACTTCTACGAAGATGATCACGACGGTTCTGCAGACGAAGATATTTACGTGATCACGTCGCGCATTCGGTACAAGTTCTAGCCCTTTTATCTTTAAAGCGCAAACCTCGAAAAGCCGGACAACTGTCCGGCTTTTCTTGTTTTATTATACTTGATAACTCCTGTAGGGTATGGCATGGTTCACGGGGTTGACCTTGCACAAAACCGTTTTATGACAATTAGCGGTATATTGGGATTGTGTGATTGTTATTCGGTGGTAGTATAACGATTTGAGTGAATTACAATGGCGTCAGTCACAAGACCCTGTTTATGCGTTGCTGGGTAATTGAAGTCTTTCGCATTGTCAAAATCCAATACGTGTCGTAGTTCAGTGGGCAGTGTTTCAGATAGAACGAATGCTCGACTGAATTTTGCTGGGAGATGTGATCGGTCTTAAAAGACTCCTGACGGCAAAGGCTGCCGTTACTGCCATGGAGAAAGATCGCTCAGGTCTCTGGGGAGATCCCATTTTTAGGAGGTTATTTAATGAAAAAGGTTTTGCTAGCCCTGCTGGCGGTACTGACTTTTGCAGTTCCGGCCATGGCCATTGATTTCGCATTCCATGGCGATTTCAGCAACGAATTCCGTCTTTATTCCAATCAATCAAAGTTTTTTACGGGCGATTTTGGGTACAAGACCACACGTACGGCGGCAATTGCTGATGATACGACCAGCGATAGTTTTGCCAGTGCCAAATATCGTCTGTGGACTGAAACAGCTACGGATGACGGAAATATCAAGGGTGTTTTTGCCGTAGAGATCGGCGGCATTCACTACGGTGATAATTCTCGTGGCGGCGGATTTTCCGGTGATGGCGTCAACGTCGAGACCCGCTGGGCTTACACGGATTTCGCTCTGGCAGGTGGCCGCTTGAAAGTTGGTTTGCAACCGGTAAAAATCAACAAGTTCTTCTGGACTGAAACGGCTACGGGCGTCAATTACAAGATTGGTAACTTCGAAGCTGCCTGGTACCGTGGTTATGAAGTGTACAACACGTCGGCTGACAGCAATGATTTTAAAGATTTGGATGCACTGTATGTCCGTTACAATTTGACTCCAGCAGAAGGAGTTAAAGTTGGTCTGTTTGGGGTGTGGCAAACAAGTGATGGTATGACATCAAGTGATATTGATGCGCTTGAGGCTGCTGAAGCTACAGCGATAGCAGATCTTGCTGCTGCTGAGCTGGCTTATAATAGTGCTCCTAGTGCAGCAACACTCGAAGCATTAGTCGCTGCGCAAGAAGACCTTGTCGCTGCCGAGGATGCTGTTCCTGGTTCGACAGGAAATTATCTCAAAAAAATGACCGGTTATGATCTTGATCTGTATACTCTCGGTGTTGATGGGGGATTGACCTCTGGCAGCCTGTTTGTTAACTGGGACTTGATGTATCAAACTGGCGACCTTGCAGAAGATTTGGATTTTGGTGGTTACTTTGCACACTTGGATGTCGGCGCAAAAATGGGTGACACCAAAATTACGTACACCTTCTGGTATGCGTCTGGTGATGACGACAGCACCGATGGTGATTATGATGCGTTTATCGCGACTGACTGTGATACCAAGGGTAGCGACTCATCAATTGTTTTGTTTGAAGGTTATACTTCTGACAACTACTTCTCGGCAGTTCCTTATGTGCAGGACAAAGGGCTGATCCTCAATCGTATCGGTATCGATCAGAAATTGTCTGACAAGCTGACTGTTGGAGCTGCAGCTCTGTACCTCATGACGGCTGAGGACATTGAATACGCGACTTACAGCGAAGACAAAATTGGTTTTGAGCTGGATGCCTATGCCAGCTACAAAATGTACCAGAATCTCGAACTGGCAATTCAAGCCGGTTACCTTGCTGCGGATGACGCCATGGATTTTTACGAGGCTGACAATGATGGCAATGCAGATGAAGATCTGTATGTCATCAACTCCAAAATCCGCTACAAGTTCTAACAGTTAGTATCCTGTTAGGAGTGAGAGGCCGGGCTTTTGCCCGGCCTTTTTTATGTTCAGATTCTGACAAAAAAGGTATAGTGCTTCTTTGTTTAGCACAGAGTAAAAGAACGTTTACAAACGGTTTTTAGACGATAAGAGAAACCTGAATTGAAGGCGGAGGATAACGAATGAGGATGAGAACACTGTTAAGAACGCTCACATTGCTGTCTATTGGTCTGCTCTGGACCGTCAGTGCTTGGGCGTCGCTAACGGAACAGTTAAAGCAGGATTTTTCACCTGTCGATGGCTATGTCGTCATGGCTGCCGGAGCAGAATACATCATCGATGTTGACAGTTCGCAAGGGGTTAGCAGTGGTGATCTGTTCAGTGTTATCACTCCGGGAGAAAAAATTATCCATCCGGTTACCGGTGAGGTCATCGGCTCATTGGACACCACGTCAGCGGTACTTCAGGTGACACGGATCAAGACCGGATATTCATATGCCAAAATTGTTCGTGGCGAGGCGACGTTAAATCCCGGTACGGCCATTCATCGTTTTGACGGCCTTGATGCGGTTTATCTTGATGAAACTGGCACGAACAGGGATCTCCTCTCCCAGATCAAGGAAGCGGTGCCATCGCTGCAGTGGCAGGGGAATGGAGCTTCTTCTCAAGCCGATCTCTACTTTCAAGCCACCGGCGGCACCATGCAGGTGCGTGACGCCCAGGGACAACTGCTGCGAAGCTATGCCTTGAGCAGCGCTGTTGCAGCCACACCGGTGAGCGCGCCGCAAGTGATTGCACCAAAAGCCGTGGCAACACCTGTTGTCGCACCTGCCGTGGTTAATACTGGTGCCGTGCAATACCAGGCACAGCAGCCGGTTTCGAGTTTCTCAACAAGCGGGCTGACAATGGAGTTTCCCCGTTTTAACAAAATCGGTCAGTTTGGGTCCACAACGAGAACTGCAGATTTTGAAGCTTTCTCAGGGAAATACCTTCTGGCTGCAGCAAGTGCGGGAAAGATTCGTATTTTTGATGTCAGCAATGGTTTGACGGCGCTGGCTGACGGCGATAGTGCTACGATGGGTCAGATCCTTTCTGTGAGCTGGTGGCAGCCGACGGATTCGGACCTTTATCTTGTGGTCAATGTCTGGGGTGATGACCGTCTTGAATCCGACCTGTTGAAATGGACCGGGAACGGTTTCGCCGTCATTGAAAAAGGGATGCGTAACCTGCTAGCCGCCTTTGATACCAATGGCAATGGGCGTTCGGAGACTCTGCTGGCCCAGGACTTCAGCCGCGAGACATTCTACGGCAACCGTGTTCGCGAAGCGTTTCTTTCCGGCGCAGAGCTGGATTACCGGGATGTGACTTATGATCTGCCGCAGAATTTTCGCATCATTGGTGCTTTGATCGCCGATGTTACAGGTGATCAGCAACCTGAAATCAGTTTTATCCGCAACCGCAGACTCTATATTTATTCTGGCGATACTCAGATCTATAAATCGAACAAGGAGATCGGTGCTTCAATTTCAGGCGTCACCTATGATATTGACCCTGCTGCACAGAATCCAATGATCACGACAGCAGTCTGTGAAGTTGCTCCTGTTGCTGCTGATTTGGATGGTGATGGCGTCAAAGAGATTGTTGCTATTGGTGCTGAAGGCACCTTGTTGCAGGCTGCTGGAGTTACCTCCTCTGTTGATCAGAGTTGGTTGGCTGTTTTTAAATATCAGGACGGCATGCTCCTTAAAGGAACCCTTGGCGATAAACTTGAACGTCCTATCCAGGGTGTTGCTGTTGTCAACGGGCGGGCGCTCATGGTGGCTACAGAGTTGGGGTCTCTTCTTGGTGATGGTCAGGCTGCCAGTTACGTGTTATCCGTACCGGTTAATTGATGGATAAAAAAGCCCTTCCTGCTTTACACTGGAAGGGCTTTTTTTCTTAGTCCTGACGACTATCTATCAAGCCTATCTGTGTTATGTTTTTTTTATCATCATAAGACCATAAAATTTTAACTCCAGTTTTAAACGAATCCTTTAATGCAGGTTTACCACTAGTTCGATAATAGTGAGTCGTATCGGTTAAATTGAATTGACGATCTCCAATTGTGATTGATGAATCAGTGATTTCACTGATTGTACCGGCCTGAATGTCAAGCTCATTGCCAAAGCTTTGCGCTACAAAAAAGAAAGCTAGAATGAACAAAAGAAAGAATAAAGTTTTTATTTTCATAGATATCCCCTTTAGTTAAGGACTCGCCAGTAGATTTCTCCCAACCTTTCGGATGGAACGTCTAGTTCAATGATTTCGCCACTAGAAGAACTGATGTAGGCTTTATCTTTTTCTCCACCTGTAGAAATAAGTGTCGTCTCATGCAACATACCATCGTATAACTTGCCTGTTGGGGCAAGTCCCGGTGTATCAGGATTATCATCATGGTCAATCAAGTCTTCAAAGGTGCTGAGGTCAAATTGCGCGGTACTAAGACGGCCACCCGTGTTTGCATTAATGATATAAAAAAATGAAACACCGCCACCTGTACAAGGAGATTCGTCCGGAATGAAGGAAACAATAAATGCTCGGCCATCACTAATTAAAATGTCTTTTATGATACGTTCCCCATCATAGAAATCATCATCATTATCGTCGTTGTAGTCCTCTTCAGTACGCAAGTCAACGAACCAACCTGCATAAAGAGAAGGATTGGCATTTTGCCCACTATTACCGTCAGCCACTACTGGCCAAAAATCAAAATCTTCGCGTTCATCGGTTGCAACATTATCTTCTTCTGAAGGAAGGTTGTCTGAAAATGTCCTCCATAAGGTGCCATCTAGGCTTCTAACGTCAAAGATTGTTTGCCGTAATAATTTGAGGCTATTACGGCTAAGTGTTGCTTCAATATCCGAGGCATTGCGGTTTACAATAGCTCCGAGATATTCACTATCATCCGCATCATCACCGTAGTCCCAGATACCGTAAAGTGATTGAATGTCAACAGTTGTTCTGTCGGATTCACCAAGATACTTACCGGTACCAAATATTACCATGTAGCCAGTTCGGTTAGGATGATACATAACGTCAGGTTTTGCAGTGATGGGTTGTGCTGTAGCTGTAAAGAGTGGTGCAGGATTGTCGTCGTCATCCTTATAGGCGACATCCCAGTTATCACTGTCCGTGGATCTTAAATCAAACTTCCACATGTTGCCGTTTAGATCCCCTGCGTAAGCATAGTCAGTCTTATAATCACCGTTGACATCCGTAATTGCCGGTTCAGATAAACCATTGGAGCCGCCTGCAAGAGTAAAAATTTTTCGTACCAAAGCACCGGTTTGCAGATCAAAAATATAGAGGACAGCTGTTTCATTGACGCTGCTGTAGCCATTGCCGATTATAACAATCCACGGGTGGTCAAGATCATTGCTTCGTACAATAGCAGGTTTGCTGAATGTATAACCCAAGTCATCATCGGAGTTGGTTGTCGCATCGTATTCCCATTGCACCATATTCGCAATGGTGCTTATGTCTGTTGAGCTGTCATAGCTGTCAGCATCAATACTTATATTGCCACCGTCGTCAGATTCAAAAGTTTTCAAGGCGAAAAGACCTTTACCGCCTTTACCATATCCTCCAACAACCCAGGCATTTTTTGTGTCAAGTTTTTTTACTGTCGGTGACAGATCAACATAGAATTGATGCTCATATTCCCGTTCAGTGAGTAGCTTCAGCTTGGCCAAAAGAGCATTGGGTACAAACGCAAAACGTTCCACACCCGTTTCAGTATCAAGTGCGTGCAGCATACCGTCATTTGCGCCAAAATATATTGTTTCACCACCTGCAGCAACTTTTGGAGCAGAATGCACTACATCCCCAAGATTACTGGTCCGGTACCGGAAGTTGTAGGTGTCAACATTACTATTATCACCACGGAGATAATCCAACCGTGCCTGGGCCAAAGTTGTGTCTGTCTCACTGTCGAAAAGTAGTTGCTCTTTCTGAAGTTCCGTCAGGGTGTTGTAGTTAAACAAAATTCCGTCACTCCCGTCGAAAGTCACGATGTTCCTGTCTCCCTGATCAGGTATGCCCAGCTTCGCGTGCCAAAGGATGTCATCCTCATCACTGAAAATTTCTCCAGAATAAGGGTCTACAGCGTACGCAACGACATCCCCCGTCCATTCATTAGCAACATAGCGAGTTTGGTAAACGACCAGGCCATCTTGTAGCTCATTACTGTTGACAGAAACAGAAGCGCCGGAAGCTGGTAGGGAAATATCGGAGACAATTTTGGTTAACGCATCAACCAGTGATTGGGGATCATCCGCCTGAAAGTACAGACCTCGCCCATTAATAGCGGCATGGAACAAGTCATCAATTTTGCCAGCATCACTACTATTGCTTGGCCACGTCATCGTTGGAGCGTTAACTCCTAGGAAACAAGGGTCTTCTGAATAGGGTGGATCCAGGGTTGAGACAGGATCAAGATCGTTAGGATCAATGGTACCTTTAACTCCGAACGAAACAGCATGGGTCACCATATGTTGATGGTGTGCATTTGATTCACAGGAATCAGTTGGTACTGAGTCATTTAAATCTGTACGCAGGTCCTGATAATAATATTTCATCGCAATATCGGCGAGGGTATTTGAATAGCCGTCAGTATAAGGGGAGTAGCCAGAAAAAAGTGTATCATCATCATCTACATTGCCTATGGTTGAAATGGAGTCATTGTAATAGCCGTCGGTCATGGCGATAACAAAGGCCTTTTGGCATTCCCCGCCATCAGCTTCAGATGAATATGGTGAGTTGCTACTGTCAATGTTGTTGCTTTCGCCTTTGTAATATTTGCCTACCTGTATCAAGCCTTTTCGTAAGGGGGTGGAACCGCTCGAATTCATTTCATACAACATATCCAGCAAGTCACTGGTTCGGTCAACATTAGTAAGATCTGCCGAAACCTTTTCAAGTTTTACTGCATCAGCAACGGTACTGCTGCCAGTACTCCCGGAATGACGACTAACATTAATAGAGTGCTCAGTTCCCTCATTGAAATCATAAGAGCCGATCAAAACCCAATCACCACAAGTGTTTCCCCATTCTTGACGCTGGTTTACATATTCGACGGCAGATCCAGAGCTATTATTTATGGTGTATTTGGCCTTCTGGTCGCGGTTTCTGTAACAATTCCACCATCCATAGACATTATAAGTACCCTCTTCTGGGATATTTAGATTCCAAGTGGCCGTACTGTAATTTGTTGTATAACGAGCGTCTCCATCATATGGTGAGCGTGATTCGGAATTATCCCACGTACCCGATTCACTGTATCCAGCATCCGCATTATCAACAATTACCTGATTGTCGATTGCTTCTTGAACCATATCGAGCTTAATTGGTAAAACAGGTTGTTCCAAGTGCCCATTTATGGAATAAAAGCCAACTTTTACTCCTTTAAACTCTTTAAGAGCTTGGCTAATTGCGGCCTTGGCGGTGAACTCGCGACGCCTATAAAAAGAGTACCAGTTGGCAAAATTTTGTATATCGTCTGCAGCGGTGTAATAAGTTGGGTCCTCACCCTCTTCACCTTCGAAAGTTTTTTTTATGGAAAGCGGAACTTCAGTATCATCTACAGCTGTTAATTCACCATTGTCGACTCGGTCATCACCATCGATATCAGTAAATAGATAATAATCGCGCGTTTCTTCCGTTGGATCAAGATTGACAAGGTAAGTATTGCCTTCGTCGTCTTGGGTGAAATAATGGGAATTTTTAACAGACACCAGACCGACTGTGGCAGCACCCTCAGGAAGCAGGCGAACTGCGTCCGCTAAGGTGCTAGAACCGTCTCCGTCTTCGCGGGTCACACGAATTTTATATTGACCCGCTGAGAGATTTTCGACGGTACCTAAGAGAATCCAGTCTCCTGAATAATCACCTTGATCTGCGGTAGTAGAAAAAAGAACGTTTCCGCCGTTGTCTCTAAGTTCGTACCGGGCATCGGGATCACGGTTAGAGTAGTCATCCCACCAGGCATAAATTTCGTAATTGTCTGAATCGTCAATTGTGAATGACCATTCTGCCCAGGCACCGATATGCGTAGTGTATTTTGCATAACCACTGTGTTCATCAGTCGTGCCGCCCCCAGACTCATACCAGTCTGATGTATTTGAATATTGGAAATAGTCTGTATTGTTTACAATGTAGCTTGTTTGCGGATCGTCAATAATGATTTCACCAGATAGCCCAGATGTCACAGAATAAAATTCACTGGTAAGATCAAAAGTCGGTGTACTGTTAATCGGATTAGAGCGTGGAGCAGTTGTGCTGGCATTTAATAGTGTATATGTCCCTGTGCTAGGCCAGGGGATATAGGTATTGTGAGGATTATAATAGATTTTGTTGTATCCAGACCATTGGGATTTCCATTCCCGGCGCTCTGTGGCATCAATGGTTCCAGCCCCAGTGCCGGTGAGATTGTCACCAGGATTAAAAAAATAGCCATCTCCATCAAACTGTCCATCATTACCTTCGGTCATCGTTTCCCAATCCATACTGCCTGAATCGTCCATCAGGAACATCACCAACGGTGGTGCCGTTAAAACTCTTGTCTCCATGGGACGATCACTGATGTCAATCTCTCCGGCACTTGAATAAAATGGGATACCGAGACTGAAACAAAGTGTAAGAAATAGAATTATCCGTTCCATTGATTGATCCTTTCCTGTTTATTTGACTCGGATTCGAAGTGCATTCTCTATTGTCACATCAGCTTTTCGCGCACCGCTGTCTACATTGTAACGACCATTGATCACAAATTCATGTTTAACGCCACCAGTCGTGTTGTTGAGTACTAAACTTTCTCCATCTGCAATTCCAAAATCCATAATGCGATAGCTGGTATTGTCATAGGTCCCTGCAACAGTGTTAGCATCTTCAGCTGCGGGAGATGTCCAGTTAACCGAATTACGAAAATCAGCTAATTCAATTTGAAGTTCATCTTTTGCACTTCGATCATGAGTGATCTTTTCAAGTCCTGTGAATGTTTGACTAGGTAAAGAGCCTTCGTCGTTGGCAAGGTTTCTTAACCAACGGCTACCTTCAGTTGAAACTGCTTCAGCTGCGTATTGGCTTTGTTTATATATCAAGCTGTTTTTTGATGTAGATATTTCAATGTTTGTTGTGTTAAGCGCAGTAATTCCGGCGATTGTCAGGAGCAATAAAATAAGCATTGAATATATAAGTGCCGATCCGTCCTGTTTATATATACCTACAAGTGACTTCATCGTTTATTGTCCTATTATTTGGGTCATAGAAAAAGATCGTTGAGTCCCGGAAAAAGACCATTGAACAGTCAGGCCAATAGTTAGGCTGTTTGGAACGGGATCGTTTTTACTGATATTCCAATAAAATTGATGAGTAATGTTATTTGTTGTTGTGCTAAGGCTGAAATCAGCATTAGCTCCGATGTCCATTAGGCCTGCATTGCCATCACCATTAGTGTCTTGCAATAAACTGTCGTTGAATGTTCTTGACATCAGATTTTCTATTATCCCCTGGCTTGCTGTTGCGGCCTCAGTGCGACTGAAAGAAAGGGCGTTATTACGCATTGATGTTACTTGCATAGTAACAACGGCAAGAATGCCGATCGCCAAAATCATGAGAGCGATGAGCATTTCTATGAGGGAAAAACCGTCTTGTCTAATTCTTTCGGGCATGAACCTATCTCCTCAAATTACGGCATTGTACAATGCTGGTTAAAATACGCCGCCGAATTTTATCTCCTGGTTTAATAACATGTTGACCAACAACGTAACTGGCATTATTACTATAATCGTGGTCTTTGTATTCAGACGTGCCAAGCAATGTAACTCGTACCGCTCTGATTTTCCCAATATTTACAGCCGTTCCTGTGTTGACAAGATTGAGCAAGTTGTCATTGTCCGTGTCATCGTCTTCATTGATTGCTCCATCACCATTGGCATCTAATCTCATCCAATTTCCACTACCAGCCGGGTCAGGAATCGCCCAAACGATTTCATTAATGCCTCCGGTTGAAGTGTATAATTCAACAGCGCTGTCAATGTCGTCGTCATCATAGCCATAAGCAAAAGATACGGCCTGGATGTCTTCAGCAATCGTCTGGTATCCGCCGGCTCCACCAAACTGTATGCATAAATCTGCTCCATTGTCGTCTGCAATCCCATCGTTATCGGTGTCTTGCGATGGTCGTAAACGTATATCAATATCTCTAAGAGTACCTGATTTATCATCATGAATCGTAAAACGAAATTGGCTATCCGTTGCGGTGAGTATCTTAGGACTGGAATCTGTAGGATCAAGGCTTTCTGCTGTAGGAAGTTCATTGTTAAATCCTGCCATGCGAATTTCCATGCCAAGATAGTCTGCTGTTGCACGTAAGTTCAATTGAGTGTGTACGACTTCAGTTTGAGCGGTAGATATATGCGTATTTTTAATGTACATAGTTGTAATTGCAGTGCCTAAAATGCTGAAGAAAAATATGGCAATAAGCAGTTCTATAAGGGTAAATCCTTTGCTGAATTTCATGGTTTTTTACTCCCAGTCGCTTCCTGACCATTGGCGAAACATGATGAATCCAGTGGTTAAAACTCCCACTGCGTATGTTTTTCCTCTACTGTTTTCTATGTACCCATATCCCGATCCGCTGGATAGCCCCCTTGAATTAAAAGTAAAAGCATTATCGTTGAAAGTGACATTGTCAGTGTCAAATGAGGCTCCAATGGCCGATGTCGCGGTTCCATGACCAAAGTTGTTTCCTGACGAGATGGTGTAGATGTCAATAGCGACATCATCTCCACCGTTGTCCCAAGTGCCATTCGAACCAGGGTTGGAAAATAAACGAATTGCTTGGGGTGTTGAAGCCGTGTCAAAAAAGATTTGGACTTCTTGATGCTGTTTGACTGCAAGCATTTTTGCTTTATAGATGAGGCTGTAAATAGATTGAGCATCACTGCGAAGTCGAGCGTTGCGACTATATTCAGCGAAGTTGGGCGCAATAAGCGCGGTAACAACAGCAATGATGGTAAAAACTATGACCAGTTCCAGCATTGTAAAACCACTCTGTTCGTTCCAAGGTTTCATAAACACGTTCCTTCTGTAGATTGAGAAAAACATTGTTATCTTATGAAAATATTGTGCCAGTTTTAAGTGCTTGTAACTTTGTACTTTTTCTATACGGAGCTGTGCAAAAGATGCATTTCGTGCAAATTATGCATGTTGGTATTTATTCTCACGATGAAAAGAAACAGTACGCGCAGGAATTTAAGGATTCGGCCACTACTGTCCGGTTAATAGCTGAATAAATTCAGCTGGTTGCTATCTTTGAGATCTTGAATTTGTTTAAGAGCATCAGCAACCATCGATGAAATGGGCTTTTTCTCAAACAGATCGACCTCTAGGATTTGTAAAAAAGTCACAGATGTCTCATATTTTTAAACAAGGGCTAACTGCCCGTTGTTTTTGATGTTTTTTCGATCTGGAGGTTTAAACAGCTCCATAAAATCGCGTCTCTCGAACAAATTTAGCCGTAATAACCGCAACATCTGCTGCAACGTTTGACTGATCTTCGCCTGAAATTTCAAATACGCCAGCAGTAGGTAGGCGCACAGAACAATCCAGATCTGGGTCATCACAGCGTTGCGGGAAGTGCCCAGAAAGCTTTTAATGCGCAGATTCTGTTTGATCCATTTAAAGAACAACTCGATCTGCCAGCGTTCTTTGTACAAATCAGCGACCGTTGCGGCCGAAATATCCAGCGCATTGGTCACAAACTCGTAGGTGATGTCGGTTTCTGCATCCAGGTAACGCACTTTACGAAAGGTGCCGTCGATCCCTTTGAGTTGAATTTGTTGATCCAGCAAAACTCCCGGACTTTTGCGCCCTCTGCGCTTGGGGCCGGGGAAGGTGACCGCATTGCTCTTCAGGCGCGTCACGAAGCGAATGCCGCTATCCGTCAGTTCCTGATACCAGGAGTAATCGGTATAGCCTCGATCAAAGACAACATAGGAATCCTTGGGTAACTCCAGCTGCCTGGCCATGTTGATCTCATGCTCCTTGCCCTCGCTCAGATCGACAAAGGCGGGCAGGTAGCCGTCGGCATCCAGACCGATATGCAGCTTCGCAGCCCCTTTGCTTTTACGGTACTGGGCCCAGGGAAACAACGATAGAGTCAGATCCACCAGCGAGGCATCGAGCAGGTAGATCTTGCCCTTGAGCTTGAACGCTTTGTTTCGCGGAGCCAGCGACTGGCAGCGGTTCAGCAGCCGAAGAAACAGCGCTTCGTACATTTTGTGAGGCTGTTGCTCATTGGCTCGACTCAGCGTTGCCCGACTGAACGGCTTAACTCCGAGATGATAAAGCTTGCTGGCTTGAGCCGACATATTTTCAACAATATCCCGCAAGCTATCACGACCGCTCAGTTGTGCTGTCAGCAGAGCAACAAACTGTGACCAGCGGGAAAACGAGCGGAATTTCTGTCCGGCGTGGTGCTTATTGGCCAGAGTCTGAAACTCATGTCTCGGGAAAATTCGTACTATTTGCGAAAGAACAGTGCTACAATGCACCATGGCTTAGAACCTCCTGTTTTTAATGGTGTTTTGGCGAACTCATTGTAACACAGGAACGTTCTAAGCCTTTTTATTTATTGATCAAACTGTGAGACAGCAGTGATTACCAACAGAAGTTTCTACGCAAGGTAATCATGACCTCGACCGATGAACTGGCTGCCGGAACCATGGCCTTTGAACGTCGCCACAACAGCTCCTATCGCTACAGTAAGCTTGGCGGAAAGACACCTATTAAGGCATTGTCTACGAGTAAGGGCGCTCTGAGATTCCCGAATCCAGACAACAACCCCAAATAGCGGCTTGAGAAACCGGAAGCAGGCCGTTACCATTTGGTCCGTCTGATTCGCAGTGAGCTCAAACTCAACATTCTCGGTGAGCTCTTTTCCGTTGCGCCGGAACTGAAACTCGAATACGTGGTAGCTACTATTGATGTCAAAGAACAGAAGTTAAAGCTCTATCTGGGCAAAGAACAAGTCGATGAATTTGATTACAAAATCAGATAAACAGTGTTGGTGTTAGCGATGTTGTGGCACTCAACACTTACGGGCTTGTTACGTCAGATGCCTGGCGTAGAAATAGAGACAATTGGCTTTGATGAGGATCACCTTCATATGGTCATGATTATCCCACCGAAATATTCGATTTCACATGTCATGGGGAAATTGAAGGACCAATCGTCGTCGAGAATGCGGAAGAAGTTCAAATGGTTATCAAAAGTCTATTGGTTGGAAAACGTCACGTGGTCGCCGGGCTATTTTGTTAGTAGCGTCGGAGTTGACGAAGAAACTATCAAAAGATACGTGGAGTACCAAGGACGCCAGGATTCAGGTCAGCACCGTGAGGTGCTGTGATTTTAACTGATTGCGAAGCAATTAGTTGGCGTAAGCCTTAGAACCCCGGCTTTAGCCGGGGGAATCTATCCCGGCAAACTTGTCTTTGATTGCGGAATAGATCCGCCTGTAGCGCAAATTGTCTTTTGCTCTGATGACAAAAAAGGCCCCTTGTTGATGCAGTGCATAAAGTCGCGAGAAATCGGTATAGGCCTTGTCCATCGTGTAAATGGCATCCTCGGTCACCGGCAGAGAATCGAGCATTCGAACATCATGCACCTTGCCTGTCGTGACGGCGACATACGTTGGGATAGTTCCCCGCAGATCAAGCAGCGTATGCATTTTCACGGCGGCTTTTGTTGTCCGAAACTCGGCCCATGGAAACAGTGTCAAACAGAGATCAATCGTTGTTGAATCGAAAGCATACAGCGGTTGAGCAAGTTCCAGGGCAAACGGTTCACCACAGTAAAGTTGCTGTGCCATGCGAATCAAAACATGACTGAAGTCTTGAAAGATGCGCCAGTCTCTGCGCTCACTGGCATCAGCCAAAGTTGAACGGGACACGGAACCACGAAAGCCGATGTGGTAGAGCTTTTCACGATGAGAGTTCAAACAGGTTTCGATATCGCGCAAGCTTTCACGGCCAGCCATTTGGGCGTAGGCGAGACACAGAAATTGATCGAAAGTCGAAAACTTTCTGGCTCTGTAATCACCACGGTAGCGGCGAACGCACAGATTGAAATCGTGACGTGGCAGAAACTGCAGCAGTTGCCTGAAAACGGTTTGGCCTGAATTCATTGATACCTCCTACGTTAATGGATGGTATCTCCCCATATTGGCGGGATGAATTCAAATCGAAAACGGAACAGTTATGTCAAAGAACGATTATTATCAACAACTTAAAGCTTTGACCGATTTTTTAACCGGACAGTAGTGGGATTCGGCCGTTAAACATTTTGGTTCGACAACATCGGAAACCGATGATCCTTGTACTGGATCCAACTAGGGCGAGATCTATGCCTTCAGTTATTCGGGAATTTTGTTACTGAACAATGAAGCTGGTGTCGAGGTTGGCAATGTTCTGGCTACCCCGTTGGTTGAGGATGAGCATCTTATTATCGTAACGACAGATGGTGTAGAGACGCTCGTACCACAATGCCTTTAAAATGGGTGGGCTACCCTTCATCCTTATGCGTTTCTGGCGAGAGATTTTTTAACAGATAACAGGCACGAGATGCTGAATGAAAAAGGTGAATCATAATCAACTGATTCGCCTTTTTTCTTGGGAGATTACAGGTCGATGTCGTAGTACTTGATTTTATACTGCAACGAACGCAGGCTGATCTCAAGCATCTCGGCCGCTTGGGCGCGTTTGCCGTTTGTCCGTTCAAGGGCTGCGGAGATATAGCGCCTTTCCAAAGCCTCTGTCGCTTTTTTTAGAGAAATATCGTCATCTACGAACGCGTGTGCTGCTGGATGGTTGATCTCTTTGGACAGATCGTTGATCGTGATTTCCTGCCCTCGGCAAAAAATCAACGTCTTTTCGATGACGTTCTGCAGTTCACGGACATTGCCGGGCCAGGAGTAATTTTGCAGCGCATCACTGGCGTCACGGGTCAGCCTGGGCACGGGACGACCTTCACGTGTGGCAATTTTCTGGAGAAAATACGCACAAAGGGAAAGAATATCCTCTTTGCGGGAGCGCAGTGTCGGGACTGTCAGCTCAACAACGGCCAAGCGGTAGTAGAGGTCTTCACGGAAGTTTCTCTGAGCAATCGTCTCTTTGAGGTGTTTGGCTGTTGCGGCGATGATTCGGACATCAATTTTGCGCGGTTTTGTTTCCCCTACGGCAAGGACCTCTTTCTCTTGCAGAGCCCGAAGTAGTTTGGGCTGAAACTCCAAAGGCAATTCACCGATTTCATCGAGAAATAAGGTACCGCCGTTAGCGGCATAGAACAGGCCCGGATGATTCTGGGTGGCGCCGGTAAAAGCTCCCTTGCGGTGGCCGAACAGTTCACTTTCCACTAATTGCGGGGACAGCGCACTGCAGTTGACGGCCACAAAGGGAGCTTTGGCGCGCGGGCTGTGCTCATGTAACGCACGGGCAATCAGTTCCTTGCCGGTACCGGTTTCGCCCTGAATGAGCACCGGTGAGGCCACGGTCGCCAGTGTCTCAACCTGATGCAGCACCTGCTTGATGGCAGTGCTGTCGCCGATGATCTGCTGTTGTTCTCCAGAGGATCTAAGTTCGCGCCGCAACGTTTCGTTCTCCCGCTGCAACCGTAATCGCTCCTGGGCTTTTTTCAGAGTAAGAATAATTTCATCCGGCCGAAACGGTTTTGATATGTAGTCGTAGGCGCCATTCTTCATACAGTTCAATGCTGTTTCAAGTGACCCATAAGCGCTCATCATAATAACGGTTAAGTCAGGGAATTTAGGCAGAATACGACTGAGGAAGCCGATACCATCCAATTCAGGCATGCGAACGTCGCACAAGACCA
This sequence comes from uncultured Desulfuromonas sp., assembly GCF_963678835.1. NCBI lineage: Bacteria > Pseudomonadati > Thermodesulfobacteriota > Desulfuromonadia > Desulfuromonadales > Desulfuromonadaceae > Desulfuromonas > uncultured Desulfuromonas sp. The sequence continues at coordinate 637,840 of NZ_OY787469.1, forward strand.
GGTCATAATGATTGTGTTCGACTTTCTCAAGAGCCTGTTTGCCGTTTTCAGCTGCGTCGACCTGATACTCTTCCTCCTCTAAAATCGTCTGGAGGAGATGACGCATGGCGGATTCGTCGTCGACAATGAGAATGGAGCAGTTTTTGCTCATCAGGACTCTCCGGGAATGATAGGTAGTGTGACCGTAAAGCAGCTTCCTTTGCCTTGCGTTGATGTGGCCTGTAACTCGCCCTGGGCATCGTGCACCAGTTGGTAGCTGACATATAAGCCGAGGCCGCGACCCTTACCCGGCGCTTTGGTGGTGTAGAACGGATCAAAAATGGTTTCCAGGCTCTGCTCTTCAATGCCCTGACCATTATCTTCGACCTTAATTGTGACCTTCAAGTCGTTTTCTATTGCTGTGACGGTGATGGCGCCATAGCTGTCCGTTGCGTCGCGGGCATTGAGGATCAGGTTGACCAGAACCTGCTGTAGTTTAATAGGTGGAATAGGGACATGGCTTAATTGTTCCGGCCAGTCCGTCGACAGATGGCGTTCTTTCAGCGCCCCTTGCTGTAACAGCATGTCGCAGCTGTGTTTGAGAACCTCAGAAGGAGCACAGTTGGCATGGGCTGACTCGTGATCCGGGGCGGCAAAATCAAGCAAGTCTTTGATCAGTTGGTCCATGCGATGACTCTCATTGAGGGCGCGCTCAATGAGATCGCGGTTTTTAGGCTCTTCACAACGCTTTTTGAGTAACTCCAGATAGCCGATTGAGGCACTGAGAGGGTTGCCCAGCTCATGAGCAATGCCGGAGGTCAGGTTGCCGATGGAAGCAATACGTTCCGAATGGGCCAGGTGCTGACGTGCCTGTTTTAGCTTTTCATAGGTTTCCTGGAGCTTACGATAGTGATGACGTTGTTCTTCGAGACTGTTTTGAAGACTGTCAACCATCTGGTTGAAGGCTGAACCAAGCTCGGTGATCTCCCGTGGTCCGGATTCCGGGGCGCGTTGACTTAAATCGCCATCGGTAATTTGTAATGCACGGCGGGTCAGTAAGGTTACGGGACGGATAACCGAAGGGTTGAGCAGCAAAATTGCGGTCAGAACCAGAATCAGGCCGTAACCGAAACAGAACAGCACTGCCAGTTTTGTCAGAGCGAGAAGTTGTTCGAAAATGTTGTGTAGCGGGTAGCGCAGTTGCAACGCATAGGTTGTACCATAACGATGAATAGACGTGGTTATTTCAACATATTGTTCCGAGGCCTGAGCGTTTGGCCAGAGATTCAAGGTGCTGGGGAAGCTGAGGTGGATTTGTGGTGATTGACGCAATAGGGCGTAGCGTAACTCTCGCTGGGCCCGGTCGCGAACTGTCAGTGTTGTTGACATGGCAATCGGCATCATCTGTTGATCGACGAGACGCCAGTGAAGAAGTTCATGGTGTCGCGCATACTGCTCGACGACCTGAACCATTTCAAGTTCCGGTAGCTGTTCCACGGCGATGCTTAATGCCGTTGAATGATCGGTGTGGAGCTTGATGGCCTGATCCAGTAGGCGTGTTTCTGTCAGGCGCAGCAGCAAAAACGTCATAAAAAGCAAGGCCGCGCCAACCAATAATCCGCTGGAAAGGATGATTTCGGTGCGGAGCCCGAGAACGCGCTTCATGAGGCCCCCATCAATCCCTGTTCAGCAAGGCTGGTGTAACTGTCATGGCCGATAATAATGTGGTCAAGCACGCGGACGCCGAGCAGGTCGCCAGCTTCTTTGAGCCGCTGGGTGATGGAGATATCTTCGCGGCTGGGGGTTGGATCGCCGGAGGGGTGGTTGTGGACAAACAGAACTGCAGCGGCTGATTCGCGCACCACTGCCGTGAAGACTTCGCGTGGATGGACAATGCTGGAAGTCAGGCAGCCTTCAGAGATGCGCACGTCTTTGAGCAGACGGTTCTTGGCATCGAGCAGCAGGGCGATAAAAACCTCTTTGTTGTAGCGCAAAAAGCGATTGCGGTAACGCTGGAAGACCGTTTCGGCATGGGTGAATGAACCTCCCGGCATCAGAGCGCAGTCACTCAGTCGCCTGGCCAGCTCGAACACGGCGTGCAATTCCGCCGATTTGGCCGGACCAACGCCGTTGATCGTGCAGAGTTCGCTGGTGGTGGCGCGGGCCAATTGCGGCAAACTGTCAAATTTATTGAGCAGACTACGTGCCTGATCGACAGCGCTGGTGCCGCTGGCGGCATCACCGGTGCGTAAAATCAGCGCCAGCAGCTCTGCATCGCTGAGCGCTTCGCTACCGCGCTGCAGGAGCTTTTCTCTGGGCCGATCGCCTTCCGGCCAGTCTTTGATTCGCCGCAACTCCGCCATGGTTTTCGGCTCACGAATGCATTCTGAGCTGCGCGTAGAGAATAAATCCCATCAGGGCAACGGCCAGCCAGCAGGAGATGATATCGGTACTTTTCCGAGGCGGTTCCTCCGCCATTTGTGATGTCTCTTCACTGACGGTTTCAGCCGGAACATAAGAGAGCAGCTGTGAAATCATCAGGGGAAACTTCGAATAAGCGTTGGAAATGATCAGAAAATCATCGCCGGCACACAGGGTGACAAAGGCCCGTTTTTTCACCTGAATGGTTTCCACCGCCGTGATCTCGGCAATCTTGACAATTTTTCGGCGCAGAAATTTGCGTGTCTCAATCTGCTCCGTGCCAATGGTTGTACGGCGAAACAGGCATTCGATGAACAACACGATCACCGGCAAAATCATAAAGGCGAGAATGACGATTTTGGCAACAGGCTCTTTTAAAACAATGCAGCTGACCAGTAAGGCCACAATCTCTATAGCGAGCAGTCCCAGAGGGAAGAGGAAAGCCTTGCGAATCCGGAATGTCATAATAATGCTCCAGCAGATATACAAAAAGGGTGTTCCGTCTATCTAGATGAGACACATCCAACATAAACAGGGTCACGACCAATGTCAATTTTCAGATGACTAATGGTCAAATAGCACGTCCAGAGCTTCCTGGGCGGTTCCTACCGGACATAAGATAATCCCGGATGGTGCTTCAATGCTTTTGCTGTTACTTGTCGGCAGCAGACAGCGCTCAAAGCCGAGGCGCGTTGCCTCTTTGATGCGCAGTTCCGGTTGCGAGACCGCGCGGATTTCACCGGCCAGACCGATTTCACCAAAAACCACCGTGCGTCGCGGGACACTTTTGTTGAGATGGCTCGACGCCAATGCCGCAAGAATCGCCAAATCCGCTGCCGGCTCGTCGATTTTAACCCCGCCGGCGACATTGACGAAAATGTCGTGACTGAGCAGCGACATGCCGACCTTCTTCTCCAACACCGCCACCAGTAGAGAAACCCGATTATGGTCGATGCCCATGGCGGTACGCCGCGCCGTACCGTAGGGGGCGCTGGATACCAGCGCCTGCAGTTCAACCAGGATCGGCCGACTGCCTTCGACCGATGGAATGACCACGCTGCCGGGGGCATCTTCCGGGCGCTCAGCGAGAAAGATTTCTGACGGATTTTTTACCTCACGCAGACCGCAGTCGCTCATCTGAAACACGCCGATCTCGTTGGTTGAGCCGAAACGGTTTTTCACCGCCCGAAGAATACGGTAAGGGTGGCCGGGGTCGCCCTCAAAATAGAGCACCGTATCCACCATGTGCTCAAGCACGCGTGGTCCGGCAATGCTGCCGTCCTTGGTGACGTGGCCGACGATAAAGGTGGGCAGGTTGCTGTTCTTGGCCTGCTGCATCAGTTGTCCGGCGCATTCACGCACCTGGCTGACGCTGCCGGGCGCCGATTCAATCTGGGTGGTAAACATGGTTTGGATCGAATCAATGATGAGAAAGTCGGGCTGGACATCGCGCACTTTGTCGAAAATGGTTTCCAAAGCCGTCTCCGCCAGTAGAAACAGATGCTCAGGATTGACACCGAGGCGTTCGGCGCGCAACTTGACTTGCAAGCAGGATTCCTCACCCGTGACATAGAGCGTTTTGCCGTTGCGCGACAACTGATCTATCGCCTGTAACAACAGGGTCGATTTGCCGATGCCCGGGTCACCACCGATCAGGGTGAAGGAGCCTGCAACAATGCCGCCGCCGAGCACTCGGTCCAGCTCGGAAATGCCGCATTGCTTGCGCGGTTCATCCTGCGACGCGATCTCCTTCAGACGCAGCGGTTTGGCGTGTGACTCGCCGATGCGATGGGTTTTGCCCTTGGATGACGGGACGGTCTCTTCCACCAGCGTGTTCCATTGCTGGCAGTCCGGGCATTTGCCCATCCACTTGGGACTCTGGTAGCCACAGTTGCTGCAGGTGTAAATACTTTTTGTTTTACGTTGGGCCATGGAATTCTATCAATTGAATGAGGAGATATAAGGATTTTTGTGCTGTTATCTTGTTGATTAGACACTATTTTGTGCGCCTTGTCGTGCCTTTTTTCTATGACTGCTCCGGGGGGTTTTATCTTGACGAAAAAGCGCGTATAATTTACCGCTTGCAGCGTGCCGTCATCTTTTTTAAGATAGTAAAGATGACTGAAAAGGTTTTATTTGTTTTGAAGGTATAACGCTGCGCTGAATCAACCCTTTATGAAACGAGATCCGCTTATGTTAGCACCCCGCGTCATTCGACTTCTTGAAGATATTGTCGGTGAAGAATATATCACTACTGATGCCACGGATATGTTGTGTTACTCCTACGATGCCACGCAACAGACCTTTCTGCCCGATGCGGTCGTGTTTCCGGAAAACACCGACCAGGTGAGTCTGGTTATGAAAATGGCTAATGTCGAAAATGTTCCGGTATTCCCACGCGGTGCCGGCAGCGGCTTTACCGGTGGTAGTTTGCCGATTGCCGGTGGCATTGTTCTTGTTACCAGCCGTATGGATCAGATTCTCGAAATCGATGAAGATAACCTCGTTGCCACGGTTGAGCCGGGCGTGGTCACCGAGCAGTTTCAACTGGCCGTGGAAAAGGTCGGTCTGTTCTACCCGCCCGATCCGGCGTCGCTTAAGTTCAGCACTCTGGGTGGCAATGCCGCCGAATGTGCCGGCGGTCCGCGCTGCGTCAAATATGGCGTCACCAAAGATTATATCCTCGGCCTCGAAGTGGTGACACCGCAGGGCGACATCATCCGCACCGGCGGCCCGACCATGAAGGGTGTGGTCGGTTACGATCTGACTAAACTGATGGTCGGATGTGAAGGTACCCTCGGTATCATCACCAAGTTGATCATCAAATTGTTACCGTTGCCTGAAGCCAAAAAGACCATGCTGATCATGTTTGATTCCATTGACGGCGCGGCCCAAGCGGTTTCGGCGATTATTCGTGGCAAGATCATTCCCACCACTCTGGAATTCATGGATGCCGCGACCATCGAATGTGTGCGCAAAGCCACCGACCTCGATTTGCCCAAAGAGGCCCAGGCTGTATTGATCGTTGAAGTGGATGGCGACAAAAACATGATCGATAGCCAGGCGGAAAAGGTGCTGCACATTGTTCAGCCGCTAGGCATTGTCAACACCCGTGTGGCCACCACACCGGCGGAGAGTGAAGACATCTGGAAAGTACGCCGTTCGGTATCGGCCAGTTTGCGCAATGTCAATCCGGACAAGTTTAACGAGGATATCTGTGTGCCGCGCAGCCGGGTGCCCGATATGATTCGCAAGGTCAACGCCATTTCAGAGAATTACCAGATTCCAATTGTCAATTTCGGTCATGCCGGTGACGGCAATATCCACGTCAATATCATGATCGACAGCAAACAACCCGGTCAGACGGAAAAAGCCGAGCTGGCCATCAAAGAGGTGTTTGCAGGAGCGCTGGAACTCGGTGGCACCATGAGTGGAGAGCACGGTGTCGGCAACACCAAGGCACCCTATATCCCTATGGAACTCGATCCTGCTGCTGTGGCGTATATGAAAACCATCAAGCAGGCCCTTGATCCGAAAAACGTGTTGAATCCGGGCAAGATCCTTCTGGAGGATGCGCCGGTGGAGGCGCAGGCAAGCTGATGAGTGAACAAAAAAAACATAAAACACTGGAAGACTTTCGTGCTGAGATTGATCGCTGTGTCAAGTGCGGTGCCTGCCAGGCCCAGTGTGCTGTGTATAAGACATTGAAGCGTGAATCTACGGTAGCGCGGGGTAAGGTGGCCATTGCCGAAGCCCTGCTCGACAAAGACCTGCCGCTCAACGATCGCTTTGTCCTCGATATGTCGCAATGTCTGCTGTGTGGCTCCTGCTACGACAAATGTCCCAATCTTGTGCCGACGGATGAAATTGTCATGGCGGCCCGGCGCGAGATTGCCGAGCGCAAGGGGCTGTCGACCTTCGGCAAGGCGTTGACCGGTATCATCAAGCGGCCCAAGCTGATGGATGTATTGGCCAAGAGTGGTCAGCGTTTTGGTTCACTGTTGTTTAAAAAAGTGCCCGAGCACAGTGGGCTGCGGTTGCGTTTTCCGGCACCGTTTATTGCTCAGGATCGTGCCATTCCTGAAATTGCCAAGACGCCGTTCCGCGAGCGCTATCCCGCTAAAATTGCCGGTGATGCCGACAAGCCGCTGGTGGCATTCTTTACCGGCTGCATGATCAATTATACCTATCCTGAAGTGGGTGAGGCCCTGGTCAAGATCATGCGCTTTATGGGCTTTCCTCTGGTTGTTCCCGAAGGGCAAGGTTGCTGCGGTCTGCCCGCTCATGCCGCTGGCGATGCCGCTACTGTGGATCAGCTGGCCGATAGCAATGTCATGGCCTTTGCCCGTGAAGACGCCGTGGTCGTTACCGCTTGTGCTTCCTGCAATGCCGGAATTGGCAAGCATTACCGCGATATGGGCGGCGACTATGCCGTCCTGGGAGAAAAAGTGGTTGATGTGCTCAAGTTCCTGGTGGACAATGGCCTGGTCGAAAAGCTGGCCACTCTGGATGTGCCACAAGAGACCGTGCGGGTTACGTATCATGATCCCTGTCATTTACGCACGCAGGGGATCACCGCCGAGCCACGTGCTCTGTTGCGGGCGTTGCCGGGTGTGGAATTCGTTGAGATGGACGGCGCGGATCGCTGCTGCGGCTTAGGTGGCACGTTTTCCGTGTACCACTACGACACCAGCCTCAAAATCGGTTCACGCAAAGCCGACGGTATTGCCGCAAGCCGCGCGGATATGGTTGCCTCTGCCTGTCCGGGGTGTATGATGCAATTGCAGGACTCAATTGAACATGCGGGTCTTTCGCAACGTGTCTGCCATGTGCTTGAGTTGATTGCGGCCCGTTTGCCTGAGTAACGGAACTTCAATAAACCACAGGAGGATCAGATGAAGAGAGTGATGGTATTGGTGATCGTAGGGATGTTGGCGTTGTGCTGGTCCTCTACGGTTCTGGCTGTACCCAAAGGGAAAAGTTTGACCTTTGCCGGATCAAGTATGGGCGCAGTGACCTTTGACGGCACATTGCATAATAATGCTGCAGAAAAAGGCTGCCGTGACTGCCATAACCCTGATGTCTTCCCTAAGATGAAGCAGGGAACGGTCAAGATCACCATGGCGCAAATTTACGCCGGTAAGCAATGTGGTATCTGCCACGATGGCGGACGTGCCTTTGCCGCTAAGGGACATTGTGCCAAATGTCACAAGCGTTAACATTTTGATGGTCTGGACTGTAACGTTCACCCTCTGAATTTTTCGTCAAACAAAGAACATTTTTCAAGCAGGTTGATCTGTCGGGTCAACCTGCTTGTCTATTGTAGGAGCGGCTTCAGTCGCGAATTCCCATCATGAAAAGGATCAATGACCAGAACAATTCGCGAATAAATTCGCTCCTACAGGTGGTCACTCCGATGACAAAATTGACTGTGTTCAAGGACTCGTGCTCTGACAACACGAAATCTTCGGGTTTGGCTTCGCCTCGCACCATTCCCGCTGCGTTGCAAAATCTTGAAGTGGAGTGGCCACTCGAATTTTTAGCATGGACAGAGCACTAGGGACTTCGCAAGCCTTTTTGCAAAAGGCTTTTTTATTATTCAAGTTATATAGCTAAGGATTCACGTTTCAATGACCAAAGCATTGGGTATTTTTTCCGGCGGCCTCGATAGTATTCTTGCCGCATTGTTGTTACGCAAACAGGGGATTGACGTACATTGCCTCTGTTTTGTGACGCCGTTTTTCGATGATGCCAAAGCTCAGGAGATGGCCGCACGCTACGATCTGCCGTTGCAGGTGATGGATATCAGTGAGGAGCATCTGAAGATGCTCAAAAACCCCCGCTACGGCTACGGGAAAAACATGAATCCGTGCATCGACTGTCATGCCCAGATGTTCGAAATTGCTGGTCGCCTGATGGAAGAGCAGGGCTATGATTTCCTGTTTTCCGGTGAAGTGCTCGGCCAACGCCCCAAGAGCCAGATTCATACGGCTCTCATGGCGGTCAATAAGGCGTCGGGCTGGAGTGGTCGTATTTTACGCCCCCTTAGCGCCAAGCTGTTGCCCATCACCCCCATGGAAGAACAGGGACTGGTGGACCGTGAGCAGTTGGAAGATATTCAGGGCCGCTCACGAAAGCGCCAGGAAGCCTTGGCGCGTGAATTGGGAGTCGATAAATATCCCTCATCCGGCGGTGGTTGTCTGCTGACGGAGAATTCCTTCTCCGGCAGGCTGCGCGATCTGTTTGAACATCAACCCGACTGTACCAGCCAAGATATTGAACTGCTGAAGCTCGGTCGCCCTTTTCGTCTGTCCGACACGGCCAAACTGACCTTGGGGCGCAATCAGTCCAACAATGAAGGGTTGAAAAAAATTGTCGGCGACTCCGGTTGTCTGCTGCGCAATCAGAACTTTTCCGGCCCTCTCGGTGTGGTGAGTGGCCAGGCCAGTGAAGAGGATTACCTGGCTGCCGCCGCCATTGTCGCCAGTTACGGCAAAGGACGCGAGGAGGCCCGGGTCGATGTGCTGATTATTGAGAATGGTCAGGAACGTGTTGTTGAGGTGACGCCGATGCCGCGTGAGCAGGTGGCGCAGTATCAGATCTGATGTGCTGTATTCCCAGTCCCTCAGCATAATTGAAATTGTCGATTGTCGGAGCGGCTTCAGCCGCGAATTTCCCTTATGAAAAGGATCCATGACCAGAACAATTCGCGAATAAATTCGCTCCTACAAGTGGTCACTCCGATGACAAAACAGACTGTGGAGCCCATGGGCGGGCGATCAAAATCAAGGACAGGTATTCAAGTCCTTGATTTTGTGAGCAAGATGGAAGTCGCATTTTCGGCTTGCCTCGTTGAAAAATCCCCGGACGGGACTTTTTTAACCGCCTGCTAGAGCTTTTAGCTTCACGATGACGTCGCGATTAGTTCTGATAAGGCCCCGATGAAAAGTCAAAGGCAAAAGCGTTTTGCCACGCAGGCACAGCGGAAACCATAATCGGGGAGAATTCTCAGTTTTCTCCTGTGAGGGTACGGAGTTTGGGATTTTATCCAACGTTATCGAGGCATTTATCGTGAAGCTCAAAAAGTTTTTCTTTTTTGATTTTCTCCGTGTCTCAGGGCCTCCGTGGTTCAGGCTTTAAGCCCGACTATTTCTCGGTCACACTCAGCAAGCTGTACAACATGGCAATGCGCGGCAACTCAATGCCGCGTTGGGCGGCCTGTTTAAGTGGAATGGCGTAAATGGCCTCCAGTTCCAGGGGGCGTCCCTGCTGACGGTCAATCATCATGCTTGGATGGTAGTCGTCCATCCCTTCGGTAATCTCAATCATGTGGGCACCAAACGCTTTGCCGTCGATCGGACTGGTCAGGTCTTGAGCGTTGGCGCCGTTAGCAACCTCATCCATCAGTTCGCTAATAAGCTCCCGGGTTGGCGGGTGGGCCAGCAGCAGATCCGTGGTTTTGTCGGTCAGGGCGCACAGGCCGTTAAACGGAATGTTCCACACCAGTTTTTCCCAGCGGATCTTTTTCAGGTCCTCCACCGCCTGACAGGGCACCTGAGCACGATTGAACATGGCCGAGAGCTGTTCGGCGCGAGCGGTTAGTCCGGCGCTGAACTCACCGAGGCGAATGGCTCCTTGGGAAAGGTGGTGGACTTCACCCGGTTCGCCGCGGTTCGAGCAGATGAAGGCGACACCACCGAGAATCCGTTCGCGACCAAACAATTCAGCCAATTGCTCCTCATTGCCCAGTCCATTTTGCAAAGTCAGGATGGCGGTCTGTTCGCTCAGTAGCGGGGTGATCAGTTCCTTGAGGTGCTGATTGGCAAAAGTTTTCAGGCCGACAATCACCAAATCCGCTTTTGGCATCTCATGGGCGTTGCGATAGCCTTGTAGCGATTCCAGATAAAAATCGCCGTCACAGGAGTGCACGGTCAGGCCTTTGTTGCAAATGGCGTCATAGTCGCTGCGCAGCAGAAAGTGAACGTCTTCACCGGCTTGTTGCAGTCGTGCGCCGTAGTAGAGGCCGAGGGCACCGGAGCCAATCATGGCAATGGTCATGGTGGTCACCTTATTTTCAGTCCAGAGGGGCAGAGAGTTTCAAGATTGCCGCATCGTCATCAAGCAGCAGGGAGAAGTGGCTGCGTTGGCGCATCTCCATTAGGGTCGATTGCTGCAGGGTGCGATTATATTTATGCACACTGTTCATGGCGTTGTAAATGTTACCGCCATACCAGCCTGCTTCAAAAAATAGCAGGATGCCGCCGAGAACCTCATTACCGGTATCGATGGCCTGCAAACCGCCGGCGATAAAGGCGGCGTTGAGCAGCAAGGCCAATCCGGCTTCCTGGTAGCGTTTTGCGTAGAGTTGTCCGCTACCGGGCAGGATGGCGGAAAGCGTTCCGGCCAGAGCTGGCGATTTGGTCGGCAGTTGTTCCAAGTTTTTCAGGTCTTGTTGTGTCAGGCAGCCGGATCCGCTGAGATCGAGGGGTGAGAGTTTGCTGTAGTTACCCTGGTACGCGAGAGCCCAGATGCGCAGGCGCTGTTGTTGATCAAGCAGGTTGAGATGGGTCAATGTTGTGGCGTTGTTGGTCTGTAGCGCCAAAGCTGGCTTGCCTTGCTTAAAAGCGCTCTCAATGCTCAGAATTCGGGCAATGTCGGCCTCGTCACTGTTCGGGTAGTTGTCAATCACCCGTTGCAGGGCAAATTCGCCATCCTGCCAGCGTTCGGCTTGCAGGTAACTGCGGGCGATATTGAGTTGGGCTCGTGCTGCGGCCGGCGTGTCAGGATAGGTGTAAAGGTAGCGTTTGTATTCGGTGATGGCGCGGAAGTAATCGCCTTCGTTAAACAGGCTATCCGCGAAGCCGGGCGTGGTGCCGTTTGCGGCACTAACCTGTGATAATTGCAGGAATAAAACAGACAGCAGGATCAGTGTTAAACGAAGAGACATAACGACAACTCCTGTGAAAAGTTGATCAGGCTAACATACCATTTGCTGTGATACCAGTAAAAAGAAGCGAATTGCCGGGGTGTTTCTTGACGATTTTAAGTTTTTTGTGTAATATGGAAACTTGTTGCAATGAAAAAGGGGAGGGTGGGAAGATGGCTTCTCATCGGTTAAAACGGTTTGTTGCCAGCCTAGGATTGCAGCAAGTGTGTTAGTAGCGAGGGCGTATCATGTTGTTTAGTGTTGGGGATAAGGCGGTATATCCTGCTCAAGGTGTCGGAATTATAGAGTCCATTGAGACAAAAGAATTTTCGGGGGAGGAGCACGATTTTTATGTCCTGCGCATCTGTGACAGCGACATGACCATCATGGTTCCCACGGCCAATGCCGAGCAGGTGGGGATGCGTGGTCTTGTTGATAAGGCGCACGTGCAGAAAGTCTATGACGTTCTGCAGAATACCGATGCCATGGCTGGGAGTATCTCATCCTGGAGCCGACGCCAGCGGGAGTACAATGAAAAGATCAAGTCCGGTGACCTGCTGGAAGTGGCCGCCGTACTGCGTGAGCTCTATATGATCGGCAACGGTAAGGAACTGTCCTATGGCGAGAAGAAGGTGCTTGAACTGGCGCGCCGTCTGGTCGTTAAGGAAGTGGCCTTTGCCGAAGGCGTTGAAGAAGATCAGATCTGTAGCCGGGTTGAAGGTGTCTTCCATCATTAAAATAGCTCATTTATAACGATTTTAACGACCAGGCTGTTATGGCCTGGTCGTTTGTTTTGCTGCCGCCCGGAGCGGTAGTCTGTCACGAGGCTTATGAGTGTCATTGTTCTGATTCCTGCAGCGGGCCTTGGCCGCCGCATGGGAACCTCTATCCATAAGCAGTATCTGTGTCTGCAAGGACGCCCTGTCCTTGCGCATACCCTGTCTGTTTTTCAGCAGCATCCCTGTGTTGATTCTATTTATGTTATCGCTCCAGCGGATCAGATGGATTTTTGTCGTCTTGACATCATTGAGCCAGGCGGATTCACAAAAGTGCGTGATGTTGTCGCCGGTGGCGCTGAACGTCAGGATTCGGTGCGCCTTGGCCTTGAAGCCTGTCAGGCTCAGGTGGATGATATCGTCCTGATTCATGATGGTGTGCGACCTTTGTTTGACGGCGACCTGCTCAATGGTGTACTAAAGGCCGTTGAAGAGCATGGGAGCTGTGTGGTTGGCGTGCCGGTAAAGGACACCATCAAGGAAGTGGATGGCGGATTTGCTGTTACCACACCGGATCGGCGACGCTTGTGGGCGGCACAGACACCACAGGCGTTTCGCTACGGTAAAATCATGTCCGCTCATCACCGGGCTTACCAGCAGGGCTACCATGGAACCGATGATGCGTCGCTGTTGGAATGGCAGGGTGAATCGGTTGCCATGATCGAAGGAAGTTACCGCAACATCAAGATCACCACACCGGAAGATCTGTTGATTGCTGAGGCGTTTCTGACTGCAAGTGAAAAGGGGAATAAATGATTCGCATCGGGCATGGTTATGACGTGCATCGCCTTGTTGAAGAGCGCAAGCTGATTTTAGGTGGTGTGGAGGTTCCCCATCGTCTGGGTCTGTTAGGACATTCCGATGCCGATGTGTTGCTGCATGCGATTTGCGATGCCATTCTCGGTGCCCTGGCTGCCGGGGATATCGGCCGGCATTTTCCCGATACCGATCCACAATTTAAAGGCATTTCCAGTCTGACTCTGTTACAAAGAGTGATTGAGCTGGCTGCGTCGCGCGGCTGGCGGATCGGTAATCTCGATACGACGATTGTTGCTCAGCGCCCCAAGCTGGCTGAGTATTTGCCACAAATGGTCGACAACATCGCCCGAGCCTGTCAGGTCAGTCCCGGCCAGGTGAATGTCAAAGCGACCACCACGGAGAAACTGGGTTTTGAAGGTCAACAGGAGGGGATATCGGCTCAGGCCGTGGTTCTCCTGACACAAAAGATAGAGCGCAACCAAGGAAAGGTCATCGCACAATTATGAGTACCGAGGTAACAGAGACACAGCCAAAAGATTTTATCCGCAATATCATTGCCGAAGATCTGGCCAATAACAAACATGATGGCCGTCTGGCCACCCGTTTCCCGCCGGAGCCCAACGGTTACCTGCATATCGGACACGCTAAATCGATCTGTCTCAACTTTGGTGTGGCCGAAGAAATGGGCGGGGTCTGTCATCTGCGTTTTGATGATACCAATCCGATCAAAGAGGAAACCGAGTTTATTGATGCCATTAAAGAGGATGTGCAGTGGCTTGGTTTTGAATGGGGCGAACACGAATACTACGCATCCAACTATTTCGAGCAACTCTACGCCTTTGCCGTGCAACTGATTAAGGCGGGCAAGGCCTATGTTGATGATCTCACCGGTGAGCAAATGCGCGAGTTGCGTGGGACCCTGACCGAGCCGGGGCAAAACAGCCCCTACCGTGACCGCAGTGTCGAAGAGAATCTCGACCTGTTCGAGCGGATGCGCAACGGTGAGTTTCAGGATGGCGAAAAGGTGCTGCGCGCCAAAATTGATATGGCTGCGCCCAATATGAATCTGCGTGACCCGGCCATGTACCGCATTCTTAAAGCGCATCACCATCGCACCGGCGATGCCTGGTGTATCTATCCCATGTACGACTTTGCCCATGGTCAGTCCGATTCCATCGAAAAAGTTACCCACTCCATCTGCACCCTGGAGTTTGCCGATCACCGGCCGCTGTACGATTGGTTTATTGAACAACTGGACATTTTTGCCCCGCGCCAATACGAGTTTGCCCGCCTCAATCTCGGTTATACCGTGATGAGCAAGCGCAAGCTTCAGCAACTGGTGGCGGAAAAGCATGTGTCCGGGTGGGATGATCCGCGTATGCCGACTCTGGTCGGTATGCGGCGGCGTGGTTTTCCGGCCAAAGCGATCCGCTCCTTTTGTGAGCGGATCGGTGTCGGCAAGAGCGACAGCTGGATCGATATGAGTGTGCTGGAAGATTGTGTGCGTGAGGAACTCAATGAGGAAGCGCCGCGCGCCATGTGTGTGCTCAATCCCCTCAAGGTGGTGATCACCGATTATCCCGAGGGCCAAGAAGAGATCTTCAGCGCTCCGATCCACCCGCAAAAGCCGGAGATGGGCCAGCGGCAGATTCCGTTCAGTCGCGAAGTCTACATTGATCATGACGATTTCATGGAAGATCCGCCCAAGAAGTTTTTCCGCCTCGGTCCCGGCCGCGAAGTGCGCCTGCGCTATGGTTACGTGATCAAGTGCGAAGAAGTCATCTACAACGATGCCGGCGAAGTGGTGGAACTGCGTTGCAGTCATGATGCCGAGACGTTGGGCAAGAAGCCCGAAGGACGCAAGGTCAAAGGGATCATTCACTGGGTGTCGGCTGAGCGGGCCTTGCCGGTGGAGGTGCGTCAGTATGACCGGCTGTTCAATGTTGAGAGTCCGGGGGCCGGCAAGGATGTTGATTTTCGTGATGAGATCAATCCCGAGTCAATAAACGTGCTGCCCTCTTGCTATGCCGAACCGGGTTTGGCCCTAGCCAGTAGTGGTGAAGCCTATCAGTTTGAACGTCTGGGGTATTTCTGCGTCGACAGTCGTGATTCACGCTCCGACGCCCTGGTGTTCAATCGCACGGTTACCCTGCGTGATTCATGGGCCAAAGCCAAGTAAATGGTGGCTGGTTGATCGCTAAGTGAAAGTTCGATAGGGATCTAGTATGAGAACCGATCCTCTGACAACAGCACAGCGTAGCGAAAGAATGTCACGGATACGAAGCTCCGACACCAAGCCGGAGATAGCCGTTCGCCGCCTTATTTATTCAATGGGATATCGTTATCGGCTTCATTCAAAAGATGTTCCCGGCCGACCGGATATCGTTTTTAAAGGCAGGAAAAAAGTTGTTTTCGTACATGGCTGTTTCTGGCATCAACATGGATGCCGCCAGTACAGAATGCCCAAGTCAAAACTTGATTTTTGGCTGCCAAAACTGGAAAACAATATTCAACGCGATAAAAAGGTATTACAAGAGCTGAAAGAATCCGGCTGGAATGTTTTGATCATCTGGGAATGCGAACTAAAGGACAAAGAAAGCGTTTGCGAGAGAATCAAGTACTTTATGGAGCAGGCATGAAGGGACAGTTTAAATCCGTTGAATTGTTTACAGGGGCAGGAGGTCTTGCTTTAGGCTTAGAAAAATCAGGCTGGCGGCATTCCGCTTTAGTGGAACGAAATCAACATGCTTGCTCAACAATTCAGCTGAATGGCGAGAGAAGGCATCCCTTAGCTAAAAATTGGAAGCTGTACTCGAATGATGTTCGCGAGATTCAGTATAAAGATATTGTCAAGAACGTTGATATGGTGGCAGGCGGTCCTCCGTGCCAGCCTTTTTCTTTGGGGGGGAAGCATCGTGCGCATAGAGATAGCCGGGACATGTTCCCCGAGGCGGTTAGAGCGGTTAGAGAGCTCAAGCCCAAATATTTCCTTTTTGAAAATGTAAAAGGTCTACTTCGAGAAACCTTTGCGACATATTTTAATTACATCATTTTGCAATTGACTTATCCAACAATAGTCAAACGAAGCGAAGAAGAGTGGCAAGAGCATTTATCCCGGTTGGAGAAACGACATACAGGACGTAGCCGCTCAAGTCTTGCCTACAACGTGGTTTATCGTCTTTTAAATGCCGCTGATTACGGTGTGCCTCAACATAGGCACCGAGTCTTTATCGTTGGATTTCGCTCGGATTTAGGGCAGGAATGGTCATTCCCCGAGGCAACTCATTTCCTTGATAAAATGCTTTGGGATCAATGGGTGGATGGTTGCTATTGGGACGAACACCAAGTCGCAAAAAAAAATCGACCTTCCATGCCAAAACAATACGAAAGGCGGATTGAGCAACTTGCTTCGGATTTCATTTTTTCCCCGCCTCCCGGTGAACGATATCAAACCGTCAGGGATGCAATCTCTGACCTTCCTGATCCTCTGTACGGGGGGGGGATATTCAATCATGAATTCAGGGGAGGGGCTCGACCTTATCCAGGACATACAGGCAGCATGCTGGATCAGCCTTCAAAGACTTTAAAAGCTGGAGATCATGGTGTTCCTGGTGGGGAAAATATGATTGCCTTTTATGACGGAAATTACCGATATTATACCGTTAGAGAAAGTGCTCGGATTCAAAGTTTTCCCGATGACTATGTATTTAGCGGTTCATGGACCGAAGCGATGCGCCAAATCGGAAACGCGGTTCCGGTGAAGCTCGCAAGTATCGTTGGTGAAAGTATTAAGGCACCAAGTGGAGTAAAATAAAGTGAAAAAAGAGCTTCCTAAAATAGAACCTTTTAACCCTCTTGATAAAACCAACCTTGGCGAAAGTGTTGCCGAGGCCATGTTGCACCAGCCTGTTGGCCCTTTGCCTCCATCCCCTTTTATCGGAGCTGGGATTTACGCCATTTATTACACGGGTACTTTCCCCTTGTATGCGGAGATTGCCGAAAAGAATAGAAATGATTTGTTTCAGTGGCCTATTTATGTCGGTAAAGCCGTTCCCGCCGGTGCTCGAAAAGGTGGATTCGGTCTAGGTGCCGAACCCGGGCAGGTATTATTTAAAAGGCTTGCGGAGCATGCTTCCTCCATAGACGTGGCAACGAATCTGAGCCTTTCTGATTTTATGTGCCGTTTTTTGGTTGTTGATGATATCTGGATACCACTAGCAGAATCTCTCTTGATAGAGATGTACCTACCCTTGTGGAATAGAAAAATTGATGGATTCGGAAATCATGACCCAGGAAAGGGGCGCTACAATCAGCAGAAATCTCCTTGGGACACGATTCATCCTGGAAGACCTTGGGCGGAGAGATTGAAGCCTGCTTTAAATGATGAAGATAAAATCCGGGAAGAAACAGCGACATACCTTACGACAACGAAATCGAAAATTATTCTTTGATTTTTGTGACAATTTCACTGAGAAGTTAATTTTTCAAGTTCGAAGAACAACGAAGTAAGTAGATGGAAAAAGAAATTTATCAGGCACTGCTCAATACGCTACAGAGTCCGGTGGTATTCGTTGACAACGACCATATCATCCGCTACCTGAACAGAGCGGCGCAAGTGCGCTACTATGAGCACCAGGGATTTTCCAACCTGATCGGCAAGTCGCTGTTTGACTGCCACAACAAAAACTCCGAACAGCGGATGATCCAGATCCACGCCCGTCTTGTCGCCGGGGAAGATCGGGTTTTGCTGAAGTCCAGCGATACGGAGACGATCAGCGTCGTTGCGGTTCGGGATCATGACCGACGCTTGCTCGGCTATTATGAATATTTCGAGTGGCGCACTGACGCCTGATTCTGGCGTGGTACTGAAACCGAAAGCTGCGGTATGCCCGCACAAAATATGAACCACCGTCATCCAAGAGAGGAACGATGAGTTTACGCGTTTATAATACCCTCAGTGGCAATAAAGAACTGTTTGAACCCCGTGTGCCCGGTAAGGTCGGCATGTATGTGTGTGGTGTCACCGTCTATGATTACTGTCATATCGGCCACGCCCGCGCCAATATCGTCTTTGATATTGTCTATCGCTACCTGAAGTACAGTGATTACGATGTGACCTACGTGCGCAATTACACCGATGTCGATGATAAGATCATCAACCGCGCCAACGAGCGAGGCATCACCAGCCAGCAGCTGTCTGAAGAGTTTATCCAGGCGTTTGATGAGGATATGGCGCGACTGGGACTCGATCTGCCGACGGTGCAGCCCAAGGCCACCGAACATATTGACCACATCATTGCTCTGGTCGAGCGGCTGATTGCCAATGGCAAAGCCTACGCCAGTGACGGCGATGTCTATTTTGCCGTGGAAAGCTTTGACAGTTACCTCAAGCTGAGTAAACGCAATCTCGACGAGATGCAGGCTGGGGCACGTATTGCTCCCGGCGAGAAAAAACGCAACCCCATGGACTTTGCTCTGTGGAAAGCGGCCAAGCCAGGAGAACCGTCCTGGGAGTCACCGTGGGGCAAAGGGCGTCCCGGCTGGCACATTGAGTGCTCGGCCATGGGCATGGAATATCTCGGCGAATCGTTCGATATTCACGGCGGCGGCAAAGACCTGGTGTTCCCTCATCATGAAAACGAGATCGCCCAGAGCGAGGCCGCCACCGGCCAGCCGTTTGTCAAATACTGGCTGCACAACGGCTTCGTCAATGTCAATCAGGAGAAGATGAGTAAATCGCTGGGCAACTTTTTCACGATCCGCGATATCCTTAAAACTTATGATCCTGAAGTGGTGCGTTTCTTTATCCTGTCGGCCCACTACCGATCGCCGATTGACTTTTCCGACCAGAACCTTAAAGAAGCGCGTCTAGGTTTGTCCCGTTTTTACGAAGGACTGCAGGCTGCGGCTGAGGTGTTGGCCGAGTGCCCGCCGAGTGATGTTGAAGCCACAGATGGCGCGGAATTGACGGCTAAATTCCGCGAGGCCATGGACGATGATTTCAATACCGCCCAGGCAATTGGCTATCTGTTTGAAGGCATCCGCACCATGAATCGGCTGATGGCCACCAAGAAATTCCGCAAGAAAGCCGACCTGGTTGCTTCAGTCCGCTCCCTGTACGACACCTTCCTTGAACTGGGTAAGGTGCTGGGGATGTTCGGTTCCGAGCCAAAGGCGTGGTTGAACCAGCAACGCCTGTCCGCGCTGGCCGATCTGGATATCACCATCGAGGAGATTGACGCGTTGATTGCCGAGCGGCTTCAGGCCCGTCAGGATAAGGATTTTGCCCGTTCTGATGCCATTCGCGACGAATTGGCGGAAAAAGGGATCCTGTTGCTGGATGGTGCCGGGGGCACCGACTGGAAGATTAAATAATAGAGAGTTAGTTTATCGCCTTAATTCTTCCGTTTAACAGCACTGAACGCAATGAATGTCAGCGCGGTGTAAGAGAATGGAGCGAGGGAACCCGATAGGGTGCAATGACGGATGTCGTGCTCCCCTTTTATCGACGCAAAGGGGAGCAACGTGTGGGCGCGGAAGCCTACGTCATGTGGGGGCCACCATCGCGAATAGATGATGTTCGCCAGAGCAATCCGTTCCGAATGACGAACCATTGAAGATCAAGACCAAAGTCAAAGTCGCCGGGTCTCGGCCCGGCGGGCGATATCCTTTTGACTGGACGCTCAAAAGGATGCAAAAACCGGCTGGACTTCTCCTGAACCTGAATTCACCGACAGTGAATCGTTTTCCGTCATACGTCACAGGTCCAGCTCGTCGCCCTTCAGGTCGACGAATCGTGCACATCAGAAATTCTGGCGTAAAACCTTGATAAGGTTTTGCCGCTGTCCCGAATGGCGCTAGCTTAAAGGGAAAAAGCAGCAAAAACGGGACGGTCCCCGCACGGGGGCTGTCCCAGGCTTTTGCGGTGCAAACCACCAGCGTTCCATAGCCCGCAAACATCTGGGACAGCCCCAGATAGGGCTTGGGACAGTCCCGAGTTTGCTACGAAAGTGCTTAAACTAGCGCCATTCGCCGCTCTCCCTATTTTTTTCGTGGCACCGATTAAGCGGGTGGGCAATGCTCACCCTTTCCGAGTCTGTTATCTCGCGCCTCAGTCTGCCTATCGTTAAGCACTATTTTTCAAAAATATGAGCTAAGTCCTTTTGCTGTCGTCCTTTTTGCTGGAAAACGGGAAACTTTGTGATATAGTTCTATCGTTAAACGTGTTGTTTTTACGTCACAAAGCAATCCTCGGTGTCATTTCGGGGAGGAGTGATTTATGGCTACACCCATTACCACCTCAGACTCTCAAGCTCTTCAAGTTGCCGCTTACATGGCATCCGCTCGTCAAGGCGGCATGACCGCCCAAGCAACCAATTTTGGTGAAAAGGAGGCTGCGCCTGTTGAAACCGGAGCGTCTACGCTCAATGTGGTCGATACGGTACAGATCAGTGAAGAGGGGATGCAGGCCTCCATGGCTGGACAGCAGGAGGGCAATGCGCAACCCGGTGTTGTTGACCCTCAGGCGTCTCAATCAAGTGGCGAGGAGAGGTCTACTGTTGCTGAAGAGCAGGCTGAACCGGTTGAAGAGATGGACGAGGGCCGGGAATCGGCTGAATCCGATGGATCGGAAGAGGACAGTGAAACCTCGACAGCACGTCTGTCCGAAGAGGAGCAACAGGAAGTTCAGCAACTGAGCCAACGCGACCGTGAGGTGCAGGTTCATGAAGCTGCTCATGCTGCGGTTGGTGGCCCTTATACCGGCGCACCGTCATTGAGTTATGAAACGGGCCCGGATGGCAAGCGCTATGCCGTGTCCGGTGAAGTCAATGTTGATCTGAGTGAAGTGCCCGGTGATCCTCAAGCAACCATGGAAAAAGCCGATGTGATACGCGCTGCCGCTTTGGCTCCGGCCCAACCCTCATCACAGGACCGCAACGTCGCCGCCCAGGCCAGCCGCATGCGTGCTCAGGCCCAGGCTGAGTTGATGGCCGAGCAGTCAGCGCAGGGCAGTGCCATGGTTGCGCGCTCTGCTGCGGCTTCCGCCATGTCACCGAGTGCATCCATGGACAGTGAGGATCAAGGGCGGACTCTCTCCAGTCAATTTGGCGGAGCGGTTGCCTGATCGGTCGGCTCATCAAATAAATGGTATCGCGGGATGTTCTTTTTAAGAATGTCCCGTTTTTTGTTGGCAGGAAATTGTGTCACTGGTTCGGTCGTGCTCTTGGTCAGCCTGACTGAGTCGTGCTATGGTTCCTGTTTGCAGGTTAAGTCTTTCCCGGTTTAGTTCAGAGAGATACCCATGGCCAAATTTACGTTAAAATCCGTCTATCAGCCCGCTGGTGATCAGCCCAAAGCGATTGAAGAGTTGGTGGAGGGGATCGAAGATGGTGCCCCGCATCAGGTTCTGCTCGGTGTTACCGGGAGTGGTAAAACCTTTACCATGGCCAATGTCGTCGAGCGGGTGCAGCGTCCCACGCTGGTCCTGGCCCACAACAAAACCCTCGCTGCCCAGTTGTATGGCGAGTTTCGCGAGCTGTTTCCAAATAACGCCGTTGAATATTTCGTCTCCTATTACGACTATTATCAGCCCGAAGCCTATGTGGCGAGCACCGACACCTTTATTGAAAAGGATTCTTCCATCAATGAGGAGATCGACAAGCTGCGTCACAGCGCTACACGCAGCTTGCTCACCCGCCGCGATGTGCTGATTGTTGCTTCTGTCTCGTGCATCTATGGCCTCGGTTCGCCGGAAGCCTATTTCGGCATGTTGGTCGGGCTGGAAGTGGGGATGGAGCTGGAACGCAACAGTTTGCTGAAAAAGCTGGTTGAGATTCAGTATCAGCGCAATGATGCCGATTTCCACCGTGGCACCTTCCGGGTGCGCGGTGACAGCGTGGAAATCTTCCCGGCCTATGAGGAAGACCTGGCGCTGCGCATTGAATTCTTTGGTGATGAAATTGATGCCATCAGTGAGATTGATCCGTTGCGCGGTACAGTCATCGACAAGTTAAATAAAACCAGCATTTTCCCAGCCAGTCACTATGTGGCTACCCGGCCGACTCTGGAACGAGCCATCAAGCAGATTCAAGATGAACTCCAGCAGCGCATCAGCTATTTTCGTGACCGCAATCAATTGATTGAGGCCCAGCGTATCGAACAGCGCACCATGTTCGATATTGAGGTGATGGAGGAGATGGGCTATTGCCAGGGCATTGAAAATTACTCACGCTATATGGATGGGCGTGGCGAAGGGGAGCCGCCGGCGACATTGTTTGATTATTTCCCCGACGATGCGCTGCTGTTTATCGATGAGAGCCATGTCAGCGTGTCGCAGGTGGGTGCCATGTACCGTGGTGATCGCTCGCGCAAAGAGAATCTGGTTGGTTACGGGTTCCGTTTACCGTCGGCGCTGGATAACCGGCCGCTCAAATTTGAAGAATTCGAGTCGAAGAATCTGCAGACCGTCTACGTCTCGGCGACTCCAGCCGATTACGAGCTGGAAAAAGCCCAGGGCGTGGTCGTCGAGCAGATCGTCCGGCCCACCGGACTGGTCGATCCGCCGATTGAGATTCGTCCGGCGCAGCAACAGGTGGATGATTTGGTGGAGCAGATTCGTGGCACCATCGCTACCCAGGCGCGTATCCTGGTGACCACGCTGACCAAGCGCATGGCTGAGGATCTGACCGGCTATCTTGAAGAGATCGGTATCCGTGTCCGTTACCTGCATTCCGATATTGACACCGTCGAGCGGATGGAAATCATTCGCGGTCTGCGCCAGGGCGATTTTGATGTGCTGATTGGTATCAACTTGTTGCGTGAGGGACTCGATATTCCCGAGGTCGGTCTAGTGACGATTCTCGATGCCGATAAGGAGGGCTTTTTGCGCAGTGAGCGCTCGTTGATCCAGACCTGTGGTCGCGCGGCACGCAATGTTGATGGTCGGGTGATCATGTACGCCGACCGTATCACGCGCTCCATGCAGGCGTGTCTCGATGAAACCGAGCGCCGCCGCCAGCAGCAGTTGGCGTACAACGCCGAGCACGGCATTGTGCCGAAGTCGGTATCGAAATCGATGCGCACCATCCTTGAAGATCTCAAAGGGGTCAGCGCAGAGGTCGCTCAGGTGGCCGAAGAGCTGGCAGACTGGCACAGCCCGGCAGCGTTACGCAAGAAAATCAACGCCGTCCGCAAAGAGATGCTTGCTGCCGCCGCTGAACTGAATTTTGAGCAGGCTGCAGAACTGCGGGATCAATTGTTGAAGCTGGAAAAACAGGAATTGGGATTATCCTAAAATAAAAAAGGAAAAGAGATGGCAAATTACGGATTTATCGGTAGCGGCCTGATGGGCAACCCCATGGCCATGAACCTGATCAAGGCGGGGCACCAGCTCACGGTGTACAACCGCGATGCGAGCAAATGTCAGAACCTGATCGAGGCTGGCGCTACCCAGGTCAGCACCCCGCTGGAAGTTGTTGCTGCTGCGGATGTGACGTTTTGCATGGTCGCTGATCCCGAGGCGGCTATGGCGGTGTGCTTTTCCCCGCACGGTGTGATCCAAGGGGTTGGCCCCGGTAAAGGATATGTTGATATGTCGACGGTGGACCCGCAGACGGCTGAAAAGATCGGCATCTCGGTTCAGGCGCGCGGTGGTGAATATCTGGAAGCTCCGGTCTCCGGCACGGTGCAACCGGCACGCGATGGCGAACTGATCATCATGACCGCAGGAGATGAGGCGTTGTTGGAGAAAGCTCAACCCGGCTTTGACGCCATGGGCAAAAAGACCGTATTTCTCGGTGAGATCGGTGCCGCTGCCAGTATGAAACTGACAGTCAACATGATGATGGGCAGCATGATTGCCGCTTTGAGTGAAGGATTGACCCTGGCGCAGGCCAGTGGCCTGGAGGGGGAAGCCCTGCTCGATGTCCTCAGCGCCGGTGCGTTGGCCTGTCCGATGTTCAAAGGCAAAGGCGCGGCCATGCTGGCAAAAAATTTTACCGCGAATTTTCCTCTGAAACATTTGCAGAAGGATCTGCGATTGGCGGTACAGCTTGGTGATCACCATCGTGTTCCGTTGGCCAATGCCGCAGCCAGTAACGAGATGGCCAAACGGGGTTGCCAGATGGGGTTTGCCGACGAAGACATGTGCGCCATGATCAAAACCGTTCAGAGCCCACAGAAGAAGTAAGGACGGGGTGTGTTAGAAGTGTGAGCCACGGTTGTTGCACCGACGAGGTTTTGTCAATTTTTGATGTGAACCACGCTTGATGGTGAAGAACAATCACGACAATAGCACAATCATACGCAAGTCTAACCTGTTGCTAACCGCTTCCTGACATAGCAAGGATTAAATCGCGCAAAAAGGATGATGGAACCGATGAATAAAAATATTCTGATTGTTGAAGACGAAGAGGATATTCTCGCCCTGGTTCACTACAACCTGAGTCGCGATGGCTTTGAGGTGACGACGGCAACCACGGGAGAGGATGGCGTTGAACAGGCCCGTAAAGAACACCCGGATCTGATGATTCTCGACCTGATGTTGCCCGGTATGGACGGCCTGGAGGTGTGTGAGACGCTGAAAAAAGATCGGGAGTTGCGTGATATTCCGATTGTCATGCTCACGGCCAAAGGCGAAGAGTCTGATATCGTCAAAGGGCTGGAGATGGGCGCAGCGGATTATGTCACCAAACCGTTCAGTCCCAAGGTGTTGCTGGCAAGGGTCAAAGCGGTACTGCGGCGTTACGAGCAGGGCGATGAGACCGAGCATGTGCCAACCGATGCGGTGATTGAACGCCATGGACTGGTGATCCATCCGGGACGTAACGAAGTCCTGGTGGATGGCCGCAGTGTCGATCTGACCTACACCGAATTCAGGGTGCTGCATTTTCTTGCCAGCCGTCCCGGCTGGGTATTTACCCGGTATCAGATTGTCAACGCCGTGCGCGGGGAAGACTATTCGGTGACGGATCGGGCGGTGGATGTGCAGATTGTCGGCCTGCGCAGGAAGCTGGGTAATTTCGGTCACTGTATCGAGACCGTTCGCGGTGTCGGCTATCGCTTTAAGGATTAATCACTTTCATGGAAAAAATGCGTTCACGGCGACTGCTGTGGCAGATCTATCCGGTGCTTGTTCTCGCCATTATTCTGGCGGTGGTGGCAATTGGCTGGTATTTCTCCACGGTTCTCAAACAATTTCATGATCAGGACAGTGTTGAATCGCTGCGTGCCCGTGCGGAACTGATTGCTCTGCAGATCAGGGAACATCTTGAGCCCTCCCAGCAGGAGTTTATCAACGACCTGTGCCGTCAGGCCGGTGTGCGTACCGAGACGCGTATCACCATTATTCTGCCCAGCGGTGAGGTGCTTGGCGATACCCGCGAAGATCCGAAACGGATGGAGAATCACGGCAGCCGCCCCGAAGTTCTGGCGGCCCTGGAAGGGGGAGTCGGCAAGTCGCAACGTTTTAGCCGGACCTTGCAAAAAGATATGATGTATCTGGCTGTGCCGGTAATCGCCGACAGTCGCATCAGCGGAGTGGTGCGCACCGCCATGGCCGTCGATGAAGTTAATTCCCGTCTTGTCGCGTTACGTAAGCAATTGGCGGTTGGAGGTGTCGTCGCCATTGTCCTGGTCTCCATCCTCAGTTTGTTTATCTCCCGACGGATTACCCGACCTCTTGAACAGATTAAGCAAGAAGCGGAGCGCTATGCTTCCGGCCAGCTGGATCATCGGTTGCGTATCAGTGGTTCAAGTGAAATCGTCGCTTTGGGACAAACTATGAATGAAATGGCTGCACAGCTCAACGAACGGATTTCCACCATTGACAAGCAGCGCCGCGAACAGGATGCGGTTCTCAGCAGTATGGTGGAAGGGGTCATCGCCATTGATTCACGCCAAAATGTTTTGCGCATGAATCCAGCGGCGGCTCATCTGCTCGAAATTGATCCCGACAACGTCGTCGGACGTCCGGTTCAAGAAGTGGTGCGTAAAGCAGAACTGCTTTCGTTTATTACCGCCGCCATGGATAGCGAACGTACCATCGAAAAAGATGTCCTGCTGTTTCGCGGCGAAGAAGAGCTGTGTCTTCAAGCTCATGGCACGATGTTGCGCGGCATGGGCGAAGAGAGTATCGGTGCCCTGGTGGTGTTTAACGATCTGACGCGTCAGCGCCGTCTGGAAACCATGCGCCGTGATTTTGTCGCCAATGTGTCCCACGAGCTGAAAACACCTATTACCGCCATCAAGGGATTTGTCGAAACCCTGCTCGATGGTGCTCTGGATAGCCGCGATGAGTCGGAGCAGTTTCTCAAGATTGTCGAACGGCAGGTGGAACGACTCAGTGTGATCATCGAAGACCTGATGAGTTTGTCGCGTATCGAGCAGGGCGAAGAACACGAGCGCTTTGATCTCGAACCGGAGAAATTGGCCGAAGTGATCTCCGAGTCGGTCAACGATTGTACCGTGCTGGCGGAAGGTCTCGGCATCACCCTCAAACAGGAACTGGATCATGATCTCACGTCGCCACTCAACGCACCGTTGCTGGAACAGGCGCTGACCAATCTGCTTGAAAACGCCATCAAATACAGTTCCACCGACAGCACGGTCACCATCCGCTGTTATGAGGAAGATGGCCGGGCGATCGTTCGCGTGTGTGATGAGGGCTGCGGGATTGAGGCCGAGCATCTGCCGCGCCTGTTTGAACGGTTTTACCGGGTCGACAAGGCACGCAGCCGTCAGGCCGGTGGCAGCGGGCTGGGCTTGGCCATTGTCAAGCATATTGTTCAGATCCACCATGGTCGGGTTGAGGTGGAAAGTACCCCCGGCAAGGGCAGTGATTTTATCGTCAGTTTGCCGCTGGTTTCCTGATCCTGCTCGTCGGTAAAAGAATACGAGCCACAGTGTGTCCTTCGCGGATACCTGTGGCTCTTTTCGTTGCCATGTGTTCGAAAACGGTTGACCCGCCTTTTTTTGCTCGGCATCATTGATATGCTGTAAACAGCATTGCCTCTCTCGCAAAAGGAGCACTATGGCGGACCCCATCAAGCACAAACGGTTAAAAAAAGAACTGCGTCTGCTCGATGTCTATGCCATTGCCACAGGCGCAACACTCAGTGCCGGTTTTTTTCTGTTGCCGGGAATAGCGGCACAGCAAGCCGGTCCTGCCCTGATTCTCGCTTATGCCATTGCTGCATTGCCCCTGTTCCCCGCCATGTTCAGTATTCTCGAGTTGGCCACGGCCATGCCGCGTGCCGGTGGCGTTTATTATTTTCTCGACCGAGCACTTGGTCCGGCCTGGGGAACCATTGGCGGATTGGGCACCTGGCTGGCTCTGATTCTCAAAGTGGCCTTCGCCCTGGTCGGCATGGGGGCGTACATTGCCCTGTACATGCCGGAACTGCACATTGTTCCCGTCGCAGTGATCACCGCTCTGGCCCTTGGTGCCCTCAGCCTGTTTGGGGCCGGAAAAGGGGGGCGCCTGCAGATCCTCCTGGTGATTGGGTTGCTGGTGTTGCTGGCCGTGTTCTTTGGTGCTGGTGGGATGCAGCTTCAGGCCGCCAATTTTGAAGGTTTTCTCGCCTCAGGAGTGGACGCGATCCTGTCCACGGCCGGATTGGTTTACATCAGCTATGTCGGTGTGACAAAAGTTGCCAGTTTGTCCGAAGAGGTCAAAGACCCGGAACGCAATCTGCCACGGGGAGTGATCCTTGCCTTGACAACGGCCGTGGGCGTTTATCTGGTTGGCACCACTATTATTGTCGGTCTGGTTCCTCAGGCCGAGCTGCAGGGCAGTCTGACGCCTGTGGCTGTCGCGGCTGATTATGCGCTGGGGGAGACCGGTAAGCTGCTGCTGTCCGTCGCCGCACTGCTGGCGTTTATCTCCGTCGCCAATGCCGGGATGATGAGTGCGTCGCGGTATCCGTTGGCCATGAGTCGCGACCATCTGCTGCCGTCGGTTTTCCGTCGCCTCGGCCGGTTTGGTTCACCCACCAATGCCATTCTAGTGACCTTACTGGTCCTTGTGGCGACCATTGTCTTCTTTGATCCGGTAAAGATTGCCAAGTTGGCCAGTGCTTTTCAGTTGCTGATGTTTGCTTTGGTGTGTGCCGCGGTTATTGTGATGCGTGAAAGCCGTATCGATTCATACGATCCCGGTTACAAATCGCCCTTTTACCCGTGGATGCAGATTGCCGGCATTGTTTTTCCGATGATTCTTATCGTTGAGATGGGAACCGTGTCGATCGTGTTTTCACTTGCCCTGATTCTGGTGTCCGTCGTCTGGTACCTTTCCTATGGCAAACCGCGTGTCGCACGCACTGGAGCGATCTTCCACGTGTTTGAGCGGTTGGGACATCTGCGCTACCAGGGGCTTGACACCGAGTTGCGTGGCATTCTTAAAGAGAAGGGGCTGCGTGATGATGATCCGTTTGATGAGATTCTGCTGCGCAGTCAGGTGATTGACCTTGAAGAGGAGTGCTCCTTTGAAGCCGCCTTGACCATTGCCGCCCACAAGCTGGAAAAGGTGATTCCATTGACCAGTGACGAGATCGTCGAGCAGATTATGGTTGGCACCCGCATTGGTGCGACACCGGTGACGCGTGGGGTGGCCTTGCCCCATTTTCGCTCCACAGCCATCAGTCAATCGGAAATGGTGCTGATGCGTGCCCGCAATGGTGTGCGCATGGCCCGCTACAATCCACAAACCCTCGAAGAGGAGGGCAGCCAGAGGGTTAAGGCGCTGTTTTTTCTTGTCAGTCCCGACAGTAACCCTTCGCAGCATTTGCGCATTCTAGCGCGCATTGCTGAACGGGTTGATGAAGAGAGCTTTGCGGATCAATGGCTGGGGGCGCAGCAGCGTAACGCGCTTAAAGAGGCGCTGCTGCAAAGTGATCGTTTTCTGTTGTTGTGTCTGGACGATGAGACTCCGACCCATGAGTTGATCGGTCGACCGTTGCACGATGTGGTGTTTGGTGAAGGGTGCCTGGTGGCGTTTCTGACCCGGCGCGGGAAAACCTTTGTTCCCAACGGGCGGACCTTGTTGCTTGAGGGAGATCGTCTGACGGTGATTGGTGATGAGACGGCACTCAATGATATTCGGCGTCGTTATCAGCCGGATGGCGCGACCTGTTCTACGGAGCAAAGTTTGGAAGAATAATTTGAGTCTTCCTGACCAAGACCAAGACCAAGACCAAGACCAAGACCAAGACCAGGACCAGGACCAGGACCAGGACCAGGACCAGGACCAAAACCAGGACCAGGACCAGGACCAGGACCAGGACCAAAACCAGGACCAAAACCAAAACCAAAACCAAAACCAAAACCGCCGGGTCTCGTCCCGGCAGCCGACATCCTTTTGACTGGCCGCTCAAAAGGATGCAAAAACCAGCTTGAACACCTCCTGAACCTGGATTAACCGACACTGTGTCTGTTTCCGTTATGCGTCCAGATTCGGCTCGCCGCCCTTTAGGTCGGCGAATCGTGCAATTCATCGTCTTTGGCGTAAAACGGTGATAACAATCTTCAGTCGCGCTCTATCTCTGGTGTGGCACCGATCAAATGGGCGGGACGGTGCCCGCCCTGCAGTCGTGTGTTATTAAGCAGCCCAGCCCTCCCGTTCAGCAGCACCGAACGCAATGAACGTCAGCGCGATGGTTGTCGGCAACCTGTTTGAGCGGTAGCGAGTTTTGCCGACATCGCGATGTAAGAGAATGGAGTGAGGGAACCCGCAGGGTGCAATGACGGGAGTCGATTTTGCGCCCCTTTTGTCGACGCAAAAGGGGTCCGACGTGCGGGCGCGGAAGCCCGCGTCACGTGGGTACCACCATCGCGAACGGATGAAGTTTGCCAGAGCGATTCGTTTCGTATTACGAACCACTGAATGTCAAAGTCAAGACCGCCGGGTCTCGTCCCGGCAGCCGACATCCTTTTGACTGGCCGCTCAAAAGGATGCAAAAACCAGCTTGAACACCTCCTGAACCTGGATTAACCGACACTGTGTCTGTTTCCGTTATGCGTCCAGATTCGGCTCGCCGCCCTTTAGGTCGACGAATCATGCAACTCATCATCTCTGGCGTAAAATGTTGATGACAATCTTAAGTCGCGCTCTACCTCTGGTGTGGCACCGATCAAACGGGCGGGACGGTGCCCGCCCTGCAGTCGTGTGTTATTAAGCAGCCCAGCCCTCCCGTTCAGCAGCACCGAACGCAATGAACGTCAGCGCAATGGTTGTCGGCAACCTGTTTGAGCGGTAGCGAGTTTTGCCGACATTGCGATGTAAGAGAATGGAGAGAGGGAACCCGATAGGGTGCAATGACGGGAGTCGATTTTGCGGTACTTTTGTCGACGCAAAAGGGGTCCGACGGGCGGGCGCGGAAGCCCGCGTCACGTGGGTACCACCATCGCGAACGGATGAAGTTTGCCAGAGCGATTCGTTTCGTATTACGAACCACTGAATCTCAAGATCAAAGCCAAGGTCGCCAGGTCTCGTCCCGGCAGCCGACATCCTTTTGACTGGCCGCTCAAAAGGATGCAAAAACCGGCTGAACACCTCCTGTCCCTCAGATTAACCTACAATGAGTTTGTTTCCGTTATGCTTCACGGATTCGGCTCGCCGCCCTTTAGGTCGGCGAATCGTGTAACTCATCAGCTCTGGTGTAAAATGTTGACAACAGTTTGACGCCGTTCTCTTTTTTTTTTTCGTGGCTCCAATTAAACGGGCGGGACGGTGCCCGCCCTGCAGTCGTGTGTTATTAAGCAGCCAAGCCCTCCCGTTCAGCAGCACCGAACGAAGAGAACGGTCATCGTCGGCAACCGGTTTGAGGACTGATGCCGACGGGGCGAGTTTTTCCGCCATCGCGGTGTAAGTGAACGCAGAGAGGGAACCCGTAGGGTGCAATGGGGTTGTTATGAATCAGAAGAACGAGTGGTGTTACGTGAGATTTTTTGCGTCAGCAAGGCAGAGGGAGGAGCTATAGTCTTTCTATGGCGACGACCGATAACGCGGCTGACGTGAAAAAGATCCGCAACAACACCGTGAAGGCTGATTGATGATAACCCCTTGGGAGTCGATTTTGCGCCCCTTTTGTCGACGCAAAAGGGGTCCGACGGGCGGGCGCGGAAGCCCGCGTCACGTGGGCACCAACTATGAGAACGGATGAAGTTCGCTGGTGCGATTCGTTTCAAGTTGCAAACCACTGAAGCTCAAGATCAAAGTCAATGAGTCTGTTTCCGTTATGCTTCACAGATTCGGCTCGCCGTCCTTTAGGTCGACGAATCGTGCAACGTATCATCTTTGGCGTAAAACGGGTGGGCAATGCCCACCCTGCCTAGGCGCGTGAACCTTTTATAGGTGTTGGTGAGGAATGAAGGCAGCCGAAAAGATGATTTTCGGCTGCCTTGTGATGGTTGATAGCGCTATGATTAACAGCGGGAGATAAAGCGATTCTCCCGTGTGTCCACTTTGATCCGCTCACCACTTTCCAGATAGCCCGGCACCTGGATGGCCATGCCGGTTTCAAGGATCGCTTCCTTGGTTTGGGCTGTGGCTGTGGCGTTTTTGATCGAAGGCGCGGTTTCTTCTACCGTTAATTCGACGGTCATTGGCAACTCCACCAGAACCACCATCTCATTGAAGACACCGAGTGTCACTTCAAGGCCGTCCGTTAGATAGCCCTTAATATCGTCAAACATTTCGCCGTTGATCTCAAATTGTTCGTAACTTTCCATATCCATGAACACGCCGCTGTCGTCACCGGCAGCATACAGATATTGTCCTTTGCGGCGGGCAAAATCGGCCTCGTCGAGCTTATCGCCGGACTTGAAGGTTTTATTCAAAACCTGTCCAGTGAGCAGGTTGCGGTATTTGGTTTTCACTAAGGTGTTGCCGCCACGTGCTGTGGGTGATTGGAAGCTGACATCGAGGATGGAGCAGGGGGCATCGTCAAGCAGAGGCACCGTGCCACGTTTAAGATCGGAAGCGAGAATCATAGAAAAACTCCTGGTTCGGGGGCACAGCCCACCGTGAAGAGGTCAAAGATAACAAGGGATGGCGTTTTTATACCGCAGGCGAGCGATCTGGGCAACTGCACTTTTATGATGGGGAATAAACAAACGGCCAGGGCCACAAGGGGCCTGGCCGTTTAAATGGAAAGAGTCAGTCGTAAAAAAGGTGTTAGAGACGCGCCATCAATGCTGTGATGGTGGCTTCAATGCCGTCGGCGGCTTCCTTGATGGAGCCTGCCAGCATGTATGCCGGAGTGGTCAGGATGTTGAGATTTTCATCCACAACAAACTCTTCCACCGCTTTATTAACATGCTGGGCTCCCATGGCATTGATCGCCTCAGCGGTGCCGCTATCGTTACCGATGGTGACTTGCGGGGATTTGCCGGCCTGGCCGAGAATGCGGGCGATGACGGCAGGGGAGATGCAGATGGCGGCCAGTGGTTTTTTGGCATCAACCACTTCCATAACCAGACGACTAACCTCAGGGTTTACTTGGCAGTCAGGGCCGTTGACGGCAAAGTCACACAGGTTTTTGGCGGCGCCAAAACCGCCGGGGATCACCAGAGCGTCAAGGTCTGCTGCGGACACTGTGGCGATATCTTTGATGTTGCCACGAGCAATGCGGGCCGATTCGACGAGAATGTTACGGCTTTCCCCTTCGGCAACCTCACCGGTCAGATGGTTGACCACATGCAGTTGCTCGGCGTTGGGCGCCATGCAGACGATTTCTGCACCGGCCCGATCGAGGGCCAGCAGGGTGATCACGGATTCATGAATTTCGCTGCCGTCGTAGACGCCGCAGCCCGCTAATACAACACCAACTTTTGCCATAGCGTTCTCTCCTTGTTGTCGTCAGATTTCATAAAAGGGGAGGACTTTGATGTTTCCTCCGGTTTAGTTTTTCGAGTATAGCACAGCAATCGCGCGCGGCTGGGTTTCGCTGCGGGCAATGTAGCCGTGTGGTTCTGTGGAGTCGTAGTACACCGAATCACCGGGATTGAGGAGGACTGTCTGGTCCCCATGGCGGAATTCAAGTTGCCCTTCAAGAACGTAAAGAAACTCCTCCCCCTCATGGCGCACCAGAAGGTCATCACTCCATTCACGGGCAAAAAATTCCACATCAAACGGTTCCATGTTATGACGGGTTTTGCCGAATGCTCGGGAGTTGTAGGTGTACGACTGGCTGCCGTGGGTCTGGGCGGCACGCAGTTGGCGAATGTGCTGCTCACCGGCGCGCACGACAACACACTGGGTATTGTCCCGCTCGTCTTCAAAAAAACAGTTGAGGCTGACCTCAAAGGCTTTGGCAATGCGCAATAGCGTCGACAGCGGTGGAATGACCTGATTGTTTTCAATCTGTGACAGCAACGGCTTGGAGAGCCGGGTCATGTTGGCCAAGTCCTGCAGCGTCATGCGTCGTTCCTGGCGCAGGTTGCGCACTTTCATGCCGATTTGCAGCTCTTTGACCTCTTCGCGAATATTTTCCATCATCAGTCCTGTTCCGTACCGGCTCAGGGATAAAGCCGGGCAACAAATTCAGCGACACAGGCGGGCTTTTCTTCCCCCTGAATCTCAACTGTTATTGAATAAATAACTTCGACACAGTCATCCAAGGCGCGGGCTGAAGCCAGCGTGGTATGGGCGCGCAGCGCCGAATCCACTTTTACCGGAAATGGAAACCTGACCTTGTTCAGTCCGTAGTTGACCCGCAACCGCATTCCCGGATAGTTGTCGGAAAAATAATCCGGATGGTTGCTCTGGGTCAAAAAGGGCAGCAGCGAAAGGGTCAGATAGCCATGAGCGATGGTTGTGCCATAGGGAGATTGCTCTTTGGCGCGTTGCGGATCGGTGTGAATCCACTGTTCATCGCCGGTGACGGCGGCAAAAGCATCAATGCGCTGTTGATCGATGGTCAACCAGGGACCCGTGTGGATGAGAGTGCCGAATTTCGGCGTCATAAAGTCGATCAATTGGCCAATAGCCTGAGTTGCGTCCATGCCAGTCTCCTGTTAAATGTCGACACCGAGAAAGACGCGCACCACATAACCGATAAGGAAACTCAGTCCGGCAACACCAAGGCTGAGCACGGCCATCTCGCGAAAGCGGTCTTTGAATGTCAGGTCTTCAGCAATGGAAATATAATAATTGAAGCCGGCAATAATGGCGACGGCTGCGACCAGGCTGAAGAACAGGCAGACAAAATAGTGTTCAAACACCAGAAATGGCAGAATCAGCAGGAATACCGTTGAGACATAGGCAATGCCGGTGTAGGCAGCGCCTTTGACCGGGTGTTTCTCTTCACCGTTACTGTTTTTCATCGACAGATATTCAGAACAGGCCATGGACAGTGACGCGGCAATGCCGGTGATCAGTCCGGCCAGAGCGATGAGCCGGGTGTTTTGCAGGGCCAGAGTCAGGCCGGCAAGCACACCGGTAAGCTCGACCAGAGCATCGTTGAGCCCGAGAACAATGGAACCGGTGTAGTGCAGACGCTCCTCGTCAAGCAGAGCGAGCAATTCCATCTCATGCTCTTTTTCCTCGGCAGCAATTTGGGCGGCCTCGGGAAATTCTTCACTGAGTAGCTTGTAGTTGGTCTGAGCGCCCACTTCGCCCCGTTCCATCAACTTCATGCCGAAGGTGAAGCCGAAAATCAGGCTGATCAGATAATACAACCACACCTTGACGCGATCGGGTGCCACGTCGGTTTTGGTGTGATTCTTCCAGATCTCATAGTGGCGGCGTTCCTCGTTACCAACCCGCTGCAAGATAACCGCATTGTCTTTGCTGCGGATCGATTTGGCCAGCTTGGTATAAATATGGTATTCAGTGATCTCGTTTTTTTGTAGAGAAATTAGATAGTTGCGTGTTTTTTCGTTCATGGCTGATGTGGCCTGTACCTCAGGGGCTTCCCGGCAAGGCCCTCCTTAAATTGTTGATAGGAAACGAATTGGTTCAATGTGACATATAAAATCAACAGTATAGCGGGAGTAACAGCAAGATGAAAGTTTGAAAAAACATTATCGTATACAGAACGCAGGGAATAAATAGATGTTTTTAGACGATTTTTGGCTAATTTTGCTGAAATCTGAATTGACATCATCTCGGGTTCGGGGTAGAAAAGGGAGCTGGTAGTTTCAATGAATTGTTATGGTAGTCCGAAAAAAGGAGTTGAGTGGATGAAGAATTTGTTGTTTGCGGTACTCGCTGTAGTCTTTGCATGTGTGCCGGTTTTCCTGGCTCAGCAGGACGGAACCACGGCACCGATTGTAAAAGTCGAAGTACTGCCGGAAGGGGTTTACAAGTACGAAGGTGCCACCAAAGGTGCTATCACGTTTGATCACAACATGCATAAGGAAATGATGGACAACGACTGTAGCAGTTGCCACGAAGGTGAGCCTGCGAAGATCGATGTTTCCAGCATGTCTGCCGGTCACGGACTGTGCGGCGGTTGCCACGAGCAGGTTGAGGATATGGCTTCCTGTAAGTTTTGCCACAGCAAGTAATCCGAACCGTAAGTTTGTTTACAAAAGGGAGGCAGCCTGTGCTGCCTCCTTTTTTTTTGTTAAATCGTGTCTGGAATTTGATGACGGCCAAAACACTACCTCAGAAAATCACCACAGTGCTGTTTGATCTCGACGGAACGTTGATCAATGTTGATATGCACAAATTTGTTCCGGCCTATCTGGAGCACTTGGCGAGTTGCATTGATCCGCAGATGCCGCCACGACCGTTTATCGATCAGATGATTCGTCGCACTATTGAGTTATTGGGCAGCGATGACGGCCGCCAGACCAATGAACAGTATTATTGGCAAGTGATTGAACAAGACCTGGGCATTCCAGCCCAGCAGTTTTGCGATGGTCTGAATCACTTTTTCCGCTATAACATGGAGTTGCTCAGTCCGTTGGTGCAACCGTTGCCTTTGGCCACCAAGTTGATTCAGCGTTGTCACGAGAAGGGATTGGAACTGGTGCTGGCCACCAACCCGGTGTTTCCACGACCATTGGTGGAAGCACGCCTGAACTGGGGTGGGATGAAGGCCGAGGATTTTTCCTTGATCACCAGCTTTGAAAACAGCCGTTACTGCAAGCCAAACCCACATTATTTTGAAGATATTCTTGATCAGTTGACATGCCGGGCCGAGCAGTGTCTGATGGTTGGTAACGATACGGAACACGACCTCTCCGCCAGTCATTTGGGGATGACCACTTTTTTGGTGGACACCTGGCTGATAGATCGCAGTGCGCAATTTGTTGCCGACTTTCGTGGTAGCCACCTGGATCTGTTCCGCTTTCTCGGACAGCTTCCAGCCCTCTCCTGATGGCGTGGAGAAAAATTAGTGCGTGCCAAATTATTCAATTAGATTGCTAAGTTTGACAACCTCCGGCTTTTTAGTTAATCTTTCTGGACAGTTGACAGGTCGTAGCGACCTCCCCCCCATTTCGGCGCATATATCTTGACACAGACAGGAGAAGTTGATGGCGCGACGTGTAGAAGATCCTGAACTGGCGTTTCGTCTGGCACGAGCCATCGTGTCGGATATTGCCTTGTACAATCCGGATAAAGTAGAAGAGGGGATCAAGAACGACAATATTTTTGATCTGCTCGCCGAAGAGCTGCAGGAAGGGCGGGAGCATTTTGCCGAACGGGTCTCGGAAACATTGGAAAACCGGGATCAGTTGTTTGATCGGGCGATTGTCGATGTCATGATCAAACAAGCCGGGAAAATAGAAAGCTCGATTTGGTAAATGAATGAAAATTTAACGTTTTACATCGAACCGGGCCAGGCTGCGGAACGCTTGGACCGGTTTTTAACGCGCCAGCTTCCCGAGTTGACGCGCTCGCAACTAAAAAAATTGGTTGATGATGGTCTGGTGCGTGTCGATGATCAGACGGTCAAGGCCGGAGCCAAACTGCGTGGTGGAGAAACGGTCTGCGTGACTCTGCCGCAAGCGCAATCTGTTGAAACCCTCCCGGAAGACCTGCCGCTTACGATACTCTATGAAGATGCCGACCTGATTGTGATCAATAAGGCCGCCGGTATGGTGGTTCATCCTGCCGCTGGACACAGCTCGGGAACCCTGGTCAATGCCCTGTTGTATCATTGCCACGACCTCAGTGGTGTCGGGGGGGAACTGCGGCCGGGAATTGTCCACCGTCTTGACAAGGATACCTCCGGTGTCATGGTGGCGACGAAAAATGATGCTACCCACAATCATCTCGCAGCCCAGTTCAAGGATCATTCGATTCAGCGTCGCTATGTGGCTCTGGTTCACGGCCAGGTTCAAAATGCTCGTGGCACCATTGATGCTCCCATTGGCCGTCACCCCACCCACCGTAAAAAAATGACCTCAAAGGGGCGCGGTGGCCGACGGGCAGTGACCCATTGGAAAGTGTTGCGGCGTTACGATGCCGATCGGCTCAGCCTGCTGGAGATGCGTCTTGAAACCGGACGAACCCACCAGATCAGGGTTCATCTTTCAGAGATGAATCTGCCTCTGGTCGGTGATCCCCTCTACGGCAACCGGACCCGGGCCAACGGCATCAACGATCTGGAAGTGCGCAAGCGGGTTCATGCCCTGCATCGGCAGGCGTTGCATGCCCGTCTACTGGGGTTCATTCACCCGCGAACCGGTGACTATCTCGAGTTCACCAGTGACCTTCCTGACGACTTGGCATCAATTGTAGCTTTTCTCGACGACAAATATGGTGTAGAACAGTCGTCCCTGTCCGAAGCCTACGATCCGGTCGGGATTGATGTCGATGAGAACACAGAAGGGAGCATGAACCATGAACCTTGAAAAACATGGCAAAATCAGCTGTCTGCAGGCAGACTGGTGTGACGGCAAGACCCTGTTTGCCGGTGTGACCACGCGTAACGGTGGTGTCAGCCGTCCGCCTTACAACTCGCTTAATCTGGGGAGTAACACTGAAGATGCGGCCTATAATGTTGAGGGAAATCGCTCGACACTGTTGCATGCTTTTGATCTGCCGCTGCACCACTTGTTGCTGGTCAAGCAGGTTCATGGCAATGACATCATCGTTGTGGACAAGAAGAATTATGATGTCAGTCACTTTCAGGATGTCGAAGCCGATGCCATTATCACCAACCAGCCCGGTTTGATGCTGGGTGTCACCGTTGCTGATTGTTATCCGCTGATTGTTTTTGATCCCAAACAGCGCGTTGCTGCTGTGGTCCATGTTGGCTGGCGCGGCGCAGCCAATGGTCTGATCGGCAAAGTATTTGACGCCATGCGCGAGGAGTTCAGCAGTCTCGCAGAAGATCTGTTGGTGGCTGTCGGTCCCGGTATCAGCGCCGAGCATTATGACGTTGGCAAAGATGTGCGTGAAGGATTCCGTAACGGTACCGGTCACTGGGACGAGATTGCGACGGAAGTGGAATTGGGTAAATGGCGAGTGGATTTGCAAAAAAGTTGTCTGCTGCAGTTGGAACAAGCTGGGATTAAAAAGAAAAATATCGATTGTGCGGATGCCTGTACCTGGAATCAGCGCGAACTGTTTTTCTCGTATCGTCGCGATGGTGGTAAAACCGGACGCCAGATGGGATTTGTGCTGTTTCGCGACGAATAGATCAGACTGAAATCGTCGTAAAATTTTTAAAAGACAGGTTGTTGAAGCAGCCTGTCTTTTTTATTTGATTTCTTCCCACTGGGTCACTAAGACAGGCAGAACATCCAATTGACCACAGACAAATCAGACCTGGCAGGACAGAAAAGCAAGGGGGTTAACTCTGACTGAGCGTGTTTCGGATTGAAACGAACAGAATTTCATCCTTTTAATCTTGTCGGGAAAAGGTCTTCCCGAACGAGAGCTGACGGGGTGGACTTACTTTGACTTACTTGCGCCAGAACGACGGCAGGAACAGCACCAGAACGGTAAACAGTTCCAACCGCCCCAGCAGCATGCATAGAATCAGTACGCCCTTGCCGAACTCGGGAACGGCGGCGAAGTTGTCCACCGGGCCGACGCTGCCGAGGCCGGGACCGATGTTGCCGAGGGTGGCGATAACGGCTGCGGCTCCAGAAACCAAGTCCATGCCGCTGGCTGCCATCAGGAAGGATGCCGTGACAAACACCCCCATGAACAGGGCGAAAAAACCAAGGATGGATTGCATGACATCCGGTGCCACCGGTTGGTCGCCCAGTTTCACCAGGCGGATGGCGCGGGGATGGATCAGACGGTAGAGTTGTACGGTGCCGTGCTTGAACAGCAGCAGCAGACGGGCGACTTTCATGCCGCCGCCGGTTGACCCGGCACAGCCACCGATAAACATCATGAACACCAACAGGTATTGGGTCAGTACCGGCCACAGTTCGAAATCAGCGGTGCCGAAACCGGTTGTTGTCAGGATCGACGTGGTTTGGAATGCGCTGTAGCGCAGGTTGTCGACCCATGAGCTGTAGACCGTTCCCTGGTTGAGGAACACCAGCAGCAGGGTGACGCTGACAGTGATGGTCAGATAAAAGCGAAATTCCTCGTTACGGAAGTATTCGCCGATGCGCCCTTTGAGGGCGTAATAGTGCAGTGAAAAGTTAACCCCGGCCAGAAACATGAACAGGGTAATAACCCAGTCGATGTAGGCACTGTCGTAAGCGGCGACCGAGGCGTTACGGGTTGAAAAACCACCGGTGGCCAGGGTGGCAAACGCGTGGCAAATCGCGTCGTAAAAGCTCATTCCGCCACCCATCAGCAGCACGGTTTCTACGGCCGTGAGAATGACATACACACCCCACAGCAGTTTGGCCGTGTCCTGAATCCGCGGCTTAAGACGATCCGCCGTCGGTCCCGGCACCTCAGCCTGAAACAGTTGCATGCCACCGACCCCGAGCATCGGCAGAATCGCGAGACTTAAGACAATAATCCCCATCCCGCCCAGCCAATGGGTCAAAGCGCGCCAGAACAGAATGCTCTGTGGCAGGCTTTCAATTTCAGTGAGGATGGTGGAACCGGTCGTGGTGAAGCCGCTCATGGTTTCAAACACCGCATCGAGCGGTGAGGTGATTGCGCCGGAAAGCAGATAGGGCAACGCGCCGAAGAACGCGAAGACCAGCCAGCCGAAGGTGACCACGGCAAACCCTTCACGTACCGAGAGTTCTTTTTTGTTTTTGAACAGCTTCATCAACGCCGTGCCGACGATCAGGCAGATCGCGGAGGCCCAGATGAACGCCATGGCACTGCCGTCATGGTAGTAATAAGAAAACGGAATCGGCAGCAGCAGGGCCAGGGCCAGGCAGGTCAGAAGGGCACCGAGGATATGCAGGACAAAAAGAATACTCATTTATTCAAAAAACTTTTCCACTTTGGGCAGAGCCGCAGGAAGGGCAAACACCACCACTCGATCACCAATGGCCAGTGTTGAGTCGCCGGTGGCGATTTCATAGCGGTCATCCTGAACAATGGCGCCGATAATGGCTCCGTTTGGAAAATGAAGGTTTTTCAAGGGGATGTTGAGAAATTTGCTGCTGGCATTGACTTCAAATTCAAGCACTTCGGAGTTGCTGCCTTCAATGGTGGCCAGGGAGATAACGCCGCCACGCCGTACATATTTGAGGATGGCGCCAGCGGCCGACAGGCGCGGAGAAATACAGGCATCAATGCCCAGAGTTGGGGCCAGGCTGAGCAGTTCCGGCTTGTTGATCAGGGCCAGAGTACGTTTAACGCCGTGTTGTTTGCACAGCAACGAACAGAGGATGTTTGTTTCATCCTTGCCGGTGACGGCGATAAAGGTATCGGCGCTGGCAATGCCTTCCTCTTCAAGGGCGTGGATGTCTGTGCCTTCCGCCTGAATGACCATGGTTTTTTTCAGCTTGGCTGAAACTTTGATGCAGCGTTGCTCGTTGGCATCGATCAGGCGCACATCGTATTGGAGTTTTTCCAGTTGCGAGGCGATGCGGATACCGATGTTGCTGCCACCGAGGATGAAAACGCGCGGTATTTTGCGCTTTTTCTTTTCACCGGGTTGCAGCATATATTGAAT
Organism: uncultured Desulfuromonas sp.; assembly: GCF_963678835.1. Lineage (NCBI taxonomy): Bacteria > Pseudomonadati > Thermodesulfobacteriota > Desulfuromonadia > Desulfuromonadales > Desulfuromonadaceae > Desulfuromonas > uncultured Desulfuromonas sp. The sequence goes on from NZ_OY787469.1 coordinate 678,702, forward strand.
GGCAGGCAGATCGTTCTGGTGGGCAAACAGAAAAATACTGTCACCGGACTGGATGAGGTCTTCGCCGCGGGGAATGATGGTTTTGTCATCCCGGCTGATAGCCGTGACAACGAACCGATACATGCCGCGTAGTTCGCCGAGCTCGCGTAAGCTCATGCCGCACAGTGGACTTTCATCCGCAATGCGGTAGCCGAGAAATTGAATTTTGCCCTCGACGAATTCCGCCACATCAAACGCGCCGCTGCGCCGGGTGATTTTGACAATCTCGTCGGCAACCTCATCGGCGGGATTGATCAACAGATCAATGCCGAGCTTCTCTTTGGATAAGATGGCGCCGTGGCTGCGGTATTCAATGCTCTTGACCCGGGCAATGCGGGTTTTGACCTCGTATTCACGGGCAAGAAGGCAGGCGAGAATATTAACCTCGTCCAGGTCGGTAACGGCAATAAAGATGTCGGTATGCTTGATGTCGGCCTGTTCAAGAATTTCAGCACTGGCACCGTTGCCGCAGAGGCCCATGACATTAAGACGGTCCTGGGCCTGCTGTAGGTGCACTTCGTCGCGGTCAATCAACGTGACTTCGTGTCCCTCCATAGCCAATCGCTCACAGAGGAAGTAGCCGACTTGTCCTGCTCCGACAATAAGTATCTTCATAAATCGTGAAGCTCTCCTTTAGCAGATGTCTGAAGCATCCAAAGGCATCGTAGTTGATCCGAGGCACATTGCTAAGGCCACTGATCCAGCGCAGGGCGAGGAATCGCAGTTCTCCCCTTGTTTCCCGCACTGCCGGAATGGTAGATTCGGCAGGAAGTCTCTTCTGGCCTGAATCGGTGTTTTTCCGGCAGGGCTATTCATCGCACAGTTCGGGGTAATCTGCAAGAGGCTGGTCAATATTTTAATGAATTCAGTTGCTTAGATGCGACTGTTTGCGAAAAGGTCAATCGACATGACATTTTATATGGATGTTCCAGAAGAGCAATTGCGCAAAGAGCGCGCCAAAGCACGTGAATTGCGTAAAACCGGCTGGTGGAAAAACCGTGTTGCCGAAGGACGTTGTTATTACTGTGGGGAACATTTTCCCCCCAAAGAGCTGACCCTCGACCATGTTGTGCCCCTGGTGCGCGGCGGCAAGACGACCAAGGGAAATTGTGTCGCGGCCTGCAAAGCCTGCAACTCAAAAAAGAAAGACCTGCTGCCCAGCGAATGGGAAGAATACCTGCAGACCTTGAGCCACAAAGACCATGAATGACCTGTTTTTACCCCGTGCGCCCGAGGTTCGGCAAAATCCTTGCGCCCTGACCCCGGCAGTGGCATAGTCGGGCCATGTCCAAAGCTTATCGCGTTTATTCCCAGTACCTCAAGCAGCGTTTCGGCGGCCGGGTTCACAAAATATCCATCGATGCCGGTTTCTCCTGTCCCAACCGTGGTACGGACCGTCAGTCTCCGGGCTGTCTGTTTTGTGAACCCAATGGGTCCGGGTCGTTTGGCATTGCCCGTCGTCTGAGTGTTGCCGAGCAGGTGGAGCATGGCAAAGAGATCATGGTCCGTAAGTATAAGGCCAAGCATTTTGTGGCCTACTTTCAACCCTTCTCCAATACTTATGCCCCGGTTGAAACGTTGCGTGCGCTTTATGATGAAGCTCTTGCTGTTCCCGGCGTTGTCGGACTGGCTGTTGGCACCCGGCCGGATTGTCTGGAAGACGCGGTTCTTGACCTGCTGCAGGAGTATCACCAGCGCACCTATTTTTGGCTGGAGATTGGTGTGCAGAGCTGTCATGACAAGACCTTAAACTTTCTGCGTCGTGGCCACGATTATGGCTGTTTTGTCGATGCGTATCGTCGCGCCAGACAGCGCGATTTGCGGGTGTGTGCACATGTCATTCTCGGCTTGCCGGGGGAATCCCATGACGAGATGATGGCCACTGCAGACGAGATGGCACGCCTTAAGGTGGACGGCATTAAAGTCCATCTGCTGCATGTTCTTAAGGATACGGCGTTAGGTGATCTTTACGAGCAGGGGGCTTTCACCCTGTTTGATCAGCCCAGTTATGTGCAGACCGTGGTTGATTTTATCGAGAGGTTGCATCCGGACACCATGATCCAGCGACTGACCGGCGATGGGCCACGCGATATTTTACTGGCACCACGCTGGTCGTTGAAAAAATGGGAAGTGCTTAATGCCATCGACGAAGAGTTTGAACGACGCGGCAGTCGTCAGGGCGCGAGGTGTCGTTTTCTGTAATGCGGTGACAGGGGGGAGCAGGATACTATTGGTTGTAGGTGTACGGCGACGAATCGTTTGGCAATGGAGCTGTTTTGGCAACGCCATCCCACGAAATGAAGACCAGTGAAGCCCACAACAGGCTGATGAGAAGAATGATGATTCTAGACATGGCGGATAAGATACACGAAGCGCGATATAGAAATCAAGTGTTGCTTGGCCAATTTATTGTTAGGGACATTCCATGGACTTGATGCAGCTCAATGAGCCGCAACGTCAGGCAGTCCTCCACACGGAAGGCGCCCTGCTGGTGTTGGCCGGTGCCGGTTCCGGAAAAACCCGTGTCATCACCTGCCGGATCGGCCATTTGCTTGAGCGTGTTCCGGCAGAACAGATTGTGGCCTTAACCTTTACCAATAAGGCGGCACGAGAGATGCGCGACCGGGTGGTGGAGGAGGTGGGGCGTGGAAAAGCCAAAGGCCTGACCATTTCGACATTTCATTCGCTGGGCGTGCGTATTCTGCGCCAGGAGATCGAACAGCTCGGCTACAAGAAAAATTTCTCCATCTATCCCACCTCGGATCAGTTGCGCCTGGTGCGTGACATGGTTCAGGGTCGCCAGTTGCCGTCGGGCGGCAATGTGGATCCGGATCGGATTTTATGGCTGATCTCTGCAGCGAAAAACGAGCTGGTCGAAGCCAATGATTACACCGCTAATCCGCGCGATGAGTGCGAAGTGCTCACGGCTGAGATCTATCCACGCTATCAGAAGTCGCTCAAAGCCTGCAACGCCATCGATTTTGATGACATCCTGCTGTTGACCATTCGCTTATTTGAACGCTTTAGCGACGTGCTGGATCGTTACCGGCAGCAATTTCGCTATATGATGGTTGACGAATATCAGGATACCAACCACGTTCAATACCATCTGCTGCGTCTGCTCAGTTCCGCCCACCACAACCTCTGCGTGGTCGGTGATGATGATCAATCCATCTATGGCTGGCGGGGAGCCAAGCCCGGCAATATTCTCGATTTCGGCAAGGATTTTCCCGGCGCCCGGGTGATCAAGCTCGAACAGAATTACCGCTCCACCGGCAATATCCTTGCGGCGGCCAACGCTCTGATTGTTCACAATCAAGACCGGCATGGCAAAAAACTGTGGACAGCGGGAAAGGACGGAGCCGACGTGGTGTATCGCTGCTGTGATGATGGTGAAGATGAAGCCATGGCCGTGGTGGAAGTGATTCACCGCGAGCGGTTTCGCCATCAGTACCAATACCGTGATTTTGCCATCCTTTATCGGACCAATGGTCAGTCGCGTGCCTTTGAGGAGCAGTTGCGTTATGAAAATATTCCCTACGTGCTGATTGGCGGCCAACAGTTTTTTGATCGTAAAGAAGTCAAGGATGCTCTGGCGTATCTTAAAGTGATGGCCAACCCGCTTGATGAAGTCAATCTGCTGCGGATTCTCAATTATCCCAAGCGCGGTATCGGCGAAACCACGGCGGAGCGATTGATTCAGGCGTCGGTGACCGGGGAGTGCTCCCTGTGGGATGTCCTCCATCATAGCGCCGGGATTGACGGAATTGGCGAGAAAGCGGGTGAAGCGATTCAAGCCTTTATCGCTTTAATGGAGCGCTATCAGCGTCGCTTTCGCCAGCCCGGTCAGTTGGTGACGACAACCCAGGAGTTGTTTCGTGAACTGCAGTTGGAGGAGGAGCTCTATCGTCAGGCTGACGATCCCAAGAAAGCCCGGCGCCGGGTGGAGAACCTCCATGAAGTGGTGAATGCGGTGTCCTCCTATGAAGAGCGTGAAGTCATTGCCACTTTGGAAAGTTTTTTGGAAAAAGTCTCACTGCTCGACCGCGATGAGCCGCCGCGTGGCAGCAAAGAAGAAAAGCTGAAACAAGATGCCGTGGTTTTAATGAGTCTTCACTCCAGTAAAGGGTTGGAATTCCCCTGTGTGTTTCTGGTCGGTATGGAAGAGGGCAGTCTGCCGCACAGCAAAACCATTGAAGAAACCCAGGATGTCAGTGAAGAGCGGCGGCTGTGCTATGTCGGCATGACGCGGGCTCGCCAGCAATTGACGCTGCTTGGTGCGGCACGGCGCAAGAAATACGGCAAGTTACAGCCACGTGAGGTGAGTCGTTTTCTCGGCGAGATTCCAGAAAGTCTAATTTTTCATGAAAAAGGCGAGAGCCAAGCAGCGCCACCGGAGCAGCAAAAGGCCATGGCCAGCGATTTTTTTAGCAATATCCACGACATGCTTAAGTAGGACGGACCTTAAACTTAAACAATTATTATAAGCACTCGCATTTTAATGTTCTTGTGCGCTTTTAATTTTTTTGGTTAAATAGTCGCCAGTCTCAGAAGTCTGACACTGTGTCTTTTTCCCCCGGCCGATAACAGGAGGACAAGCTGAAACTGCTCAAGAAAAAATCATCCCGCCACCAGGGAGTGACAGGGGTCTCCTTTTTTTCCGAGGGAGTCGCACTGGTGCATCTGGTTCAGGAAGAGCCACATCCAAAACTGGTATTCGCCGAGTGCGCATATTGTTCTGCCGATCAAATCTCCGAAGTTCTTCACAAGCTGGTTGAAAAACATGGTTTGTCCCACAGTCGAACGGTGGCGGTCATGGCACGGGGAAGCTACAATCTGATCCAGATTGATCCGCCGGATGTCCCGGAAAACGAATTTCGTGAAGCGGTACGCTGGCAGATTAAGGATCTGCTTGATTTTCCTGCGGACCAGGCTGTGGTGGACACCTTTAGTTCTAAAGCATCCGAGAACCAGACACTCTCCTTTGCCGTGGCTGCATCGCAGGAACAGGTCTGGCATGTCGTGCATGCGCTGCGTGACGCCGAGCTTGATACTGGTGCCATTGATATTCCCGAACTGGCCCAGCGCTCATTGGTGTCGCTGCTGCCCGATGATGGACGAGGACTGGCTCTGCTGAGTTTATGGAAAGACAGCGGACTGATTACCATTGTTCGCAATGGTGAGCTGTGTATGGCACGCCGGATTAATCTCGGTGTTCAAGAACTGGTTGCCGCGGCTGATCCGGCGAACGAAATTGATGGGGTGGAGATTTCTCAAGCCCAGCAAAATATCCTCGATGCGGTGATTCTTGAGATTCAGCGCTCCCTTGATTATTACGAAAGCAGCGTGTCACGCCAACCGGTGTCCTCGGTCTATATCGCGCCGTTGAGTGATCCTGTGCCTGGGTTGCAATCCTATCTCGACAGCTATCTTGCTCCGGAAATCAAGCCATTACAAATGGGTGATCTGCTGGCGGACTGCACGATGTCAGATACAGAATTATGCCATTGTCTGTCAGCCATTGGCGCAGCCCTGCGCACGGAGTGGAGTTGAGATGATGCAGCAGATCAATCTCTATCAGGACCAATTTAAGCCGCAACGGCGCTCTCAGCTCGGGGCGATTCTTACGGCCACCTTTGTGGTGATGGTTGTTGTCATGGTGCTGCTGGCGTGGTGGCAGGGACGGCAACGCGATCAATGGCAACAACGTCAGATTGCTGAAAGTCAACGCCAGAGCAGCTTACAGGCTGAACTGACGGCATTGGACGACAAGGTGGCAACACTTAAACCGAGTAAACTGCTGACGCGCACCCTGCTCGATACCCGCCGTCAGCTTGATTTGCGTAAACCGGTGTTGCACCAGGTGGAGCAACTCAGTCGCAAGAAAGAACTGGTGATTGACAGTCTGGAGGCCCTGGCCTCCCGGCCGTTATCCCACGTTTGGTTGACGACGATTCAGCTCGCTAACGGTGGCGACGAGATGACGCTAAGCGGCGTGGCCCTGCAGGCTGAGCGGTTGCCGCAGATGGTGGAAGCGTTGGCCCAACAGCCGGTTTTTTCCAGACGCCATTTTGCCTTTGCCCGCCTCGAACGCCAGAGCGATGGAGGTTACAGCTTTGATCTGAGTACCCGGCAGGGAGGCGAAAATGAGTGACGCAACGTTCTGGTCGGACAAGCTCAAGAGCTGGTTTGCCGCATTGAATAAGCGCGAGCAGCGCCTGATTATCGGGACACTGTTTGGTGTGCCGTTGTTTGTGTTTGTCCAATTGATCTTTTTACCCGGACTTAAAGAACAGACAGCGTTGGAGCGCCAGGTACAACAGCTGGAACAGGACAACACCGTTTTGCAAAGCCAGGTGCTTGAGATATCGCTACTGGCGCAAAAAGATCCCGACGCGGACACCCGCAAAAGGCTTGAGCAACTTCAGCAGGAGATTGCCCGGTTTGATCAGCGCCTGCAGGAAAACCTGTCGGGCTTGGTCCCTCCGGCGCAAATGCCCGGATTGCTCCGGTCGATGCTCAAACAGCGCACTGGATTGACGTTGATCTCCATGGAGAATGGTCAACCACAGGCGATTAATCTTGCGCCAATGCCTCAAAAGGGCGAAGCCAAGGAGGCGGCTGCTCCTCCTCCTGAGGTGGTTCTGTACCGGCATCCACTGCACCTCGAATTGCAAGGGGGCTATCTGGATATACTGGCGTACCTGCAGGACCTGCGGCAATTGCCTCACCGCCTGTTCTGGCATGGTCTGCACATTGAGATGGGCGAAGGTTATCCTCAAGCCCGTATTCAGGTCGATGTTTACACCCTGAGTCTGGAGAAAGGGTGGATCAGTGGTTAATTGCTTTGTCAGACAATACAGCCTGTTGGCTATTGGTGGTCTGCTCCTGCTGCTGGCGATACCGGCAACATCAGCGCTGGCGTGGTATGATCCCATGCGTCCGCAAGGCAACGGGGCTGCCGCGTTGAAAACTGAACCTGAAACCCCGTTGACCCTGACCAGTATTCTTATGGCGCAACAGCGCCGGGTGGCCATTATCAATGGTCGGGTTGTGACCGAGGGCGGTCAGATCAACGGTTACCGGGTGGTAAGCATCACGGATCGTCAGGTCGAACTTCAAAAAGGCAACAAACATCACCGATTGCACTTGGCGGCACACAAGAAGGTGCCATCGGTTAAACGAAAGATAACGGAGTAAGGTTCATGATGAGAATGAAAGCCCTGATTCAGGCCTCTGTCACCCTGCTGGCCGCGTTTGTTTTGCTGGCCGGGTGCAGCCCGGTTATGACGGCGCAGCCTACTACGCCGTCAGCGGCGTTAAATTCCTTTCCTGAATCTTCTGCTCAGCCCGCTGCTGCAGCGCCGGTTCCGGCTGCCGTGCAACAGGCCATGATGCCGCCGCTGGTGCTGGGGGATACTCCGGCGACACAGCCCCGTTTTGATGTGGTGGCAGAACAGGTTGAAGCGAGGGCCTTTTTTGCCGGTCTGGTCACCGATACGCCGACCAACCTAGTGGTGCATCCCGATGTGGAAGGGACGATCACGTTGCATCTGAAAAATGTCACTCTCGAAGAAGTGCTGACGATTGTTCGCGATGTCTATGGTTTTCATTATCGTGCCATCGCCGGGGGCTACCAGATCCTGCCCAACAACATTCAGACGCAGATTTTCGAAGTGGATTACCTGACCTTGAAGCGCAGTGGACACTCACTGACACGGGTAAATTCCGGGCAGGTCAGTGCCGTGAGCAATGATAATAACGGCAACGACAATGACAGCAACAGCAACTCCTCCTCAAACAGCACAACCAGCAGCTCCGGCAGCCGAATCACGACGGTGTCGGAGAGCGACTTCTGGAGCGGGTTGCAGCAGGCCCTGCAATCCCTGGTTGGTCACGAAAACGGCCGTGGAGTAATTGTTCAGCCTCAGGCGGGGCTGGTGGTAGTGCGTGCGCTGCCTCAAGAGCTTCAGATGGTGACCGATTACCTCAACAGAACTCAGATTACCTTGCAGCGGCAGGTGATTCTCGAAGCAAAAATCATTGAAGTTGAACTCAAAGACGGCTATCAGACCGGCATTAACTGGGCAGGGCTGATCCATAACGGCAGCAACACCGCAACGATTGGCCAGGTGGGCGGCGGGACGTACTTCAGTGACGGGGCCAGTGAACTTGCCGGAACCAATCCGCTGGTGGATGGTTTGGTTACGTCGGCGTTTGGCGGGGTGTTTTCCACCACGTTGCAGTTTGATGATTTTGAAGCGTTTATTGAGGCGGTGAAAAGCCAGGGCGATGTGCAGGTGTTGTCCAGCCCGCGGATTTCCACGCTTAATAATCAGAAAGCGGTCATCAAGGTTGGTACCGATGAATTCTTCGTCACCGATATTTCCAGCGACACCGTCACCGGCACGACCACGACCACCACACCGGACATTACTCTGACCCCGTTTTTCTCCGGCATTGCTCTTGATGTCACCCCACAGATCAGTGGTCAGGGGCGGGTCACGTTGCATGTGCATCCAACCGTCAGTGAGGTGGTGGATCAGACCAAGGTGATCACCGTCGCCGGACAAGCCCAATCTCTGCCATTGGCCTTCAGCAGTGTGCGCGAGTCTGACACTATTGTTGAAGCACGCAGTGGCCAGGTGGTGGTGATCGGTGGCCTGATGAAAAATTCCGATACCCGTGAGGGGGCCGGTGTGCCGCTCCTTGGTGATATCCCGGGACTGGGCCATCTGTTTCGACACCAGAAAAACAGTACCAGTAAAAGTGAGCTGATCATTTTGCTCAAGCCACAGGTAGTGGAGCGCGATACGGATTGGAACACAGACATTGAAGCGGCACGCCAGCGGATGAACGGCTTGTTTTAACCAAGGTTGTCGTGACGCCGCTTTAGCGGCGTTAACAGGTTCAGATCGATTGCTTTTTGGCTGAGGACCTTATGTACCTGGAACATTTCAGGTTGACCAATCCCCCATTTTCACTGACGCCGGACACGGATTTTTATTTCGATGCCGCGACCAGTCGGGAAGCGTTTAACGTGGTTCAGGTGGCTCTGCAGCAGGGCGAGGGGATCGTTAAAATCGTCGGCGAAGTGGGGACCGGCAAAACCGTGATGTGCCGCAAGTTGCTCAATGATCTGCCGGCGCACATGATTACCGTGTACCTGCCCAATCCGTTGATGGAGCCGCAGCAGTTGTATCAGGCTGTTGCGCAGGAGCTGGATCTCAACATGGCGTCCGGAAGTGCCCTCAACGATTTGCTCGAACGGCTGAACCGTCATCTGATCGCCTTGAGCAAAGAAGGGTTCCACGTGGTGGTGTGTGTCGATGAGGCGCAAACCATGCCCACCGCAACTCTGGAGGCATTGCGTTTGTTGAGCAATGTAGAAACCGAGAAAAACAAGCTGCTGCAGATTGTCCTGTTCGGACAGCCGGAGCTTGATGAGCGCCTGGCCGAGCGCGAACTGCGCCAGTTACAGCAGCGCATCAGTTTTTCCTACCGATTGCAGCCGCTGGATTATGCCGGCTGCGTTGGCTATATCGACCATCGCCTGCAAAAGGCCGGCTATCTGGGTAAACCGCTGTTCAGCCCTCAGGCGCTCAAAGTGTTGTATCGATCCGCTCAGGGCATTCCCCGGCTGATCAATATCCTCGCTCATAAAGCCCTGCTGGCGGCATATGGTCGTGGAGAGACCTATGTCAGACCACCATTGATCCGTGCTGCCATTGCCGATACCGAAGCGGTGGTGCCGGTGTTTCGCCTCTGGATGTGGACCGCCGGTATTCTGGTGTTGGGGCTGCTGTGCTTTTGTGCCGGATATATGATGAACAGGTGGGTGGTATGAGTTTGATCAATCAGATGTTGCGCGATCTGGAAGAGCGCCGCCAGAAAGAGGCGTCAAACACGGCCAGTATCACTGCTGTGAGCGTAACACGCAAGCGCCGTTGGCCGTGGTTTGTTGCCGGAGTGGCGTTGATTGCAGGTGGTGGGGTTGCCTTGATAGGCAGTTTGTCTCCGTCGCCGGACTCGGTTGAATCGCAGCCGGTTGTGGTGAGCCATACAGACACAACCGCACCGGTGGCCGTTGTCCCACACGAAGTTGTTGAGCCGCCGACAAATGCGGTGCTTTCGCTTCTGGCCAGTGAAACAGATCGGGAGTTACGCATTGTTATGGAGCTGCGTCAACCGGTGGATTGGCATGTTGTCCAATCCGATCCGCGTTCAGTTGCCGTGGCCGTGCCGCTGGCGGTTCATGCCACGCTCAATACCGGATCGCTTCACTGGCTTGATCACTGGCGGCAGATCAAAACAGGCTCCACCAATGAACTGATCTTTTCAGCGTCCGGGGATATGACCTGGAACGTGTTCAGTCTGGCTGGCGACAGTCAACACGGCTGGCGTCTGGTGATTCAGGGCCGTGTTGAGGAAAACGTGACCTCTTCGGCTCACATGCAGGAATCTGCTCCAACACCGCAACCGGTGGCACAACCGGTTGCCCCAAAGCCACAACCGGCACCCGCAGCGCAACATGCGACGGGAACCCTGAAAAAACAGGTGACACCCCGTGAGCAACTGTGGAGCGCTGCGCAGCAGGCCCGGCAACAGGGCAATCTGCCCGAGGCAACCCGTGTGTTGGGCGAATTGGTGAACGTGGCTCCCGATGACCGGAACGGGCGCTTTGAATTAATCAAGGTGTTGTTGCAACAACGCAATGCTGAGCAGGCGCTGCAAGTCGCGGAGAGCGGCCGCCAGCGGCAGCCGGAGGAACCACTGTGGTTGATCCTCAAAGCCCGTTTACTGGCGGAGACGGATCAGTTGGCAGAAGCACTTTACGCTCTGGATGTGGACCCAGCACCTGCGGTCAGCCAAAGTCCGGAATTTTATGCCCTCAAAGCCGCGCTGTTGCAAAAGGCCACTCGCTACCAGGATGCGCTGCCGATCTATCAGCATTTATGCGGTGCGTTTCCACAACAGCCGCAGTGGTGGTTTGGTCGTGCGGTTACCGCCGATCAGGTTGGTGATCAGCAGCAGGCGCGTGATAGTTTCAGGCAGGCTTTGGCTCTGCCCGGTTTGGAGACTCAATTGCAACTGTATGCCACGCAACAGCTGCAACGTTTAGGAGACGGCAACTAACATGGTGGTTCGGAAAAAAATACGCATTGGCGACCTGCTGGTTTCCGAAGGGATTATCAGTGAAGACCAGCTGATGACCTCGCTGCAGACACAAAAAAGCAGTGGTGCCAAGCTGGGGCGTACCCTGATTGACCTCGGCTATATCACCGAGGATCGTCTGCTCGAATTTCTGTCGCGCCAGCTGCAGGTGCCGCTGGTCGACTTGCGCCTGTTTAAATTCGATGGCGAGTTGGTCAAATTGATTCCGGAAACCCTGGCAAGGCGTTTCCGTGTTGTCGCCTTGACCCGAGAGTCCAACCACCTGCTGGTCGGTATGGCCGATCCCACCGATATTTTTGCTCTCGACAAATTGACAGCGTTGCTCAACCAGCCGGTGGAACCGGCGGTTGTGCGTGAGTCGGACCTGCTGCGCTCATTGGATACTGTCTATCGGCGCACTGATGAGATTGAAAATATTGCCGAAGAACTCGGTGAAGAACTGGCCCAGACTGATTTCAACCTCGCTGAGCTGTTGCCGGACAGTCAGCTTGAAGATGCGCCGGTTGTTCGCCTGCTGCAGACCCTGTTTGAGGATGCCGTGCAGGTGGGGGCGTCGGATATTCATATTGAACCCGATGAAGCGGTGCTGCGCATTCGCCAGCGGATCGATGGTGTGCTTCACGAGCAGGTGATGAAGGAAAAACGCATTGCCGCCGCTCTGGTGTCGCGTCTGAAGCTGATGAGCGGTCTGGATATTTCTGAGCGGCGTTTGCCACAGGATGGTCGCTTCAACATTCGCGTCAAAGGGAAAAGCATCGACATCCGTCTGTCGACCATGCCGCTGCAATACGGCGAGTCGGTGGTCATGCGTCTGCTGGATCAGTCGGGCGGGTTGCTGCGCCTGGATCATATCGGCATGCCGCCGCATATCCTGGCACGCTTTCGCCGTTTTATTCACCAACCTCACGGCATTGTGCTGGTCACCGGTCCCACCGGTAGCGGTAAGACCACCACGCTGTACGGGGCGCTTAATGAGATGAATCAACCGGAGAAGAAGATTATTACGGTTGAAGATCCGGTGGAGTATCGGCTGCCGCGGATCAATCAGGTGCAAGTCAATATCAAGGTGGGGCTGACCTTTGCCAGCGTGTTGCGTACCGCTTTGCGTCAGGACCCGGATGTGGTCATGGTGGGTGAGATGCGTGACAAGGAAACCGCTGAAATCGGTCTGCGTGCTGCCATGACCGGTCACCTGGTGTTATCGACCCTGCATACCAACGATTCCATCAGCACGGCGCTGCGTCTGCTCGATATGGGCGCGGAAGGTTATGTGGTGGCCAGTTCGTTGCAAGCGGTGCTCGCTCAGCGTCTGGTGCGCCGCGTGTGTACCAGTTGCAGTGAAGAAGATCCGCTCGATGCGCAGCAACGCAGTTGGTTGAAGGAGGCACTCGGGACAGACGAGGTACCGCAAGGATTCAAAAAAGGGCGCGGTTGCAGTCAGTGCGGCAACACCGGCTATCATGGCCGGATCGGCGTGTTCGAATTGCTGGAAATCGATACTGCCCTGGCCGATGCCCTGCGGCGTAACGACAGTGCCGGTTTTGCCCGCGTGGCCCAGTCTCAGGAGCATTTTATTTCCCTGGCTGACTGTGCTCTGGAATACGCGCGTCAAGGCGTTACCACCATGGAAGAGGTGGTGCGGGTGGCCGGACAAGTGGATGAGTTGGAACCCGTCGAGGAAACGCCGTGATCAGCGGGAAAGAGTGACCTATGCCGATGTTTCGTTATACCGCCCGTCGACCCGGCGGCGAACAGGTGACCGGAGAGCTGGAGCTGGCAACCGCCGCAGCCGTGGCCAGTCAGCTGTCGGAAAATGGCCTCATTCCGATTCGCATTGAGGCGGGGCGCGAGAGCGCGGAACCACGTGAAAAAAAAGCGTTTTCCCTGTCGTTGAAACGGCGGCCGAAGAAGGTGCGCTTGGACGATTTGATTTTGTTCTGTCGTCAGATGTATTCGCTGACCCGTTCCGGGGTGCCGATGATGCGCTCGCTGTACGGCCTGATCGAATCGTCGCAAAACCTGACCATGCAACAAGCCTTGCGCGGTGTCATTGAAAACCTTGAATCCGGGCGCGATCTTTCCGGGGCGATGGCCGCCTATCCCGGCGTGTTTCCCAATCTGATGATGCGCATGGTCCAGGTGGGTGAGAGTAGCGGCAATCTGGAGGAATCCTTTCGCCAGTTGGGCGAGTATCTGGAGTTTGAAAAACTGACCCGTGAGCAGATCAAGGCAGCGTTACGTTATCCGACATTTGTCATTGTTGCCATCGGTGTGGCCATGGCCATACTCAGCCTGTTTGTCATCCCCACCTTTGAAAAGGTGTTTGCCGGGCTGGGGGCAGATCTGCCGTTGCCGACGAAGATTATCATGGGCATTTCCCATTTCGCCGTGGCCTATTGGCCCTATCTGCTGGTGGCGGTGGTGGCGGCATTTTATCTGCTGCGCAGTTATCTGCGCACCGAAAAGGGAGCCTACCGTTGGGATCGCTATAAGTTGAAATTGCCCATTGTCGGTTCGATTCTGATGCGTGCTACGCTTGCCCGTTTTGCCCGTTCTTTTGCCATGGGTTACGGCAGTGGCGTACCCTTGGTGCAGGCATTAGGCTACACCTCTCGCGCTATTGAAAACAGTTATCTGGGTGAAAAACTCAACGAGATGCGCAATCAGTTGGAACGTGGTGACACCCTGACGCGCAGTGCCGCCAATCTGAAAATTTTTACCCCGCTGGTGTTGCAGATGCTGGCCGTCGGAGAAGAGAGTGGTTCCGTGGACAGCATGTTGCTCGAAGTGGCAGGGTTCTACGAGCGCGAGGTGGAATACGATCTGAAAAACCTCACCAGCGCCATTGAACCGATCCTGATCGTCATCATTGGTGCTATGGTGCTGGTGCTGGCACTGGGCGTGTTCCTGCCAATGTGGAATTTGAGCAGCCTGATGCGGTAATGTTGTCGAGGGCTTTACAAAAAATTAAAGAAAAACTCTACGCCAAGATGTCTATTAATGTTACTATTTAGAGTAATGATAGCAACCTATTAGCTGGAGTGGACACGCTGGTTTGCGGCCGCTTCAAATCACAACCAAACAGGAGAGTCCCATGAACAACCAAAAAGGTTTTACCCTGATCGAACTGATTGTCGTTATTGTCATTCTTGGCATTTTGTCTGCCGTGGCCGTGCCTAAGTTTGTGGATATGCAAGGTGAGGCGAGAAGAGGTGTCCTTGAAGGGATTCGTGGTTCATGGAAGTCTGCTGTAATGATGTCACATGGAAAGTGGTTGGCACTTGGCAACTCTCCGGCCTCAATTACTGTTGAGGGTAAAACTGTCGAAATGACAGATGGATACCCTACTGCCTCCACAGAAAACCTTGCAGATCTTATTGATTTAGATGGGTTGACAGTTATCGATACTGATTCAGATGAATTCTCTGCAACTGTAACATCAGGAGCTCTGTACGTGAATTATGGGGATTACACATTTGTCTATGGGGTGGTTACAACTGATGCACCTCCGGTGACCAGCAAAATAGCAGAGAAAACACCCTAATTTAATATGAATTTTGCTCACTGCGTACAATCATTTAGCTTCGCAGGGTGGGTGTAGCCGACCCTGCGTGTTGAACTCTTTGAAAAAAATAAACTGGGAGGATATTGTCCACCCGACGCTCTTTACACGTTAAAAGGCCGGCATGAACAGACAACGCGGTTTCACATTACTGGAACTGATCGTGGTGATCGCCGTGGTGATCATTCTGGCCAGTGTCGTGTTGCCGAAATTCCTCCGCTTGATGCATCAGGCGGAGGTTTCAGCGGTGCAGGGGATAATTGGCCAGATGCGTAGTGCGTTAAGCCTGCAGATGTCGCGCGGTTTGTACCGTGGCGACGACCTGGCAGCGTGGGCTGCTGACGGATCAAAGCCGCTTTATCCTATGTATGACCTACTGCTCGTTCCTCCGGAAACTTATTTGGGGGTGCTCAACACTAGCGACCGTCGCGGTTGCTGGTATGATGATAAAAACAGCTATGAACTGGTCTACGTGCTGCGCGACGATGAACGGGTTGTGGGTGGTTCCGAAACTCCAGCCACATTGCGCTGGCAAATCCAGGTGATTCGTGGCCCGTTGTCGGCAGGAGAGCAGGACACGCTGATCGGGCTGGTGCTGCAACCGTCTTCAGCAACACGCTGGGTGACGGATTAACTAAAGCAGGAGAACGTTGAATGAGAAACCAGAAAGGTTTTACACTGATCGAGCTGGTCGTGGTCATGGTTATCCTGGCTTTGTTGGCCGCAGTTGCCGTGCCCAAATTCCTCGATCTGCAGAGGCAAGCCGAAGCCGCTTCGGTCAAAGGGGTGGTGGGTAACATCCGCAGTGCTCTCAGCATTCGCGTGGCGCGAGCACTGGTATCCGGTGAAGATCTGCAGGATTTGGCTGACAACCTGTACCCGATGTCATTGCTGTCCACCGTACCGGAACCTTATGAGGGGCGTGGCGACAGTGTGCCAGCAGATCGCGGTGTCTGGTATGAGGGCAACGGCTCTCACGACCTGTATTACACGTTGCGTAATGGCGATATTGTCAGCAATCCGACCACTGCCGATTATCTGCGCTTTGAGATTGAGGTGGTGCAGGAAGATATCGATGGCGACGGCACACAGGAAGATGTCGGCCTGGTGTTTGAAAAATACGACAATACCAACATCATTGATGCCGATACCGATAGTAGTAACGATGCTGATTTTGACTGGAACTACTAAGCCAGGCTAAGTTATTAAGAACATTGGTCGTTTTGTTATGTGGAGGCTGTCTCTGGTTGTCTGAGAGCCAGCCTCCACTCCCATCTTACCTGAACCAGAGAGACCATTAGCGGCAGATCGCACACGTCATTGAACTGCCTTAGCTTTGAAAAAATCACCGCCGAACTTCTGGGTGCGACCCAAATTTTTTCAAACCTCATTCAGCTCAAGCACGTGCACGCTCATAGCCACCATCACCTCACTGATTCAGGTTTTCAGAAAGCCGGGAACTATGAACAGAACCATCACGTCACAAAACGGATTTACACTGGTTGAACTGGTGGTTGTGATCGTGATTCTCGGCATCCTTTCGGTCACGATGGCCCCCCGTTTTTTTGATCTTGGCGATTACCAGAGACTGGCTTTTCGCGATGAACTGGTCAGTGCCTTGCGTTACGCCCACAAGCGCGCCGTTGCCGGCAGCCAAAATGTCCGTGTCGTGATTCAGGCAGATGGCTTTTCTCTCGATTATGGTGATGCCGCCTCGCCGGTTGTCCATCCAAGCGGGGGAAATTTTGTCAATCAGAATGCTTCTCCGGTCGCATTGAAACCTCAAACCGTGACGTTTAACGCTCTTGGACAGATCGTAGAGGCTCTGGACGAAAAAGATGGAAAGCTGGAGAAGTTTGCTTACGACGGTTTCGGCATTACTCTTTGGGGAGAGACGGGATGTATTGCCACGCAGTAACGGAACATAAACGCGTGAAAAACCAACGCGGCGTGACATTGGTCGAGTTGGTGGTGTCCATTGTGATCATCTCCATCGCCTTGGCCGGTGTGCTGATGGTGATGAATTACACCACCGGGCACAGCGCGGACCCCGTGGTTGAATATCAGGCCGTGGCCATTGCCGAGGCCTATCTCGAAGAGATCGAGCTGCAATCCTTTCTCGATCCCGGCGGTCCGGCGGAAACCGGACGTGCTGATCTGGATGATGTGCAGGATTATCATTGGAAAGCTCCTTTCGGAATCAATGGCGAGTCGCCGCGAGATCAAAATGGTAACAAATTGGCCGCCCTTGCCGGTTACAGCGTTACAGTGTCTGTAACGGATGCCGTGAATATCGGACCGGCGGTCAGCACCGTGGAGGCCAAAAGGATCGACGTGACAGTGGTCCATCCCAATAACGGCAGTATAACCCTGACCGGCTACCGGAGCGCGTATTGAGAGGGGCAGGATGTTGATGAATAAAATGCTGTTACCTCTCATGTCTTCCTTGCGCTCTCCACGACAAAAGGGGCGTTTCTCGGCAGGTTTTACCTTGGTGGAACTGATTGTCGTCATTCTGATTGTCAGTATTCTCGCCACCCTCGGCGGCATGTTCATCAGTCACCCGATTGAAGGCTATGTTGATCTACGGCGTCGTGCCGAACTGGTGGGTCAGGCGGAGATGGCATTGCGGCGCATGCAGCGGGATATCAGGGCGGCGCTGCCCAACAGTGTGCGCTTGTATACGGATACCGATGGCAACGGCATCGAACTTCTCCATGTCGTCGATGGCGGGCGATATCGCCGCAACATGGGGACCTCTGGGGGGGATATCCTGGATTTTACCCAGGCGGATAATAAATTTGATGTCCTTGGTGGATTGCGCCATGCCGTTGACGGTAGGTCGTATGGTGTCGTGATCTACAATCTGGCGGCAACGGGTATCGTGGGCAATGCCTATGCCGGCGATAACCGTTCCCCCGGGGTCTATAACGCGGACAGTACCATTTCGCTTGATAACCCTACAGTATTTCCCTTTGACTCACCGTCGCAGCGGTTTTTCCTGGTGGATCAGGCAGTTGTTTACCATGTTGCAAATGGCATCCTTTGGCGTCATGCCGGCTATGCCATTGATAATGTCGCCGACACCCCAGGGGGAGGAGTCGTCGTCGCCCAACATGTCCAGTCGGTTGCGTTCCAGTATGCTCCGGGCACGCCGAGTCGGGCCGGGCTGGTGACCATTACGCTGACCCTGCAGGACGGTGGTGAGCAAGTGCGCTTGCTGCATCAGGTCCATGTGGACAATGCGCCATAAGCAACCATGAACCAGAGGGCAAATGATGACAGGCCATAAAAGCATTCATGTCAATCAACACGGGTTTACCTTGGTTCAGGCCATCTTTGTGCTGGTGGTGCTGGGCATGCTCGGTACCTACATGGTGACTCTTCTGGGGGTACAGCAGAGCACAAGCACTCTTGCCGTGCAACAGGCTCGGGCCTATCAGGCGGCCCGCGCTGGCATCGAATGGGCTGCGGCACGTATTGCCGACGGCAAGGCATTGAACAATGCTTCCTTTGTGGTGGCCGGGACCGGCTGCACCGTGACCGTGAATGTTGACAAAGTCGACTATTCAGAAGTGGGTAGCCCTGGCACGATCTATCACATCGCCAGTGTTGCCGTATCGACAGGGTTGGGCAAGTCCAGCCCTGATTATGTGTCTCGTACGTTGGAGGTGACCCTTCAATGAGTAGAGGAAACGTCACATCTTTGATTCTGTTGACGCTGCTGCTTCCGATGGTGGCGTTGGCGGATGTTGAGCTGCCGGGGTTTCAGCAGTTGGGCGACAATTCACATCTGACGGTGACCTATGATCAGCTACGCGAGTCGCCCTTTTATGTGTCCTTGACCGACGATATCACCTTGGCCTCGATCTCTCTGAGCGGGGTTTCCGGTTTAGAGCCGGATTCTTCTCTGGTTTATTTTATCGACGGTATCAAGGTTGCCACAGGCACACAAGGCTCGACCAGCGTTCCCGTTTCGATGTCTTTGACCGCCGGCTACCACACGTTGGCTTTGCGGGGCAGCTGCTATAGCAACGGTGTTTTAGCACCTTGTTCAGGAGGCAGCGCCTCCATGAATATCGCCATTGCCGACTTGGCGGACCGGTTTGTTGACCCGGTGACCCACCTAGTCAACGGTGATCTCAATCAGGCCTACACCGGAGGCTTCGGAATCAATGCCGTTGAGATTACCGGAGATGCAAACAATTCCATTAACCTGAGGCAATGGGCGGACCGACTCTATATTCATGGATCAACCAATAGTGGCGGGTCCTTGGAGCTGGGCAATGGTGACGATATTGTGTTGATCGGACGAGACAAAAATGCCCCCATTAATCTTTCTCAGGGAGACAATCATTTACAGATCAACGGTCATTTGAATTCGGGTGCGGTCACCGCTGGCAATCAGGATGACACGGTGAAGGTCAAGGGTGAGGTCAATAATGCCATCCAGTTAAACGGCGGCAACGATCAGGTTGAAGTTTATGGAAATATGAACGGCTCCATCAACATGGGCCATGGCAACGACCAGGTGTACATTCATGGTGATGTTAACGGGTCAGGTATTGACATGGGGAAGGGAAGTGACATTCTGCGTGTTGATGGTTCCTTCAACTCTACGGTAGACGGCGGCGGTGGTGATGGTAACGATACCCTCTATGTCAACATGACGGAAGCACAATGGGCTGGCAGTTGGCAAAAAGGCCATGTGCGGAATTTTGAAACCATCATCTGTACCGACACCGTTGTTGAACATGATGACGAGGACGATTTCTCCTTCACGCAGATTACCCTGCATACGGCGGACTCGCTGCAGACGAGCGACAGCGTGCACTTTATCCAAAAGCACCACCTCGGTGACAATTCAGACGATTGGGACGGCTATGATGTGACCGGCGACCCGCGATATTATCCGGATTCGGCGGAAGGCACACGGCAGGATTATTCCTTTGAGCTGTCACAGCCCGCAACCCATTTAAAAATTGAATTTTATCGTGTTCGTAAGCTGGATACCGACAACCCCATCTCACTTGACGGCGCTCAGGTCGGTTCGCTGTCCACTGATTCTGATCGGTTGATCTTGGAACTGGATGGTTCCTGGAAGCAAGGAACGCACCAACTGCGGATTAACTCAAAAATAGTTCCACCGTCACGGCGTGACAATGACGATTTCAGTTGGGACCAGGTGATCATCACACCGACCACGGACCCTGAAATCGATCATTTCAAATTTATCCACGACGGAGAAGGCATCACCTGTATGGCCGAAGAGGTGCGGTTGGTGGCCTGCGCCAACAGCGACTGCTCATTGTATTACAACGGGACCGTCCACGTGAAGCTCTCCAATATCGGCTGGCTGTATGGGCGTGAAAAAGATCTGACTTTTCCGGGAACCGGTGACGGCGTCATTCTCAAAGTGCAGCACACTACGCCGGGCTATGTCGTTCTAGGTGTCGAGAGTTCCACTCCCGCGGCTCATGAGCCGGTCAAATGCGACGACGGTAAAGAGGCCTCTTGCCAGATCAACTTTTCCAATGCCGGGATTGTCATTGACGGTGATTATACCGGTTTTGACGATGAGTCTCCTCAAAGTGATGTCGTTACACAGATTGCCGGAAAAAGCTCAATGCGTGGTTACCACGCCAGAGATCTTCGCGTCTGGGCGGTAAAGACCGATCCGTTATCGGGTGCCTGTGTTGCTGCTGTCGCCGACAAAACGATTCCGGCGTGGGCTTCGTATCAGCTTCCGGTTTTTGAGGAGGGGTTGCCCGATACGAAGGTTCTGTTTGTCGGAGAGGATTCAACGTCAACAGTACTGGTGAACGAGGACAAGACGAAAGGGAAGTTCAATCTTGCCTTTGATGACAACGGTACCGCGCCGTTTGCAATGACGTTTGCCGACTGTGGACGCTATACCATACAAATTAACCTCAATTTGCCTGTTGTCGACGAGTCCGGCGATGGTGCTGACGATGCAGACGATGCTGACGATGATGAGGTGGTTCCTGTTGAGGCGGTCTCGAATCCGTTTGTCGTCCGCCCTTTGGCCGTGTTTGCCGATGCTCCCGGCAACCCCAAAGCTCAGGATGTTAAGAACAACAATGCGTTTTGGAAAGCCGGAGAGGACTTTACCCTGAATTTCAAGGTATTGGCCTGGGCAACGGGGCGTGACGGAAATAATAACGGTTTGTGGGACAACGCTTCAGCAGCGGACCTTAAGGACCCCGGCGACGGCTATGCACGAGTGCCTTATTGGAATATTGGACAACCTCCGGCAACGGTTGTTCTGCCCGCCGCGACCGGAACGCCTGTGGTGGGTGGTGCGGGAACATTGACCTACGCACCGCTGGATGCTCCTCTGAATGTCATTTTTTCGGCAGGCAACCGTACCTTAAGCGCAACGGCAAATTTCGATGAGGTTGGAGTGATTCAATTTCCGGGGTATGCGCTCGATTTTCTCGGCGAGGACGTTTTGCTGGATAGTCCGTATATCGGTCGTTTCTATCCGCACCATTTCAAGCTCACTCCTGGTGTCTTGACGAATCGCGTTGACCTGTCTTGCACAACGGCAGCGACAACGGCAGCGACGTTTACCTATCTGGGGGAAAATTTACAACTGACCTACAGGCTGACGGCTAAAAATGCGCTGGGAGCCACAACGCTTAACTATGATGATCGGGCCGGATTTGGCCGCTTTATAGGTAATACGCTGTTGCCCGCGACAGAACTGGCCGATTACACCATTGGGGCGTTGGATGATCCTTACGGCACGCCGACTACCGCTCTTAGTGAACGAATCAACATCGTTTCTGCTAAACATATCGATGGCTGGCTTTACGGCAGGGCAGATTTTACGGTGGTGTTGAATGTTGCCCGTCTGGCGGATGTGGACGGGCCTTTTCCCAAGTGTTATTTCGGGATCTGTCTTCAGGATCTGGATGGTGTGCAAATTGCCAGCTCAGAAGATAGTGATGGTGCAGAAATCAGCGCACCGGATCTGGATATGGATCAGGATACTGTGCTGGATCATACTCTGGTGGTCATTGATCCGACTACGTTGCGGTATGGTCGGATGGTCTTGGAAAATGCCTACGGTTCTGAGCTGTTGGATCTGCCGATGACGATGCAGGCCGAGTATTGGACCGGTGTGGCGTTTACGCGTAATCTTCTCGATTCCTGCACATTGTATGGCGAGACAGCTCTGACGTTGGATAATGACCAGGTTGAAGATCCCGTAACGGGAGCTGGTCCGATTGAGGTCGGTACGCAGGCCACGACGGCAAACATCACCAACCAACCCTTACTCACCGGCGACGGCGGGCTGTTTTTCAACGCTCCCGGAGCTGGAGGTGACGGCTGGGTCAACGTGGAGCTTGAGGTCGACGATTACCTGAAATACAACTGGCATCATCTCGGCGATGAAAATCCGCGTTCCCGCGCCACATTCGGCATTTACAAAGGCAGCGACCGCATCATTTTTCTGCGCGAAACAGGCTGGTAGTTTAACAGGCCGCTGAGGAAAACAATTTTGTACGACAATTGCTCATGGAAGATGTTTTGCCCATGAGATGGTGATCTATTTAAATGGAGGCAGTGACATGCAGGATATCTTTGTCGGCAGACAACCTATTTTTGACCGTAACATCAAGGTATATGCCTATGAGTTGTTGTATCGACACGCGTATGTCAATTATGCGGAAATACACGATCAGGATGCTGCCAGCTGTGATGTGATGGCCAATGCCCTGCTTGAGATCGGGCTGGATGCGATTGTCGGCCCTCACAAAGCCTTTTGTAACTTTGCCCGAGGCTTTTTGCTACAACGCGATGATCTTTCCTTTGTTGCCGACCGACTCGTTATTGAAGTGCTGGAGCATGTTGAGCCGGAACCAAAGGTTCTTGAAGCCATGGACTATTTCTCAGCACAGGGGCATTTGATCGCCCTGGACGACTTTGTCTATCGTCCTGAGCTGCGCCCGTTGGTTGAGCGGGCTGATATTGTCAAGCTGGATGTCATGGAACTGAGCATGGATCAGGTGGCTGAGCAGTTGACCATGCTACGCAAGATCAAAGCGTTGAAATTTGTTGCGGAAAAGGTGGAAAGCAACGACATTTTCCAGCAGTGTCGCGAGCTGGGGTTTGATTATTTTCAGGGCTATTTCTTCAGTAAGCCGAAGATTGTCTCCGGCAAGAAGCTGCCACCGGCGCGCATGGCCATGATCCGCCTGCTCAGTGAGCTGCAAAATCCCGATGTCAGTATCAGCGAAGTGGAAAAGATCATTGAGTCTGACGTCTACCTCAGTATCAAACTGCTGCGTCAGATCAATTCAAGCTATTACAACCTGATTAACGAAGTGACGTCGATCCGTCAGGCCATTGTCTGTATCGGTCTCAACCATATTCGGACCTGGGCTTGTGTGCTGATGCTTGGCGGTGTCAGCGACAAACCGCAGGAGCTGCTGGGCATGGCACTGATCCGGGCCAAAATGTGTGAGTTGCTGGCTCCGGATTCTGATCATGGCCGTCAGCAGGTGTTCTTTACCGTCGGACTGTTTTCGTTGCTCGACAGCATCCTTGATGCGCCGATGAGCCATATTCTCGATAGTTTGCCATTGTCGGATGAGATCAATGATGCTTTGCTCGATCATGGTGGTGAGGCGGGTGCGACTTTGCACGATGTGCAGTGTTATGAGCAGGCCAACTTGGTGGATCTTGAAGGTTCCAGTCATAGCAGTGATGAACTGGCCAATGCCTATTGGCAAGCCGTTGCCTGGGTGGAGAAGATCAAAGCCAGTTTGAACGATTGATTCAGGTTGAACAGGTAACGCCCCATTGTCATTTGCAGATCATGGGGCGTTTTTTATTGCTCGTGTGTGGGTTGGGATGAAGTTTCAGTCGCGATAGTAAGGATAGCCGCTCAGGTTGTCGCCAAACAATGTCAGAAATTGCTGACGCTCGGCCACGCTCAGCCGTTGTTCGCGTACCGCCAGCTCTGCCTCTTTGCGCATTCGATCAAACAGCACCGACGGACTGTATTCCACATAGCTGAGAATCTCACCGATGGTGTCACCGGAGATCTCTTCAATGAGATCATAACCACCTTCATCATTGATGCGTACGCTGGCAACATGGGTATCACCAAACAGGTTGTGCAGATCGCCCAATGTCTCCTGATACGCCCCCATTAAAAAAGCACCGACATAGTAATTTTCGCCCAGCGTAAACGGATGCAGCGGCAGTGTTTTGCGCAGTTCGCCGCCGACAATAAACTGGTCGAGCTTGCCGTCGCAGTCGCAGGTCAAATCCGAGAGGATTGCCTCACGCGTCGGCTTTTGTCCGAGGCGGTGCAGTGGAGCGACGGGCAGCAGTTGATCGATGGCCCAGGTGTCGGGCAACGACTGGAAGACACTGAAGTTGCCGTAATAGATATCGGCCAGGGCATCCTGCAATTCGCTGATCTGCGGTGACGCTAGGCCGGATTGGCGGGCCGTGGCAACGACTTTTTGTGCCGTGGCCAAAAACAGGTTCTCGCCTAAGGTGCGTTGGCGCAGGGTGAGTTGCCCGTCACGAAATTGTTGGCGCATACGGTCACGCAGGATAACCGCCTGGTGGTAATCCTGGCCGTTGAGAGTCGTGAAAAAGCGGTGTTGCTCCTGCAGGATTTCAGCTTCGCTCGCAGGAAACGGTTGTGGCAACGGGCCTGCTTCAAAATGCATCACATCAAGGATGTTGAACAGTAGCATCGACGAATAAGCCACAGTGGCGCGACCTGATTCGGTAACGATATGGGGGTGAGCAATGCCGGTGCTGTCGAGCGTTGCCGCAATGGTGGTGACAATGGCCCGGCAGTAGTCCTCCAAGCTGTAGTTGCGCGAGTGGCCATCGCCACTGCAGCGGCCACTGTAGTCCACGGCAAGGCCGCCGCCGAGGTCGAGGTAACCCATAGGCGCACCTTCGCGGCGCAGATTGATGTAGTAACGGCACGCCTCTTCCACACCACAACCGATGTCCTCCAGACAGGGGATCTGCGAGCCGAGATGGCAGTGGAGCATTTCCAGGCAGTCGATCATCCCGGCGGCCTGCAGGGTTTCGACCATGGCCAGTAACTGGGTGCTGCTTAAACCGAAACTGCTGCGGTCGCCGCTGGTTTCCGTCCACAGGCCACTGACCTGGGTGGAAATTTTAATCCGCGCACCGATGTGCGGGCGTACGTCGAGCAGACGGCTGCGCTCAATGAGCAGATTCAGTTCAGCGGGAGATTCAATGACGAAAAAACAGGAATGGCCGAGTTTTTGTGCCCACAGCCCGAGGTCGATGAACTCCCGATCTTTGTAACCATTGAGCACCAGCAGGCCGCCCGGCGTCAGGTTGGCCAGGGCCAGCACCAGCTCAGCTTTGCTGCCCGCTTCAAGGCCGTGCTGGTAGGGGGCGCCGAAGCGGCAGATCTCTTCAATGATCTGGCACTGTTGATTGACCTTGACCGGAAACACGCCGCGGTAACGGCCTTGATAACCGGCGGCAGCAATGGCGCTGCGAAAAGTCTCGTTGAGATAAACAATGCGTGATTGCAACAGGTTTTCAATGCGCAAGACGATGGGCATGTCATAGCCGCGTTGTTCCAGACCGGCGACAATTTCCATCAGCGAAACCTGAACCGGACCATTGCTGCCGGCGGTCTCCACCGTCATCTCCCCAGCGCTGTTAACGCCAAAGAAGCCGCGTCCCCAGTCGGGGATGCCGTACAGTTGTGCCGAATCGTCAATGGTCCAGTTGTTCAGGTCTTGCGTCATTTCACCACACTCCTGTCAGTGGTTTGTTGGGTATTGATTGGAGCCCATGGATGGACGGCCAAAATCGTCGGGTTCGCCACGCATCTCTATTGGTCCGGCGATTTTGTACGCTTTTGAAAATGACATTTTTCAAAAGCGTCAGGCTGTTGACAAACAGGCTCCCCGAGCCCAAGGACGGGCGAGCCAAAAACAAGGAGAGGTTTAACTCCTTGTTTTTGTAAGTGAAGCAAAACCGCGTTTTTGCGAAACGGCCATGACAAAGTCCCTGGATGGACTTTGTCATCAACCTTATCGGCCAATGTTTTCGCGGGCAAAGGTCGGCAGCATAAACGCACCGAGGTGCAGTTGCTCGTTGTAGTAGCGGGTATCAAAGCCGCGGTTGGCGGCGCGCTGCTGATCAAAATCAGTGACCGGGTGGTATTTCTTGCTGGCAAAGGCGAAACTCCACAGACCGCTGGGGTAGGTGGGGATGAACGCCTGATACATCTCGACAATGGGGAACACGTTGCGCAGGTTGCCGTACATGGCCTTCTGGATGTCGCCATGGTAAAAAGGCGATTCGCTCTGGGCGACCATGATGCCGTCCTCTTTCAGGGCACCGTGAACCAGACGGTAAAAATCTTCTTCGAACAGGCCGACGGCCGGACCGATGGGATCGGTGGAGTCGACAAGGATGATGTCGAATTCGTTCTGGTGGTCACGAATATAGGCCAGGCCGTCATCGACATGCAGTTTAACGCGTGGATTGCTGCCGTCAATTTCACAGGCCATGGACGGCAGCAGTTCGATGGACTTCTCAATCACCAGACCGTCAATTTCGCACAGGGTCGCTTGCTCAACACCGGGGTGCTTCATGATCTCGCGGATGCTGCCGCCGTCACCGCCGCCGATTACCAGTACGTTTTTCGGGGCGGGGTGGGTGAACAGTGCCGGGTGGGCAATCATGTCGTGGTAAACGAACTCATCGCGTTCGGTAACCATGACCAGACCATCAAGCAACATCATTTTGCCGTATTCCAGGGTTTGGACAATGTCCAGTTGCTGAAATTCACTCTTGCCGGAGAACAACGTCTCCGTCACCTTCATGGTAATCCCGACATTTTCCGAGTGTTTCTCGGTGTACCACATTTCCATAATGGCTTCCTGTTCCTTAAATAGAGGGTTAGTGCTCTGACAACACGAAATCTTCGGGTTTGGCTTTGCCTTGCACCATTGTCACGGCGTTGCAAAATCTTGACGTGGAGCGTCACTTCTGCGATTTCGCGCCTTGTGAGAACGGCACAATGCTATGCCATACACTCGAATTTTTAGCATTGACAGTGCACTAGTAGTTGAACACACACAATTTTGTCATCGGAAAGAGCCTCTGTAGGAGCGAATTTATTCGCGAATTGTTCTGGTCATTGATCCTTATCATGAGGGGAATTCGCGGCTGAAGCCGCTCCTACAACAGACAATTTCAAAGATGCTGAAGTACGAGTGCTCTGACAACACGAAATCTTCGGGTCTGGCTTCGTCTCGCACCCTTCCCACTGCGTTGCAAAATCTTGAAGTGGAGTGGCCACTTCGGCGATTTCGCGCCTTGTGTGAATGGCACGATGCTATGCCATACACTCGAATTTTTAGCATTGACAGAGCTCTAGTGTGTCAAAACGACGCAAGCCAGGGCACAGGAGGGCTGAGAGACTTTCACCTGTACCGCCAACGATTGAATCTCTTTTACGGTGTCGCCACGCTGCTCCACGGCGCTCTGCGCCTGACTGCGAGCCATGGCTTCTATATCTTCTTTATGGCCGGTGGCCGCAACGGGAATCACCGGTGCACCATGGTGCGGATTTTCCGGGTAGGCAACCGCAATGGCCGCACTGATCACTTCCCCGACAGTGGCAGATTCAATCTGGGCCATAAACAGGCGTTGTTCTGCCTTTGTTGTGCACTGTCCAGGTGTCTGCAGCGCGCTGCCGGGCGGAAGAAACCCTCTGGCTTCTAGAAGTATGCGATCGGCTAATCCGGCTTCGGCCAATGCCTGATAATGGGCAGAAACAGGCGATTCGCCTTGCCCGCATGCACAGGTGAAGTAATGTTGTGGCATCGTGTTATTTGCCATCGGTTCTCCTTTTTTACCGCAAAATGCCGTCAGGTAAACTCTACACTGTCTTCATGTCAACTTATGCCGTAAAATAGCGCAAATCACAACCTTTTATCTACTTAGGACACCGCGATGAGGTGCTTGCCACGCTTTGGTGGGTTGGCATTTTTTGCCGGACGTCAACAACAATGAAATGGGTAAGCTTTGTCATAGGAGTAAACCGGTTTTTGGTTACAGCAACGGAAAGGATGACTCGATGGGTTTGACAGCACTGGGCTTTATTGGTGGCGGAAACATGGCTGAAGCGTTGATCAAGGGCTTGATTGCATCTGGTATGGACAGCAAAGCAATGCTTGTTGCCGAGCTGATGCCGGAGCGCCGCCAGTTTCTTGAACAGACGTATGGCATTGAAACCACAGCCGACAGCAGTCAGGTTGTGGCTGAGAAAAAAGTCATTCTTCTGGCGGTCAAACCACAGGCTCTGGATGCGGCACTGATGCCGCTGAGTGAAACGTTCAGCGACGATCATTGCATGATCTCAATTTTAGCCGGGGTTAAAACCTCACGTATTGAGGCGATTCTCGGTGATTCACCACGGGTTGTTCGCGTTATGCCCAATACCCCGGCGTTGATCGGTGCCGGGGCAGCGGCGCTTAGTGGTGGCCGCTATGCTCAGAATGATGATGTTGAACTGGCTCGGCAGTTGTTTGCCTCGGTCGGTGTTGTTGAGGTGGTGGCAGAAAAATTGCTCGATGCTGTTACCGGGTTGTCCGGTTCCGGGCCGGCGTATGTTTACACCATTATCGAAGCTTTGGCTGATGGCGGCGTGCTGGAAGGGTTGCCGCGCTCTGTGGCATTGAGTCTGGCGGCCAAGACCGTTGCCGGGGCCGCGCAAATGGTGCTGGATACCGGCGAACATCCGGCGGTGTTGCGTGATCGGGTGTGCAGTCCGGGTGGGACGACCATTGCAGCTGTGGATACGCTGGAGAAGGGGAAATTGCGCGCAACCTTGATGGATGCTGTCTCTCGGGCCAGCGAGCGGTCGCGGGAGTTGGCGGATTAGGTTCATTGTCTGTGCCGTTTTCTATCTCTTTCGTGGCACCAGTTAAACGGGTGGGCAGTGCCCACCCGTGCCTGGGTTTGTTATTGAACAGCCAAGTCCTCCCGTTCAGCAGCACCGAACGCAATGAACGCCAGCCCGCGTCATGAGGGTACCACCCTTGCGAACGGATGAAATTTGCCAGCGTGATCTGTTTCGAAGGGCGAACCACTGAAGATCAAAGTCAAGGTCGCCGGGACTCGCCCCGGCAGGCGACACCCTTTTGACTGGCCGCTCAAAAGGATGCAAAAACCGGCTTGAACACCTCCTGACCCTCAAGATTAACCGACAATGCGTCTGTTTCCGTTATGCGTCACAGATCCGGCTCGCCGCCCTTTAGGTCGGCGAATCGTGCAACGCATCATCTTTGGCGTAAAACGTTGATAACAACCTTAAGTCGCGCTCTATCACTGGTGTGGTACCGATCAAATGGGCGGGACGGTGCCCGCCCTGCAGTCGTGTGTTATTAAGCAGCCCAGCCCTCCCGTTCAGCAGCACCGAACGCAATGAACGACAGCGCAATGGTTGTCGGCAACCTGTTTGAGCGTCAGCGAGTTTTGCCGACATTGCGATGTAAGAGAATGGAGAGAGGGAACCCGATAGGGTGCAATGACGGGAGTCGATTTTGCGGTACTTTTGTCGACGCAAAAGTGCCCCGACGTGCGGGCGCGGAAGCCCGCGTCACGTGGGTACCATCATTGTGAACGGATGAAGTTCGCCGGGTCTCGTCCCGGCAGCCGACATCCTTTTGACTGGCCGCTCAAAAGGATGCAAAAACCAGCTGAACACCTCCTGGCCCTCAGATCAACCGACAATGCGTCTGTTTCCGTGATGCTTCACGGATTCGGCTCGCCGCCCTTTAGGTCGGCGAATCGTGCAATTCATCATCTTTGGCGTAAAGCGTTGATAACAATCTTCAATCGCGCTCTATCTCTGGTGTGGTACCGATCAAGCGGGCGGGACGGTGCCCGCCCTGCAGTCGTGTGTTATTAAGCAGCCAAGCCCTCCCGTTCAGCAGCGCCGAACGAAGAGAACGGTCATCGCGATGGTCGTCGGCAACCTGTTTGAGCTGTAGCGAGTTTTGCCGACATCGCGGTGTAAGTGAACGCAGAGAGGGAACCCGTAAGGGCGCAATGACGGGAGTCGATTTTGCGCCACTTTTGTCGACGCAAAAGTGGCCCGACGTGCGGGCGCGGAAGCCCGCGTCATGTGGGTACCACCATGGCGAACGGATGAAGTTCGCCGGTGCGATTCGTTTCGGATTACGAACCACTGAAGGTCAAGGTCAAAGTCAAGACCGCCGGGTTTCGTCCCGGCAGCCGACATCCTTTTGATTGGCCGCTCAAAAGGATGCAAAAACCAGCTGAACACCTCCTGGCCCTCAGATCAACCGACAATGCGTCTGTTTCCGTTATGTTTCACAGATTCGGCTCGCCGCCCTTTAGGTCGGCGAATTGTGCAACGCATCATCTTTGGCGTAAAACGTTGATAACAACCTTAAGTCGCACTCTATCTCTGGTGTGGCACCAATCAAACGGGCGGGACGGTGCCCGCCCTGCAGTCGTGTGTTATTAAGCAGCCCAGCCCTCCCGTTCAGCAGCACCGAACGCAATGAACGTCATCGCGATGGTTGTCGGCAACTTGTTTGAGGACTGATGCAGACTGGGCGAGTTTTGCCGGCATCGCGGTGTTAGTGAACGCAGAGAGGGAACCCGTAAGGGTGCAATGGGGTTGTTATTGATCAGATGAACGAGAGGTGTTGCGTGAGATTTTTTGCGTCAGCAAGGCAGAGGGAGGAGCTATAGTCGTTCTATGGCGACGACCGATAACGCCGCTGACGTGAAAAAGATCCGCAACAACTCCGTGAAAGCTGATTGATGACAACCCCTTGGGAGTCGATTTTGCGCCACTTTTGTCGACGCAAAAGTGGCCCGACGTGCGGGCGCGGAAGCCCGCGTCATGTGGGTACCACCTTCGCGAACGGATGATGTTCGCCAGAGCGGTCAGTTCCGAGTGACGAACCACTGAAGAGCAAAGTCAAGGTCGCCGGGTCTCGTCCCGGCAGCCGACATCCTTCTGACTGGCCGCTCAAAAGGATGCAAAAACCGGCTTGAACACTTCCTGACTCTCAGATTAACCGACAATGCGTCTGTTTCCGTAATGCGTCACAGATTCGGCTCGCCGCCCTTTAGGTCGGCGAATCGTGCAACGCATCAGCTTTGGCGTAAAACGTTGATAACACTCTTAAGTCGCGCTCTATCTCTGGTGTGGCACCGATCAAACGGGCGGGACGGTGCCCGCCCTGCAGTCGTGTGTTATTGAGCAGCCCAGCCCTCCCGTTCAGCAGCACCGAACGCAATGAACGTCAGCGCAATGGTTGTCGGCAACCTGTTTGAGGGCTGATGCCGACGGGGCGAGTTTTGCCGATATCGCAGTTTACGTTACTTGGTGCCAGGTCATGTGACCGGAGAAGGTTCCCCATGCAATTTGCTGGGTTATGTGGTTCAGGGGAGCTAGAAAGGACTGTGCTGACACAATCTGTTAGACTTCTTCCTCTTCATCCAGAGGAGCCTCTTCCTGTTCCGGCTCTTCAATGACCATGTCATCTGCATGAACCGTGAGAGGGCTGTATTCGCCGAAGTAGAGGCGGCTGTTGAGCGTGTCAGCAACAATGGATAACGGGCCGTATTGTTCAAAACGAACCTCTTCGGTGACAGTGTCCAACGAGATTACTACTTTTTCCCGTACACGCCGATGCACATTGATTTTGGCATTACCGTCATGGTCTTCATAGACGAATCCGTTGAGTTCCTTTTTTACCTCCACCTGCATTTTTTTCACCAGATCAAGGCGATCAAGAAGGATGGTTAGGCGTTTTTTTGTGGCGGAGTCATCGCTTTTATCTTTGGCAGCCTTTTTTTTCAGCGGGCCAAGACAGTGATTGATGAATTCGTTCTGGATGGTGAGACTCTTTTGCTTAGCTTTGAGCATTTGCAGGCGGTCGGTTTCAGGGAAATAGACCCCGGAGGTCAGCCGGGTGGTAACTCCGGCTGTTGCGCCGATATCCTTGGCTTCAATGCCATTGAGGGCCAGACATCTACCTCCGCTGATCACGCCGTTTTTGATCAGAATGGCTCCGGCTGATTTGATTACGCAGTTGCGGATCTCGTTGGCGATGACCACATCGCCCATACATTCCACCGTGACACCGTTGAGATAGTTGGCTTTGAGTGTGCCACCACAGCGGATCAACCCTTCGTCCCGCCCCGACATGCTGCCGATCGAGACATCGCCATCAGTAATCAGGTAGGAGTTGCCGACCGCTCCGCCAATCTCAATGCCTTTGATGGAGCGAATATCGAAACTGTCGAGTACATCGCCACGCACACGGGTGTAGCCGGGGAAATTGATGTTACCCACTTCCAGGTCAACATCACCGTGAATGATGTAATCTTCCGAGACAGACAGCGTGTTTTCCGAATAATCGACCCGGCCGCATAATTCGGCGATAAAACGCTGACCGCCGTCTTCCACGCGGACTCCGTCACCGAGTCTGACGTCGAGCTCCTTGCCTTGAATCGGGGCGATGACTTTGCCGGTAACCGTGGATGAGCCTCTGCCGTATTCGGCTGGGTGAAAAATTGCGATTTCTTGGTCGGGTTCGACGCTGGTGAACAGGTTAAGGGTGTAAAGGTCGAGTTTGCCCTCGGCATTTTCTTCGAGTTGGATGTTTTGATCTGCACCGGTCCGGATCAGTACTTCCAGCCAGGCATCAGCACCAGGCTCGGGTGGTTCTGTGGAGGCAACGACCACATGGCGTTGCTCTTTTCCTTTGGAGGCAAAATTGCATACTGCCTCGACAGCAGACAGGTCGACGCCGTCTTCAATGCCAGCCTGGGATAGCGCACTGAGTAGTTGTTGGGAGGGGATTTCAACGTCCTTTTTGGCGACAGGGATCAGACTGACCATGGCCGACATTTCATCATTGGCGACAATAATCTGCAGACTGAATTCCTCGGTATGTTCTTCGTGAACAACATTGCCGGGAGCTTCGCCAAACGGGCTGGTTTCATTTTCGGTGGTTTCAGACATCCTGTCTCATCCGCAGCTGGGCAATAACCTATGCTTATCTACTCTTGTCGGTCTGCGTTTCCCGAGAGTTTAGCAACAATGTTAAGAATTTGGCAGAATTGTTGGTTTTTTCAACATTTCGCTGAAGGCGTTGTCATGAATCGGCCGGCTAAAATAGTAGCCCTGGGCTTGGGGGCAGCCGAGCTGCAGCAGCAGTTGACGTTGTTCGTCGGTCTCAACGCCCTCGGCGATAATGGATAAATCGAGTGTGCGTCCCAGAGTGATAATGGTGCGGGCGATGCCACAGTTATCGAGCGACATGCTGTTGACAAAAGAACGGTCGATTTTCAATTTATCGATGGGAAAACGGTTTAAATGGCTCAGAGATGAATAGCCCGTACCGAAGTCGTCGATGGCCAGAGTGATTCCCAGTTTGGTCAGACGATTCATCAGGTCGATGGCGACATCAACATCCTCCATTAGCAGGCTTTCCGTCAGCTCCATCTCTAGATGCCTAGCCGCTAATCCGGTTTTGTTAAGAATTTGCTCGATATCGTCAACCAGATTCTCATTGCGGAACTGGCGCGCCGACAGATTGACGGCGATTTTTAATTCCGGATGATTTTTCTGCCATGCCACGGTTTGCTGACAAGCCTGCTCCAATGCCCAGGCACCAATCTCTTCAATGACGCCGGTTTCTTCAGCCAGTGGAATGAAGTCGCTGGGGGAGATCAGGCCGTGTTCGGGGTGCATCCAGCGCAGCAGGGCCTCGCTGCCGACAATCCGACCGCTGTCCATCTCAACCTGGGGTTGGTAGTAGACCACCATCTCCTGGCGCTGCAGAGCTTTGCGCAGATTGTTTTCCAGTTGCAGACGGCGCCCGGCATGGGCGTTCATATCCGGGGTATAAAACTGAAAATTATTGCGTCCTTTTTCTTTAGCCCGATACATGGCGGTATCGGCAAAGCGGATCAGTTGGTCAACCTCAATGCTGTCTTCCGGGGCGACACTGATGCCAATGCTGGTGGTCAGGCACATTTCTTCACCGTCAATGATCACCGGCTGAGAAACCAGCTCAGAAAGTTTTTGAGCCAGCGACACGACATCGGACAGCTCACGGATATCTTCGAGCAGCACCAGAAATTCGTCGCCGCTGAAACGTGCTACGGTGTCTGTATCGCGCAGCGCTTCCTGCATGCGTAGCGCCAGCGTGGTGAGGATCCGGTCGCCGACGGCATGCCCCAATGTGTCGTTGATGTTTTTAAAGCGATCCAAGTCCAGCAACAATAGGACAGCCTGAGTCTTGTGTCGACGGGCTTTGGCGATGGCCAGTTTGAGACGGTCATTGATCAGCAAGCGGTTGGGCAGCCCGGTTAAAGGATCGTGATAAGCCTGATGAATCAGCTGGTCTTCCGCAGCTTTGCGCTCAGAAATGTCGCGGATAATCGCCTGAATCAGGTGGCCGCGGTCAAGCTCAATCCATCGAGCATTGATCTCGACGGGAAATGTGCTGCCGTCGTGACGAAATTGCATGGTCTCGAAACGGACACCTTGCTCGGCTTTGAGCTGTTCCCAGAACAGATCACACTCCTGTTGGCTTAAATCACACAGATCCTTGAGTTTGAACGTTTTCAGTTCCCCTTCCGGATAACCGTAGGTGTCAAGAGCCCGTTCATTGGCATCAATAATCTGTCCCTCCGCGTCCACCAGCAAAACGAGATCATTGGCAAAGCGGGTCAGGTTGTCAAAGCGCTGGCTGAGCATCTGGTGCTGAAGTTGCTGCTGATAGTAGCCGGCCTGGTAGAGTGCCTGTTGGCGACGCCACCACAACAGCATCATCAACCCCGCTGTCGCCAGAATCAAGGTTGCGGTGACCGCCTCAATGGCGGCAATGCGGAACAGCGGTGCCATCACTTCGTTTTTGTCGATCTTTGCCACCAGATACCAGGGGCTGTCATCGACTTTTTTAACGGAAGCCAACACCGGAACCTGGCGGTAATCGTAGCCGAGGAACACGCCCTCTTTTTCAGCAAGAATGCGGCTTCCCGGGGATTCATACCCCTTGGGCGGCTTGGCACTGACCAACATTTCCGGTGAGACCATATGACGGCTTGGTGTCAAACGGAGAATCGAGTCGTCCACCTTTCGCACCAGAATCGATTCGGCGCTGGGGCTGGGAACCGGCCACGACGTCATCAACGGCACTAGAAACTGTTCGGGATTGACAATAAAAACCAGGGCGCCAACTACTTCTTGTGTGGGATTACCGTCGCGATACAGTGGGGCGATGAGATTCATATGCACATGTGTGGTATGTACGTCGGCATGGCTGTGTCCATGATGATAACCTGTCGTGTTGCCATGAACATGGAACAATTTGCTGAACATCACCTGATGGCGCTCCAGGGCCATGATCAGCGGTTTTGGGTCGATATGTGTTTCTAAATTGATGTTGTCGCCGACACTGAGAATCGGTTTCCCCAAGGCGTCGGTGAGGACGATGGCGTGGTCTTCACTGTCGCTTAACGCCGGGGTTAGTGACTGGATGATGTGATTGGCTCGATCCGGGGTGCGTTGGGTGCTGAATGATGCAATGCTGTTAAGCAGGTCACGGTTGGCGGTGAGCAGTCGGGCATGGATGATCCGTTCGTGGCGCCAGTGCCCCACTTGACGGGCTTTGAGATTGGTCAACATGGTCAGGTTGACTTGGGCGGCTTCCGAAATGGTTTTCTTTTGGTAATCGTAGAAAACGGCGGCAGACAAACAGACGAGAATGGTCAGACAAAAGAACACCAGCAGCAGAACGAGTTTTCCACTGCTTTGTTGGTACGCCGTATCGTGATGGTTTGCGGGTGAGGCCATGAGCAGCTTTCATAAAATAGGTTTGTGCAAAAAGCCGTTCTGGCTTCGCTGCCACCCTGTCGAACCATTCTCGTTGCCCATCTCTGGACCCCATAAGTCCTTTGCAAGAGACTCATAAATTAAAAAATAATATTTATCAACAGGTAGGATAATCCTACCTAGAAAAGGGCGATAATTCAAGTAATCACGACAAGTTTGAGACACGACGCAGGCGCAGAAACCAGGCTTCGGCCAATTCGCTGCTGATCAGCAGGAAGATAGCCAGCAGAATACCGGGGATCTGCAGGGGGATAAACAGACTGACCAGCCAGCAAATGAGCAGATAGGCAAATTTAACCAGCGTGGCCTGACCGAGGATGACGGTGTGGTGGGTGGCGGTAAAGTAGGCGCGCAACAGGTTGGTGCCGCCATAGGCCAGCGGGAAGATGGCGCACAGGCTCAGCGGCAGGATGATATACTGGCGCAGAGGTTCGGCAAGGCCGAAAATATTATCAAAGATCAACTGGTTGGCCGGACCGGCAATGCCGAGAGTCAACAACCCCATGCCGAGACTGGTCCACCAGAAGAAGCGTAACAGAACGGCATAGTCTTGCGGTTTTTCGATCAGGGTCAGGTAGACTTGTTGCAGGTTGCGCATGGGCCCGGCAAGCATGAACAGCAGGGCGCGGATGACACCGAACGATGCCAGAGCCAGGTTGGCATCGGGCAGACGGCTGATAATGGCATTGATGACCACCGGAATGGTTTGTTGCAATCCGGAAGAAAATGCTACCGGCAGGGCAAAACGGAGAATTTCACCGGTGGATTTTTCGTTGCGGTTGTCGAACGGGACATGGCATCGCCAGGCAAACAGCCCCATCATAGTGGTTTCGACGACAATACACATCAGCAGGCCGAATGCGCCCAGTTCCGGACCGTTAAACCATTGTTGGCCGATGTACAGCCAGAATAGTAGGGCACCGATGCGGATGCCGGTGGCGAGAGACACCAGGTTGGTGTGGCGGGCGCGGATCACCATGCCCTGAAAAAAGCCGCGAAAGCCGGTGAAAAACGGTAGCAACGCCATCAGCGCCAAAACCCGCTTGGCGCCATCGGCAACGGACGGCGACACGCCGAGGATGGTTTGCAGCAGGACGTCACCCAAAAACGTATGGGCGATGAGGTTGAGCATGGTCGACACATAGATGGCAATGAGAATCACGCACAGCATCATGCTGCGAAAGGAACTCTTGCCGCGGACAATGGCGATGGTGATGGTGTGGTTCTGATACGACGGTGAGGCAAACAGCAGGTGCACCACCATGGCCACGGAAAATGAGGCCAGGGCAATGACATAATCATCGACCCGCGCCAGAGCGGCATTGATGATGGAGTGAGAAACACTCATTAACTGAACATTGAGCACCAGCGGAAAGAAAAACCAGCTGATCTCCTTCATGGTCAGGATCGGGCGTTGTGAATCGGTCGTCATCATGGGAACAACGCCAGCAGATCTTGCGGCTGCTGAACACTCCAGGTGTAGGGTGCTTCACCGGCGATGCCGAAACCGTAGTGACAAAAGCAACTGGCCACTCCGGCAGCTTGGGCGCAGTAGAGGTCGGTGTGATGATCACCGATCATCACGGCTCTGGAGGGGGAGACATTCAGGGTTGCCATGGCATGGGTCAAGGGCAACGGGTGGGGCTTTTTTTCGGCAAGACTGTCCCCGCCGAGGACCAGAGCAAATGGCTCCAGCAGATTGAGACCGCGCAGCAGGTCTAAGGCCAACGCGTAGGGTTTGTTGGAGACCACGGCCAGTACTTTGTCTTGGTGGCGGTCAAGAAAGGCTTCAATGCCCGGAAAGATGCCAGTGTGGTCGAGCAGGTGTTCGGCGTAGAGTTGTAGAAAGGTCGCACGGTGCTCTGGAGTGTAGACCCCCTCGGGCAGGGCGCGTTGCACCAGGCGGGTGGCCCCGTCACCAACATAACTTAAGGCGAGCTGTTCAGCGAGCGGTTCCAGGTCCAGATGGACCCGCAAACGGTTTACTGCCGCCGCCAGGTCGCGGGCTGAATCCACCAGGGTGCCGTCCAGATCAAAGAAAAATCCGTCAATCTCCTTCATCACTGAAACAGACCGCGCAGCCAGGCCCACAAGCCGGCTTCGTCGATTTTGTAAAAAAGTACAATGGCCACGGCCAATGGCGAGACAAAGCGGATCAACACATGCCACACCGGGTACACCCAACCGGCGCCACCGGCCATCAACTCCTCTTTTTCCTCATCACCACCCCAGAACCAGCCGACGTAGATAGCGATCAACAGACCGGCAATGGGCAGCAGGTAATTCGAGGCGATCAGGTCGGCAGAGTCGAAAAAAGACCGGTCGCCGATAAACGTCCAATCGGCCATGACATTGTATGACAAGGCCGTGGGGATGCCGACGCTGAAGGCAAGGGCGGCAATAGTGCAGGTGGCGGTTTTACGGCCCCATTTGCGCTCGTCAATCAGGTAGGCGACCTGGGCTTCAAGCAAAGAGATGTTGCTGGTCAGAGCGGCAAAAGATATCAGAAGGAAGAAGAATACCGCGAGGATTGCGCCGCCGGGGATCTGTGAAAACACCACCGGAATGGTTTTGAAAATCAGTCCCGGACCTGCGGCTGGCTCCATACCCACGGCAAAGACAATCGGGAAGATGGCGAGTCCGGCCATCAGGGCGATCAACGTGTCGAGAATCACCACGCGCAGACCGGCGGCAAACAGGTCCTCCTCCCGTTTCAGGTAGGAGCCGTAGGTGATCATGGCCGCCATGCCCAGCGACAGGGTGAAGAATGAATGGCCGAGGGCTTCGAGCACTGAGCCGGGGGTAAGCTTGTTGAAGTCCGGGCTGAACATGAATTCGAGACCCTGACGGGCACCGGGACTGATCATACCGTTGACGAACAGCAGGGTTAGCAGCAGGAACAGGATCGGCATGAGAATCTTGCTCCAGCGCTCAATCCCTTTCTGGACGCCGCTGATGACGATGGCCAGACACAGCGCCATGAACACAAAATGCCACACTATCTGGCGACTGCCGTCGGCAATCAGCGTTCCGAACATCCCTTCAACCACGGCTGGGTCTGTTCCGGCAAAGCGACCCATCAGGGCACGGTAAACGTAGTCGAGGGTCCAACCGGCCACCACCGAGTAGTAGGAGCTGATGATAAATGCGGCGCTGACGCTGATCCAGCCCGGTGTCTGCCACCAGGAGCGCTTATGTTCCAAGGCGATAAACGCGCCAATGGCGTCTTTTTTGGTGTGACGTCCCACCATCAGCTCGGCCAACATGATCGGCAATCCCACCAGCACGATGCACACCAGATAGACCAGGACAAATGCGCCACCGCCATTTTGTCCGGCGATGTAGGGAAATTTCCAGATGTTGCCGAGACCGACCGCGCTGCCGGCGGCGGCGAGGACAAAACCGATGCGGGTGCCCCATTGGGGGCGCTGGGCCGGTGTTGAAGCCATGTTCCTACTCCCTCGCGCCAAAGATGGCGGTGCCGACCCGGATTAGAGTGGCGCCTTCTTCAATGGCAATTTCAAAGTCGTGACTCATGCCCATGGACAGCGTGGCCATGCTGACATTCGGCAGGTTGAGTGTGTCAATCTTTTCAGCCAACTCCCGCAGCAAGCGGAACCAGGGGCGCACCTGTTCCAGGTTGTCGGCATACGGCGGCAGAGCCATCAGCCCTTCCACATGCAGATGGGGCAGCTCAGACAGTTGCCGCACCAGTTGCTCAGCTTTATCAACAGGGACGCCAGCTTTGCTCGCTTCATCGCCGACATTCACCTGAACCAGAATCCGGGCGACATCATCGGCTTTGCCCCATTGTTTGTTGATCTCTTTGGCCAGTGACAAACGGTCTACCGAATGGATTAATTCGGTTTTTCCAGCCAGATACTTCACTTTGTTGCTCTGTAGTGCACCAATGAAATGCCAGCGCACCGGGCCAGTGACCACCTGGTGTTTGTCGATAAATTCCTGAACATAGCTTTCGCCAAACAGCGTCTGCCCGGCGCTCAGAGCCGCTTCAATCAGTTCGACTGGTTTTTTCTTCGATACGGCAATCAGCTGCACATCCTGTGGATCACGGCCGCAGCGGAGGCAGGCTGCCGTGATGCGCTGCTGAATCGTTTCAAGATTATGGGCAATTTCAACAGACATGGATCTTCCCGTCAGGCTGAGGTGTCGTCGGCAAACAGCGCCACGGCACCAAGTTGAATCAGATCGCTGACAATTTGAGACAGGGGCAAACCGACGACACTGGTATAACTGCCGTGGATGGCGGTGACCATAAAGGCACCAAGCCCCTGAATGGCATAGGAACCGGCTTTGTCTGCCGGTTCACCACTGGCAATGTACCCCTCAATCTCCCGGCCTGTCAATGGCCGGAACCAGACCTCGGTGATCTCGCAGCGGACAATGTCCTCCTCGGTTTCACGGTCGTGAATGGTATACGCCGACATCACCTGGTGGCTGCGTCCCGACAGCATCTGTAACATGCGCCGGGCGTCGTCATGGTTGGTGGGTTTACCGAGGATCTGTTGATCACAGACGACAATGGTATCACTGCCGATAAACCAGCGGCCGTCAATGTCGCTGCGGTTGGCGACGTCGAGGGCTTTGTCGCGGCTGAGGCGGCGGACAAACTCTTCGGCGGATTCGCCCTCAAGACGGTCCTCGTCAATCTGGCTCGGCACCACCTGAAAATCGATGCCAAGACCGGCGAGCAGTTCCCGGCGGCGTGGTGAAGCGGAGGCCAATACGATATTGGACGTGTCAGG
This sequence comes from uncultured Desulfuromonas sp., assembly GCF_963678835.1. Lineage (NCBI taxonomy): Bacteria > Pseudomonadati > Thermodesulfobacteriota > Desulfuromonadia > Desulfuromonadales > Desulfuromonadaceae > Desulfuromonas > uncultured Desulfuromonas sp. The sequence continues at coordinate 719,194 of NZ_OY787469.1, forward strand.
CGTCATGGAACACTCCTTTGAGCTGTTGAAGCCACTGTTCCCAGGCCTCCAGAGCGCGGTCGGCCATAGCCAGACGACGCAGAGCCCGTTTCATCTTGCGTCCCTCTAATGGCGGGAACAACCCGTAGTTGACGTTCTGTGGTTGAAAATGTTCCGGGTCGCTGTCACGTAAGTGTCCCAGCAGCGCGCCGCAGGCTGTTACTGCTGCTGGTAGCGGCAGAGTTTTGCCAAGCAGGTCGCCGGCGGCAATCAGTCCAACGAGATAGCCGCAGGCTGCGGATTCGACATAGCCTTCAACGCCGGTGATTTGTCCTGCAAAATAGAGGCGGGGATCGCTGGTCAGTTGCAGGCGACCGTTGAGGCAACGCGGCGCATTGATAAAGGTATTACGGTGGACACTGCCGAGGCGTTCGAATTCGGCCTTTTCCAGGCCCGGAATGGTCCGGAAGATACGTCGCTGCTCCGGGTAAGTGAGTTTAGTCTGGAAACCGACGATGTTGTAACTGGTGGCATGGCGGTTGTCTTGGCGCAGCTGGATCACCGCATAGGGCTCCTTGCCGGTGCGCGGATCGGGCAAGCCCACCGGCTTCATCGGTCCGAAGGCCAAGGTCTGTTCGCCGCGCTCGGCCATCTCCTCGATGGGCATGCAGCCTTCGAAGTGGATCATCTTTTCGAAGTTGTGGGCCGCAACCTTGTCGGCCGCAATCAGTTCGGCGACAAACGCCTGATACTGTTCCTTGTTCATCGGGCAGTTGACATAGTCGGCATCGCCCTTGTCGTAGCGTGACGCACGCCAGGCCACGGAAAAGTCAATGGAATCCGCAGTGATAATGGGGGCGATGGCATCGTAGAAATAAAGGCTCTCTTCGCCGGTGATCTGGGCAATTTGTGTAGCAAGGGTGGGTGACGTCAGCGGCCCGCTGGCAATGATAACCGGACCCTGCTCAGGGAGCGTGGTCACCTCTTCGCGCATAAGAGTGATGTGCGGGTGGGCGGCGATTTTGTTACCAACCCAGTCGCTGAAGGCCTCACGATCCACGGCCAGCGCACCACCGGCCGGGACAGCAGTGGCGTCAGCTGCCTGCATGAACAGGCTGTTGGCGCGGCGCAGTTCCTCTTTCAAGCAGCCGACGGCATTGTTCATGCCGGTGCCGCGCAGGCTGTTGGAGCAGACCAGCTCGGCCAGCCCTTCACTGTGGTGTGCTGGGGAGAACTGGATGGGTTTCATCTCAAGCAGGTACAGGTCGATGCCGAGTTCCGCAGCTTGCCAGGCGGCTTCGCAGCCAGCCAGACCGCCGCCGATAATGGTAAGTTGTGGAGTTTGGCCGGATTTGGTCATGAGAGGCATGATGGGTTGTCCTTTATTGCCGCAGGCTGACAAAAAAACGTGTGCCGCATCAGGTCTTGGCGACGGTCAGCGGCACACGTTGAATCGTTTGAACAGGGATGCGGAAAAGAATTAAGTGTCTTTTTTAGTCGTCTTTTTCGCCGGCGCCTTCTTCTTGGCGGTTGTCGTGGTTTTTTTAGCGGTCGTTTTTTTGGCCGGTGCCTTTTTAGCGGGTGCTTTCTTTTTTGCCGCCGCTTTGGTTGGTTTTTTTTCCGGCGGGATGACCGTCACTTCCCAGTCACAATTTTCCTGCGGGCATTTGTGTACCGTGCCGTAGCGTTTGGTGGTTTTCTCCACGGTTAGCTCAAAGCCGCATTTGGGACAGGGCTTTTCCATGGGCTGATCCCACAGGGCGTATTTGCATTTTGGATAACGGTTGCAGGAGTAGAAGATTTTGCCGTAGCGGCTCTTCTTCTCCATCAGCTCACCCTCTTTGCATTGCGGGCAAGTGATGCCCAGCGCCTTGGGTTTGACCAGCGGCTGAATGTTCTTGCAGTCAGGGTAGGCGCTGCAGGCGAGGAATTTGCCGTAACGGCCCATCTTGATGAGCATCGGCGCACCGCATTTTTCGCATTTTTCCTCGGAAACTTCCGGTTCCTCCTGATCGCCACCTTCCAGAGGTTCGGTATGGCGGCAGTCGGGAAAGCCGCTGCAGGCGAGGAATTTGCCGGAGCGTCCCAGTTTGATCACCAGTTCTTTGCCGCACTCCGGGCAGATCTTATCGGTCTTTTCGGTGGTTAGGTCAGCTTTGGAAATTTCCTGCTCTTTTTGTTTGAGCAAGGTGACAAACGGTTCCCAGTACTCTTTCAGCAGTGGTTTCCACTGCTTTTCACCACGGGATACCGCATCGAGTTCTTCCTCGAAATTAGCGGTAAAATCGTAATCAACGTATTTGGTGAAATGGTTGGACAGCAGATCATTGACCACCATGCCGACATCTTCCGCGTGGAAGGCGCGTTTTTCCAGGCGGACGTATTTGCGTGTGACCAAAGTGTTCATGATCGACGCGTAGGTGGACGGACGGCCAATGCCGTATTCTTCGAGAATTTTGACCAGACTCGCCTCGGTGTAGCGTGGCGGTGGCTGGGTGAAGTGCTGGTTGGGCGTGATCTCTTTGCTCGCGACACTCTCCTGCTCCTGCAGGGGGGGCAGCATACCGTCCTGTTCTTCCGGCTCATTGCCTTCATCGGTGCCTTCGATATACAGCTTCATAAAGCCGGGGAAGCGGATCACCTGGCCATTGGCGCGGAAGTTATGCTGTACGGCACCGCCTTGGGTGGTGATGTCTACAGTGGTGGCGTCGAGAATGGCCTGAGCCATCTGCGAAGCGACGGTGCGCATCCAGATCAGACGGTAGAGCTTGTACTGATCCGAGTTGAGGGCCGCCTTGATTTTTTCCGGATGGTTGGCGATCGATGTTGGACGGATCGCCTCATGGGCTTCCTGGGCATTTTTGGCACGGCTTTTATAGACGCGCGGTTTGGCCAGAGCATAGTCTTTGCCGTAGATGGAGGTGATCACGTCACGTGCTTCATCCGTCGCCTGTTCCGATAACGCCACGGAGTCGGTACGCATATAGGTGATCAGACCGACGGCGCCTTGACCGATGTCGATCCCTTCATACAATTTCTGGGCGACGGTCATGGTCTTGCGCGCCGAAAAGCCCAGCTTGCGGCTGGCTTCCTGCTGCAGAGTACTGGTGGTGAAAGGAGCGGCCGGAGAACGTTTTTTCTCCTTGCTGGTGACTTTGGCGACCTGCAGCGGCAGAGCACTGATCTCTTTGACAAGTTGTTCAGCCGCTTGCTGATTTTCAATATGAAATTTGTCGAGCCTTTTGCCGTCGATGGCATTGAGTTTGGCTTCGAAGGATGCTCCGCTATTGTTGGCAAGCTGTGCTTCGATACTCCAGTATTCACGCGATTCAAACGCCTGAATCTCTTTTTCTCGCTCGCAGACCAGGCGCAGAGCCACCGACTGGACGCGACCGGCGGACAGGCCGTAACGGATTTTTTTCCATAAAAACGGTGACAGAGTAAAGCCGACCAGATAGTCGAGGATCACCCGCGCCTGTTGGGCATTGACCAGATCGCGAGAGATGTGATGTGGCTCGGCTACGGCCTTAAGAATGGCTGGCTTGGTGATTTCGTGGAACGTTACTCGCTTCACTTTGGGTTTGTCGCTGTTTTCGTCAATGCCCAACGCCTCAAGCAGATGCCAGGCGATGGCTTCTCCCTCACGGTCGAGGTCAGTGGCGAGGAGCAGTTCTTCACACTTGGCCACTTCTTTGGTCAGCAGCTCGATGTGTTTCTGGCTTTCCGGCAGAATATGATATTTGGGTACGAAGCCGCCCTCGACATCGACGGATCCCTGTTTGCTGGGCAGGGCGCGGATATGGCCGTAGGAGGCGAGTACCTTGTAATCCTTGCCGAGGAATTTCTCGATGGTTTTTGATTTTGCGGGCGATTCGACAATAACCAGTGAACGTGCCATGAAATGTCCTTGAAGCGGTCTGAAATTTTCCGGCAGGCCTTCATTGGCGCCGGTACAAATAAAAAAGCTGCCGGTGGTTCACCCGCAGCCCGTTGTTGTTTCAGTGATAAAGCCTGTTCCAGTTGTCTTCAAGGATACAGTCGATCTCTCTGGACCCGTCATATTGAAGGCTGGCAAACATGGCCAGAATGGTGATCGATTTTACATCGTCCAGGGTGCTTACTTCCCCGTCATTCTGGCAGGCTTTGAGGATGATCTCCTCTTCGAGCTCCGATGTCAGGATTCCCGCGGTGCGTAACTTGACCAGGAACCCTCGCGCTTCACGAGTCAGGCATTGCCTTTCCTGTGGGGCGTAAACGCGGATCAGTGGTGGTGACAGGAGCGTCTGGTCCGCATCGGGCGGTTGCTGCAGGGTGACTTTTTCCATCCACGAAAAAGCGGCGTTGATCTCTTCCTCTTTGAACCCTGCTGACAGCAGTTCCTCGACTATTTCACGCTCGCTGGAAAAATCGTGTTCGTTCATAAAATACTGGGCAATAATGCCCACAATGATCAGCACACGTTCGTTCAAAAAAGCACCTGTCGAGATCGTGGTTTCAGGATGGAAATGCCCGAATATAGTGCCCTCCGGGCAGCGATTGAGCGAGGCCCAGAAGCTCCAAGTGCAGCACGATAGCCGAAACCTCCATGGGTGTCAAGCCACTTTCCGTGGCCAATTTGTCGAGATGTCGCGGGGTTTTACCCAGTTCTCTTAACACCAGATCCTGGCTGGTGCTCAAAGGTGGCAGGACAGATTCCTTTTTCTCTACAGCAATGCTGTGCTCTGTATAGCCAAAGTGGTCAAGGATATCCTGTGGTTGGCAGACCAGGGTGGCGCCATCACGGATCAGTTTCAAGCACCCGGCAACCTGTGAATCGTAAGGGGCCCCGGGTACCGCAAAGACTTCGCGTCCTTGCTCAAGAGCAAAGTCCGCCGTTATCAACGAACCGCTTTTCAAGGCGGCTTCGATTATCACCACTGCGTCACTGAGGCCACTGATGATGCGGTTACGACCGGGAAAATTGCCGGGCTTTGGCGCGGTGCCGGGCGGGTATTCGGAGACGATGAGCCCCTTTTCGCTGATCTGCTCAAACAGATGTCGATTTTCTTTGGGGTAGATCAGGTCGATGCCGCAGCCGAGCACGGCAATGGTCGAGCCCGGTCCGTTAAGCGCGCCACGATGGGCGGCACTGTCAATGCCGCGGGCCAGACCGCTGACAATGGTCAGGTTGTGCTCCGAGAGCGTATGGGCAAGGGCTTCCGCCCAACGTTGACCAGCCGGGCTGCAGCGTCGTGAGCCGACCAGCGCCAGGGCGCGTTTTTTCGGCCATTGCCCACGCAGGTAGAGCAGTGCCGGTGGATCACAGATATGACGTAATGCCTGCGGATAGTCGTCATCCCACAGGCTGGTCAAACGCACGTTCAATTGATCCAGGCGGGCAACCGTTTTTAGAAAGGCTGGGTCCTGTGCCTCGGGTGGTGTGCCGAGGGATTTGCTTTTGACCTGGGCATGGTGTGCCCAATGCTGTGGAGATACAGCCAGAGCGGCTTCGGCGCTGCCGTAATGATGGATCAATTGAATCAGGCGTTGTCGGCCCAGGCCTGCAGTCAGGTGAAGGCGCAGCCAAAAAATCTCTTGTTGGGTCATTGTGTGGGATTCTTTTAATGCTGTTGGTAAAAGAAAAGGATTAGCCGTAAAGCCAATCCTTTTCTGGGGTTCTTGGTGTGGGGACTCTATTCCATTTCGGTATAAACCAAGTCGCCGCGATAGATCGGTTCAGCCGACTTGAGAATGACCGCTGCCGATGATTCCGCATCGGCCTTCACCACCAGGGCGCGACCGAGCAGGGTATCAGGGAGAACAATATTGCGATCCTGCTGGGCCTGCTCTGTGGCTTGGCGGGGACGGACAATCGTCATCATATTACCGATTTCAAGGCCGTCACTGGTGCCGAGGTCGATGTAAAAAATATCGTGTTGACCCAAGGCCATTTTTTCTGGGTTGGCGGCAATGATGCAACCCTCCAACGGGACCTCCGCACGCTTCAGAACAATGGTAGATTCATGCTCGGCGATTGGTAACAGAATGTCGCCGCGCTCAATTTCGCTGACTGCCTTGGTGATGGTCCCCGAGTAGACCTGTTCATGGGCGGCTGTTAGCTGAAGGTTTCCTCGATAAACAACTTGGAAACCGAGGTTTTTTTCTGTCTGGGGGTGGATTACCGGATCAGCCAGCTTGAAAATATGGTATTTGCTGCCGATGGTAGCCTGGTCGTCACTCATTTGCAGAAAGACGGTGTCGCCCTGCGTCATCATGATGCGGTTGTCGACAGTGTCCACCAGACGACCGACATTTTGCAGACGGATATTGCTGATGAAGCTGTTCAGATCGCCGTCGGTGGTGAAGGTGATCTCTTCCACCGGCTCCGGCAACGGTTCAGCGGCAGGCTCTTCCACAACGGGCTCATCTTGGGGATATTCAGGCAGCAGTTCAATACGTCCGTCATAAATGGCCACTTTCTGGCCGGGGTAGATCAGGTGGGGATTGCGGATAAACGGATTGTTGGCCCACAAATTCGGCCAGTACCAGGGGTCGGTGATGAACCGTTTTGAAATTCCCCACAGGGTGTCCCCTTTCTGAATGGTGTAAATGCGGGGATTGTCCTGAGCAATGGCAACTGCCGGAAGCAAAAGCAGGCAGGCCAGAATTATCAATTTGTTCATCCTCATGATGATCTCCTCTTGTGACATCGCATCGAACGTTTGGCGTCGGGACACAATTATTTATTTTATCAGGCTGGCAGGGGGATGCCAACCTACTGACTTAAAAGATACACTATTCTTCCAAGCTGGCCAGTCCGACATTGGCTTTCTTGGCGGCAGCGCTGTCCGGGTAATTTTCGATCAGACGGTTGAGCGCAGCCTGGGCATGCTGAGGTTGGTTGGTTCTCTTCAGAAGAACCGCCATACTATATAATGATTCAGAAGCTTTGTGATCATCTGAGTAATGACTGACCACCTCCGCAAAATGACTCAACGCCTGCTGAGTTTTTCCCTGAGCCTGCTGTGACTGTGCTAGGCGGAAGCACGCCGTTGCTGCAAAGGGGTTTTCCGGATAAAGGCGTAAAAATTCGCTGAAGCCGCGTTCCGCATCTGCGTAGCGTTCCTGAGTATAATCGGCAAAGGCCTGGCGGTAGATCTCCGTGGCCGAAGGTTGTGACGTGGTTTCTGCTGCAGTCGTTGGGGTGGTTTCAACCATACTGCCTGTCGGTTGTGGTCGTGATTTCAGTTGCTCAATATCCTGTTGGATGGTATTGAGCAGAGTCTGGTTGGCATCGATCTGGCTTTCCAGGCGAGTGACCAGCCCTGTGAGGCTGTCGATCTGTTGTTGCTGGGCCTGGACCTGACGCTCCAGAGGGCGGGTGAAGGAACTGCTCTGAGGAGAAGACGCCGGAGCACATCCATAACTCAGCCAAAGGGAACATAGGGCGATTGTGGCAAGAGAACGGCGCATGTCAACGGTCCTTCACATCGAGAGAAATAAAAAAGCAAAATACTGCAAAATATTCTAATATTTATAGGCTTTTTGTCCTCTTGTCAAGGAGGAAACCCTTTGGCATACGGGTGATTTTATTCTGAAAATCACCTATGCTGACGATCCGAATAAAAGACATGGTCTGTCCGGGAAGTACGTTTGGTCTGCCCCGGCGGAGAAAATTTTTTCGACTCAAATAAATATATGGAAAATGCAATGAATAAGGTTGAATTGCTGGTCCCGGCCGGCGATATGGATAAATTAAAAATAGCCCTGCGCTTCGGAGCGGATGCGGTGTATGTGGGGGGCCGCCAATTCGGCCTGCGGGCGGCAGCCGGCAATTTTGATCTTGACCAATTGCGCGCGGCGATTGACCTGACCCACCAGCAGGGTAAGCGCATTTATCTCACCCTCAATGCCTATCTGCGCCCGGAAGATCTGGCAGGCGTCGATGGCTATCTTGAGGCGCTGCGACCGTTGGCGATTGACGGCTACATTGTCTCTGACCCCGGTGTGTTGATGCGGGTAAAACACATCGATCCCCAACGCGAAGTCCATCTGTCGACCCAGGCCAATACAACCAATGCCGAAAGTTGTCGTTTTTGGCAGCGCCAGGGGGTGGATCGGGTCAATCTGGCTCGGGAACTCAATCTTGATGAAATTCGTCAGATCCGCCGCTGTAGCGATATCGGGCTGGAGGTGTTTGTTCACGGAGCCATGTGCGTTGCATATTCGGGACGCTGTCTGCTGTCAACGGCGCTGACCGGGCGTAGTGCCAATGAAGGGGCTTGCGCCCAGCCGTGCCGCTGGAATTATGCCCTGGTGGAGGAGACCCGGCCCGGTCAGTATTTCCCCATCGAAGAGGATGGTCGTGGAACCTATATTATGAATAGCCGTGACCTGTGTCTGCTTGATCAGGTGCCGAACCTGATTGAGGCCGGGGTCGACAGTCTGAAGATCGAGGGGCGCATGAAAACCCTCTATTATGTTGCTGCGGTGACACGGGTGTATCGGGCGGCGATTGATTGCTATCTGGCTGATCCGGCTAACTACCGGTGCGACCCGTTGTGGAGCGAAGAGTTGGATAAGGTCAGTCATCGCCCTTACACGACCGATTATCTGCCTGCGGATGACGCCGCGGTTCATACGGAGGATTCGCGATATCGCCGTACCCATGACTTTATCGGTGTGGTGCGCGATGTCGCTGGAGATCGTTTCCTGATTGAAGGCCGGAACCGTTTCTGTGTTGGTGATACGATTGAATTAATCGGGCCGCAGATGCGTCAAGTGAGGTTTGACGTGCCACAGTGCCAAGATGCGCAGGGCGAGCCCGTGTCAGTGATTCAGCCCAATGCCCGGGTGTGGATGACAATTCCCGGTACGGTTGCCGTCGGGGATTTACTGCGCCGCGAAAAAAATGAACCCGGCTGGACCGTTGCCGGGGCAACACCAGAACCGTTAGAAAAAAAATCGACATAAAAAAGGACCCTTATGTTTTCACAACCCTTTGCATCCCCCGTGGATTTACCTTTCAACTGGAACAGCCTGGCCGATGGCTTTGAACTTCATGGTCCCCTTCAGGATCCGGGCGGCGCAGGCGTGTTTGTCGTGTTGGTTGGTTCAACGTTGCTGCTGGCTACCGACAACCAATTACCGCAGCAGCTGCCTGTTGATCAGAAACAGTCGCCGCTCTATATCGGGCAGTGGCACGGCAAACCGTGTCGCGTTGTCCGCCTTCCCGCCGGTCAGGAGCGGGTTGCGGGGTTGGTGGCTTACGACCTGCAAGCCGATGACCCGGATCTTCCGCTGGCTTTGTTGTCGCTGGGCGTTCTGGCCCAGCAGCTGATGCGCTGGCAGAAAAACAGCGCCTATTGTGCCAACTGTGGCGGCGCTTGTGACTGGAACGGTGATGGCTGGGGGCGGCAGTGCAGCGCCTGCCAACGCCATCATTTCCCCCATATTCATCCTTGTGTCATTGTCCTGATCCGCCGTGACAACGAATTGCTGCTGGTTCGCAAGGCCAACTGGGTGCCGGGCCGTTACAGCCTGGTGGCCGGATTTGTTGACAGCGGCGAATGTCTGGAAGATGCCGTGCGCCGTGAGGTGCGAGAGGAAACCGGGGTTGAGGTGGACAATATCCGCTATATCGGCAGTCAGGGCTGGCCTTTCCCCAGCCAGATCATGGCTGGATTTGTCGCCGATTATGCCGGGGGCGAGGTGAAGATTCAGCTCTCCGAACTGGAAGACGGTGGCTGGTTCCCGATGGACCGATTGCCGCGTTTGCCGTCGCGGCGCAGCATCGCACGCTATTTAATTGATACCTATGGAACAACGAACACAAACGGTTGAGGATGGTGCTATGAACGAAAACAGCCTGTTGACGACCCTGCAACAGCAACAGGGTAAGATGGAGGAGACGCTTAATCAGGTCGATCGCGGCATAATTGACCCGGTCAACACGACGGGGATGTGGGAACCGGCGGTGGATGTCGGTGTTGACGGTGATCATCTGGTGATCTTGATGGATCTGCCCGGGGTTTCCCAAGAGCAGATTGGCATTCGTCTCAACGACGACTGTCTGATTGTCGAAGGGCAGCGTCAGCCCGCCTCAGAACACCTGCGTCTGCAGCGGCAGGAGTGTCCGGATGGTCGTTTTTCACGCAGTTTATATCTGCCGCCGGGCGTGCGTTCCGAGCATCTCAGCGCCCGTTGCGAACAGGGGGTGCTGCGCATAGAAATTCGCGGGTTAACAGCGGAAGATCAGGTGCGTGTCGACGACGAGCAACGAGTTACGACCGGTGCTTGGTGACGCGCCATAGCCCGCGCTGTTGAGTGCGGGCTTTCTTTTCCAGGGTGAGAAAGTTTTCTTTTTCAGAAAAATCAAAGCGGCGGTAAACAATAGCCTGCCCCTCTTCAAGCAACAACTGATTGAGCATACGGCCATCCGGTAGCCACACATAGGCCAGCAAGCGACCATAGCGGTCAAACCTTTCTTCGCCAGTCTGTAATTGTACCACCTGATGCAGGCATAACTCTTTAGTGCGCTGGCGTGCCGATTGAGCCACATGGCGCAATGCCTGCCAGTCACAACTGCCCAGGCGCAAAAATTTCCAATCCCGATCCGACTCCTCTTTTTCCGGACAGTCAATGCCGATCAATCGGACAACGCCCACACCGTCAACGGTGATGGTGTCGCCATCGCTGATCCAGCTAACCCTGCCGTAGCGTTCGGCGGCGGCCTGCGTGAGGACACCGCCGCACAGAATCAGCAGCATCTGAATCGTGAGCAGAAGAAACCATCTGCGGAATTTCATGCGTCGAAAATATCCATGGAGAGGTAACGCTCGCCCGTATCGCACAGTGTCGTAACTACGCGCTGCCCCGGCTTGAGCTGCGCTGCGACCTGTTGCGCGGCAAATACGTTGGCCCCACTGGAGATGCCAACCAGAACCCCATGCTGAGCCAACTGGCGTGCACACTCGCGGGCCTGGTCCGTCGCCACGGTTATGACGCGGTCAAGAAGTTGCTGGTCAAGAACCTCGGGGATAAATCCGGCGCCAATGCCTTGAATGCCATGAGGACCGGGGGAGTGCCCGGATAAAACTGCGGAGTCCTCCGGTTCGACGGCAATGAGGTCGATCGCGGTATTCTGGGCTTTCAGGTAGCGGCCAACGCCGGTGAGGGTGCCGCCGGTGCCGACGCCGGTGACAAACGCGTCAAGTGCACCGTCGAGGTCCCGATAGATCTCCGGCCCGGTGGTCCGTTCATGAGTTTCCGGATTGGCCGGGTTGGTAAACTGTTGCACCATGAACCAGCCGTTTTCATCGCTCAGGGCTTCTGCCTGGTCAATGGCGCCACGCATCCCCTTGGCACCCGGCGTCAGCACCAGGTCTGCGCCATAGGCTTTGAGCAGACGGCGTCGCTCCAGGCTCATGCTGTCGGGCATGGTTAGAGTCAGTTGATAACCTTTGCTGGCGCACACCAGGGCCAATCCGATACCGGTGTTTCCGCTGGTCGGTTCAACCAGATGCGCTCCTGGTTGCAGCAGGCCGTCTTGCTCGGCCTGTTCGATCATGCCGAGTGCAATGCGGTCTTTGACACTGCCGCCCGGATTGGCGCTTTCCAGTTTTCCCCACAGTTCTGCACCTTGGGGTGTCTCGAAAAAAGGGAGTCGAATCAGCGGCGTGTTGCCGATCAGTTGCAGTAGGTCGCTTTTCATAAAAGAACTCCTGTTGTGATGACTTTTCTTGAGCATACCAAGCGATGACGGCTCTGGGTATGGAAAAAATGCTTTTCCGAGTAAAAAGATCAACAATAGGGCTCCTGACGGGAAATAATGGTTTTATATGACTGATTTATAGAAAAAAAATTGATTCGATCTTGGTTGCGTGCTCATCGATTCCTCACTACAGTAATAAAGATTATCATAAACATTAAAAACTCACTCAACTCATGAAGTATAGGAGGGCGTTATGCGCTGGACGGTAAAAAACAAAATGGTTGCTATGGGAGCCCTGGTTTTCATCGGGCTGTTGTCTATGGCGACAATGAGCTATAGAACCAATGCGTTTTCTTCGGTTTCTGCCGATCAGCTTGAAATGCGTACAGAGCAGCTTGAACTGCTTAATGGATTTAACGAACAATTGCTGATTCTCAACCTGGCCGCGATGGACGCAATCGTTGATAAAGCGGAAAGGCAGGTCGCATCGGATGTGCTTGAAGAGATCAACACCGCCGTTACTTTTTTACAGGGGCATCTTCGTGATCTGTCGGTGATCGCCGATCACCCTGATGAGCAGCCGTTGGTTCAGCGGATTCAGCGTGATATCTCGGCGTTGACACTTTTAGTGGCTGAGCAGCTGGTTCAGGCGATTGCTGCCGGTGCCGATGACGCCGTGTTTGCCCGGTTCGATGATCAGATCGATGCTGGCCTTGGCAGCGTTTCCACCGATCTTAGCCACTTGATTGCCGCCGTTAAAGAGGAAGCGGCCGTGGCAACCGCTGCCTTACACGGTCGACTTGATTCAGCGAATATCGTGTTGTTCTCTGTGGCCGCAGCAATTGTGATGATTCTTGCTCCAGCAGGATTTTTCTTTGCTCGCAGTATTATCCGCCCCTTGGGGCAGAGTGTTTCAATGCTTGCTGAACTGGAGGCCGGACACCTGGGGCAGAGGCTCAATGTCAACAGCCGTGATGAGCTTGGCGACATGGCGAGGGCCATGGATGCCTTTGCTGACAGTTTGCAGCAGGATGTGGTTGCGAGCCTCAATCTGCTGGCTCAGGGGGATTTGCGTTTTGAGGTGGTGCCGCGAGACTGTGACGATTCCCTGCGAGGTTCGGTTAAAAAGGTTGCCGAAGATCTGCAGCGACTGCTCGAACAGATTCAGCAGACCTGTGATCAGATTGCCGCCGGTGCCGGTGAAGTGGCGGATTCGAGTCAGGCACTGTCACAGGGGGCAACGGAATCAGCCAGTTCACTCGAAGAGATTTCCGCGTCCATGAACGAGATGGCGTCTCAAATCAAACATAATGCCGAAAATGCCGGACAGGCCAATACCCTGTCGACTGAAGCGCACAATGCGGCAGAGCAGGGTAGTGAACAGATGGCACAGATGGTGGTGGCCATGGCTGATATCAATGATTCGGGGCAGAGTATCTCTCGCATCATAAAGGTCATTGATGAGATTGCCTTTCAGACCAATCTGCTGGCGCTGAATGCTGCCGTCGAGGCTGCCCGTGCTGGGCAACATGGTAAAGGATTTGCCGTGGTCGCTGAAGAGGTGCGCAATCTGGCGGCACGCAGTGCCAAGGCTGCCAGTGAAACCTCTGAGCTGATCGAAGACTCGGTGGAAAAAGCCGCCAACGGTGTCAAAATTGCCGATGTGACTTCAGAAAGGCTCGATGCCATTCTTCAAGGTGTCACAAAGGTGTCCGACTTGATCGGAGAAATCAGTGTTGCAAGCAATGAACAGGCTCAAGGCATTGCTCAAGTGAATCAGGGGGTGGGACAGATTGATCAGGTGACCCAGCAGAATACCGCGAGCGCTGAAGAGGGAGCAGCGGCCAGCGAAGAGTTGTCCTGCCAGGTGGAGCAGTTACGCCAGATGGTAGGTTCTTTTAAATTGAAGGAAAACACCAGCCCGAAGTTACGTGCCGTCCCTGCCGTGCAGACAACAGCCGCTAGTGGCAAACGATCAGATCGGGAGGTCGCGGTTACAGCTACCGCACAGATCAGCGAAATGGACCGTGGATTTGGTGGTTATTAACGGCCGATGTTCACTAATTAGCTTTGTTCATTTACGGTGTTCGAATTTTATAAATGAAATAGTTTTTTATTTTAACGGTATTTTTTTCCGAGCTACTCTTTCGGGTGTCGACATGCGGTTTTGCCCGTTTTCTGGGATGACGCTCCGAGAGTGGTTACTCCAAATCCTCAAATCAAATAAGAAACGGCTCCCGCCTGTTCATGGCCGGGAGCCGTTTTTTTTGCGTGCCTTACGCAAATGCGCAGCAAATGAAATTCCCTCTGTTACCCTGTAGCCACATCCCGGCGGGAGTGCACCCCCACAAAAGAAAATGCCTTTGTGGGGAAAATCTCGGCACAGCTGTGGTCGATGGTCATAATCCCGGCAACGGTTGTTTTCATCAAGCATGGTGCAGTTGAACACCAGCAGCCCCTGATTGTCGCGACCACAGATTTCAAAACGGTTAAACTCGGGATGATCGTCAACCAGTCGTCTGAACGCCCGCCGTGAGCGCAACCAGCGGCGCGATTGTTCCAGCTGCAGGCGGCGGCAGCAGGCACCACACTGACGGCATTTCCCGGTAAGGATTAACTCCTTGCCCGTCAGGCGCAGGCGCAAGTGACGCCACCAGCCGGCAATGGAAATCATCTTAGAGCTGCAACCGCTCGGCGACGAAGTCAATATCCTTGTCGCCACGGCCGCTCAGGTTGATCAGCAACTTTTTCCCGGGACGTTGCGGAGCGATGCGCATGGCATAAGCCAGGGCGTGAGCACTCTCCAGCGCAGGAATAATACCCTCACAGCGCGACAAGGTGACAAAGGCATTGAGACAGTCGTCATCACTGGCCGTTTCGTATTGGACCCGGCCGATGTCCTTGAGATGGCTGTGTTGCGGGCCGACCCCCGGATAATCGAGACCCGAGGCGATGGAGTAAACCGGTAACGGTTCCCCCTCGTCGTCCTGAAGCAGGTAGCAGCGCATGCCGTGGAGGACGCCCGGCTGTCCTTTGGTCAGACTGGCGGCATGGTCCGGGGTGTCGAGGCCACGTCCTGACGGTTCGACGCCGACAATCTCGACAGATGTATCATCAAGAAAAGCAGTGAACAGGCCCATGGCGTTGCTGCCGCCACCGACACAGGCGATCAGGGTGTCGGGCAGGCACTCGTATTGCGCCAGAAACTGTTCGCGTGCCTCTTCGCCCACCACCTGCTGGAAGTCGCGCACCATCTGTGGAAACGGGTGGGGACCGACCACTGAGCCGATGGCGTAAAAGAAGTTTTGCGGGTCGCGCAGGTATTCCTCGAAGGCACTGTCTACCGCATCCTTCAAGGTTTTTGTGCCACGCTCAACGGAGACGAGGCGTGCGCCCATCACCTTCATGCGGGTGACGTTGGGGGCCTGCTTGGCAATATCAATGGCGCCCATGTGGATTTCACAGTCAATACCGACCAGAGCACAGGCCGCGGACAAGGCCACGCCGTGTTGTCCGGCACCGGTTTCTGCGAGAATCTTGGTTTTGCCCATCTTTTTGGCCAGCAATGCTTCACCGAGGCAATGGTTGATTTTGTGGGCACCGGTGTGGTTGAGGTCTTCCCGTTTCAGGTAGATCTCCGCACCGCCGAGTTGTTCGGTGAGGCGACGGCAGAAATACAGTGGACTGGGGCGACCGACATAATGGCGTTGCAAATCGGCCAGTTCCTGTTGAAAGGCGGGATCGTTGCAGATCTCCTCATACGCAGCGGCAATATCATCCATCACCTGCTTGAGTTCCGGCGGCAGGTATTGGCCGCCATAGTCGCCAAATTGGCCGTTGTTGTCGGGCTGGGTCATCAAAGAACTCCTTTGTCTTTGTCTCTGTTACAAAAAGGCATCCCCGCCTTTTATAGACTCCATGAGCCTTTTTACAAGAGGTTCACTTGGTAAAGCACATTATGGGATCGTTGCTGGTTTTTTTGCGGCGATTTTCTTCGCGTTTTTGCTGGTAGCTTGACGGCATGTAATAGTTGTAGGCAACGCGGATGCCAAGCACCAGCAGGGCACACCCGACGCCGAGTATGGCACTGTACAGCGGTGGTGTGATCAAGGCAACGCGGATCAGCAGAGTGGACACGGCAAAGCCACTGTTACGAAATGCCACTCGGTAGCTGGAGCCGTAGCGCATAGAAAACAACATGATCAGAATATCGCTGAACACCAGCAGGGTGTAAAACGATTCAAAGGTTTGATTCTGTTCGCCGTAAAACAGGCTGAACCACCAGTTGTACGCGACAATGATCAGGAAACCCACCATCATCAGCAGGGCGATCAGTTTTTTAACAATGATAAATGACGCGGTTTCCTTATCGTCGGGAGATAGCGGTTCCTGGTGGATCTGGCGGTAGTAGTAATTGAGGATGACAAAAATGATCAGGGCACCAAACGCCAGGGCCGAGATGTCCAGCACAAGATGGGAGACTTCTTCCCAGATGATCGGTTCATGAAGCTTGGAGATCTCTTTGAAAATATCTCGTAACAGCACCAGGGAAAGGATTTCCACCTGCTTGCCCACCGAAATAGATACGGAATAGACCAGACTGAACAACAGACTCAATACCTCAAATACCAGCAGCAGGGTAAACACCAGCTCAATGGCTTCAAGATGGTTGGTCGGGGTGATGGCGGCAATCTGAGGGGGCAGCAGGCCGAAGCGGTTGAGTTGAATGCCGCTGATGCCGAAAATAAACACCAGCACCATCAAGGTGCCGATGCGACGCTGGCCGCTGGCACCTTCGAAGGCGTGTTCCACCTTGTCAAAGGTTTTATTGATGGTGCGGTAAACCGGGTTGATGACCATAAAATCTCCTCCGACGGGAGGCCCGTCGTCTATTCGATATCGTGTCGTATCACGCACAGCACGATCATTTCCGGATCCTGTTGCTGCTCAATAAATTTCAGTTGCGCCTGTTGTGGATATTCGGCGTCCACCAGGGCCTCACCGAACTCCTCGCCTTTTTGGTAGTGCACTTCATAGGTCGTCATGGAATGAGTCTCCTGCCGTGAAAGAAGAAGCGGATGCCGTGGTAGCGACATCCGCTTGTGAACAATTAGGCACCGGGGGTGAAGCTGTCCGGTGTGTAGTTCTGGGTGGCAAAATAATCATCCACCGTTTCCGCCCGGCGGATCAGCTCAACACGGCCATCGCAGCGCAGCAGCAGTTCCTGGGGCCGCAGACGGCCGTTGTACTGGAAACCCATGGCATGACCATGAGCGCCTGAATCGTGAATCACCAGCAAGTCGCCCTCGTCAATTTTTGGCAGCTCGCGTTGCACGGCAAATTTATCGTTGTTCTCACACAGAGAGCCGACCACATCGTAGGTCATCTCTTTGGGGGCATTGTCTTTGCCGAGGACATCAATGTGGTGGTAGGCCTCATACAGGGCCGGACGCATCAGCGCCGACATGCAGGAATCGACACCGATGTAATTGCGGTAGGTGTCCTTATGGTTAATGGCGCGGGTGACCAGGCAGCCGTGGGGACCGGTCATGAAACGACCGCTTTCCATATACATGCGCGGCACAAAGCCGTTCTTGGTCTTGAACGCATCGAACAGTTCGGTGACTTCTTTAGCCAAGGTGTCAATGTCAAGTGGTGCCTGGTCCGGGTTGTAAGGGATGCCGAAACCACCGCCGATATTGACGAATTCAAACTCGATCTCCAGTTCCGCTTTAACCAGCTCGGCCAGCGACAGCACCATGCGTGCTGTTTCCACCATGTAGGTGTAGTCCAGTTCGTTGGAGGCGACCATGGTATGCAGACCGAAGCGGGTGGCGCCGCGCTCTTTGGCCTTGCGGTAAGCGTCGACCACCTGCTCATGGGTGATGCCGTATTTGGCTTCCACCGGGTTGCCGATGATGATATTGCCGGTGCGGCGCGGCCCCGGATTGTAGCGGAAGCAGATCAGCTCGGGGAAATTGGGTACCTTGTCAATGAGGGAGATGTCGTCCAGGTTGAGAATACAGCCACCGTCCTGCTCAGCAAAGGCAAATTCCTCCGGGCTGGTGTTGTTGGAGGTGAACATAATGTCTTCGGTGTCGGCACCCAACTCGCGGCTCATGATCAGTTCGGGAATCGAGCTGCAGTCGTAGCCGAAGTTCATCTCTTTCATCAGCTTAAGAATCTGCTTGTTGGGCAGGGCTTTGACGGCAAAATATTCACGAAAACCGTCAATGCCGGAAAACACCTGCTTGAGGTGTTCGCCTGTTTCACGAATACCCGCCTCATCATAAATATGGAACGGGGTGCCGTAGTGCTCGGCAATTTCGGGCAAAGCTTTGAACAGGCGCTGTTTAAAAGAGTCGGACATGGGCATGGCGCGTATCTCCTTGGTAAGTCATCAAATGTAAATCAA
Organism: uncultured Desulfuromonas sp.; assembly: GCF_963678835.1. NCBI lineage: Bacteria > Pseudomonadati > Thermodesulfobacteriota > Desulfuromonadia > Desulfuromonadales > Desulfuromonadaceae > Desulfuromonas > uncultured Desulfuromonas sp. The sequence continues at coordinate 737,280 of NZ_OY787469.1, forward strand.
CAGATTTTACTCCTGACCTTTTCAGCAGAAGAAAAAACGTGTTCGGGCTATTGTAAATTCCCCATAGTAAAGAAAAAGCCCGATAGAGTGCAACTGCAAATTCTGTCGATGATTTTAAATATGACCTTCGTGGTTGTATTTTGTTGCAGCAGGAATGTCAAGAATAATTTGCCAAACGAGGTAGCGGCGTTTGCAACATCCTGCCGTGAACAACCGGCTCAGTCAGAATGTGTCTCAGGCGGGTCTGCAAGGACGAATTGATCACGACCGTTTTCTTTAGCGCGATACAGCGCATGGTCGGAACGGCACAGCACATCTTCAAGGTTTTCACCCCAAGACAATGATGCGATACCAATACTGACGGTAAATGTCACGGTTTCGTCTTCGACTGTCCGGTAGCGAAGCTCGCGGATGGTCTCAATGATTTTTCTGGCAAAGACCTTTGCTCCCTCTAGCGTAGTGTTTTGCAGACAGATGACAAATTCTTCACCACCGGTTCGGGCCAGAAGATCTGTGGACCGCAACAGCGGAACCAGTGTGGTTGCAAACAGCTTGAGGACGTCATCACCGACATGGTGGCCGTAGCGATCATTGACCTGTTTGAAGTGGTCGAGGTCCAGAGACAGAAACTGCATCTCTGTTTTGTTTCTGTGGGCCAGGGAGACGTATTGCTGGGCAAACTCCATAAAGTAGCGGCGATTATGCAATCCGGTTAACGGGTCGGTACGGGCGAGTCGGGACAGATTGCTGTTGGCCTTGCGTAACGCCCGCGTCCGGCGGCGCACTTCGCGTTCAAGTTGTCTGTTGTGGTGGTTGCTGTAGATGGCGTGCAACACCAGAACCAGCAGAAAGGCGACAATGGTGTAAAACCACAGAGCATAGTGCTGAATGAACCGCCTAACATCGAGGTTTGTTTCATCGTAGGGGGGCAGTCGGAACTTCTTTAACAGCGAATGCACCGAGGAGTAATCGCTGGGAACCGTCCAAGCTTCGCGGACCGCTGCCTTGGTATCATGCGAGGCATGTGACAGGCCCAGCAGGGCCGCTGCAAGTTGATTGGCGGTTTCAATCGGAACATGGCGCAATTTGGCTATCGACCATTCCGGGTACAGTTTGGTGCTGACTCGGTATGGAAAGCCGATATAGCTTTTTTCGTGAATAATAAACAGGGTGTCCATATCGATCAGTCCGTCGTGAGCCATTTTTTCAAGGATACCGGTGCGAATGATACCAACATCGGCATCGCCATTGACAACAGCGGCCACAACCGCATCATGGCTGGACAAAAATTTCCGGTCGATCCCTTCGAGATTGACATTGTTTTCCTGAAACGTTTCCACTGCCATCAACCAGCCGCCTAAAGAGTTGGGAGCAACCGCTGCCAGCGTTTTGCTGTCGAACATATCAGGCGACAAACTCAAGGGGGTTCTGCGTAAGGTGAAGATGACGCTGCCGTATTGGTCTGTCGATGACTTGTGGTCCTGCTGGCGGTTGAGCAACGAGGCGATACGCGACAGACCGTGTTTGTTTTCAAGTTCAACATACAACACCGGATTGACGATGAGAAAATCAATGGCCTGGCTGCGGACGCTTTGGCCAATGGCGTCGAAAGCGATCGGAACAAAGGTGGTGTGCAGGTCGTCAAGCGTGTCGTTCAAATAGGTGAGAAGTGAGGCCCAGCGCTCCAGGGCTTTGCGATTGCCACGGTTGGCGAGGATGCCGATTTTTAGCTCGGATTTGTTAAAGCCGAGAGGGTCTATGGCCTGGTCCAAACCGTGAGTGTCACCATTTGCCTGGCCCGTCAGTCGGTACAACTCCAGAATGCGGTTGACCTTGTTACGATCAATCTTACCAATTTTTTGTTCCCGTCCAATGGCCAGTTGCTTGAGAACAGTGCCTTCAAAAATGAGACTGTCGAGGCTCTTGCCTTGAGTGTTGTAGTGCGCGTCAATGAGCTGGGCGGTTTTTTCAATATGGTCAAATGCCCACAGCCAGCCTTTAATCGTTGCCGAGTAGAAAGCCCGGGTTCGTTGTGGATGGTGGGCGATCTGTTCTTCGCTGGTAAAGAGAAAATCGCCATAAAAAGAGAAACCGTACTTGGCTGGGTTGAACACCCGATAGGGAATGCCCACCTGATTAAGTTGAAAGGGCTCGTTGGACAGATAGCAGGCCATGGCGTCGGTTTTGCCGCTAATCAGATCCTCCAATTGTGATGAATGGGGTTGAAGGTGCAATTCATTTAGGTTGACCCCTTGCGATATCAGCATGGACAGCAGGTTGGTGGCATTGGCCTGGTCCTGAGTGATCATGATCTTTTTGCCGGCGAGATCCGCCGGGCTCTTGATGCTGGGGTTGGTGGCAATGAGGATTTCCGGCGACTCCTGAAAGATCGCTCCAAGGATGACCACCGGACGCCCCTGGAGTCGGTTAAGAATCAACGATGATTTTCCCGTGGCAAATTCGGCGCGGCGCTGTACGACCTCATTGACGACATTGAGCCCCGGCTTGTAGGGTTTGATCGTAACATCGAGACCAGCATCACGATAGAAGCCCAGCTCTTTAGCAACATAGATCCCGGCAAACTGGAACTGATTGAGCCATTGAAGTTGCACCGAGACCTTCTCGGATTTGGCATAAACTGGGGACTCCATGAACAGGAAGAAAATGAAAACGAGGCACAGGCATTTTGCGATCATGGAAGTTCTCCCTTTTTTGGCCATTTTTAATCCTATCATGTGGGAAAGAATGATCAACTGGTTCTATATAGGGTTTTTTTATTGATACGGCAATCATTTATGAGCACTCAGACTCATTGGAAAAGGTTGTTTGATTTATAGGACATGCTAATGTTTTGCTGAGGTGCGAGGTTTCATCGGTTGAAATAAAGCTCATTTGCTTTAATGATATGATTGTTCGGGGTATGCTAAGAGCGTGGTAACGCTCTGCTGCCGTTTCATGTCGGTACGGGGACATGAAAAGAGCACTTAGTACGCCGTCGGATGGCTCCTGACGACGTGATCCTTTAAGGGGGAACGCTTTATGACGACACAAGACAGACATGACATTTTGACACGGCTGATTGATCTGGCAAGCGCTGACACCTTCTATCACGATCTTTACCGGCAGCGTGCGTCATTCTATCTGCAACCGGAACTGTCGCAAGATGCCTATCATGCGTACAAAAAGATGAAAATTCAGAAGGGCGCTTTGCCCAACCAGATGCGTAATGCCATTTTGCAGAAAGACTGGCAGACGGTCAAAGAGCTGACTGAGCAGGACAAAAAGATGCGCAACGAGTTGCAGCGGCGCGCTGAATCGGTGGTGTTTGCAGAAAAGCTCTATGAACCGGTTGACGTGGCCATTGATCCATTTTCTCCCGGTATGCACACATTGGTCGGTTTAACCATGGGCCGGTTAAAAGAGTTACATAAAAAAACCGTTGCCTCACTGCAGAAACTCAGTGAAAAGGACAGCGACTGGCGCGGTTTTTACCAGCAACGGCTTGGCGTGTTTAACACGCTGTCCATCAGTGACGCGAGCATCGATGATGAGGAGCAGTTTGTTCCGGAAGTGGTGTTGGAAGAGGAGGCCGAGGACGCTTTGGAGTCCGGCAATATGGCCCGCCTTGAACAACTGGCGGAAAAAATTCTCGCCGGCAAAGGCGATAATGGACAACCCACCTCCGAGCAGTTGCTTGCCGACAAACACCAGCATCCCGATGATTTTCTCTTTGAATTTTCATCCACAGTGATCGAACGTGCGGCTCAATTTGGCTTGAGCCACTACCAGGTCGCTGAAAACAGTCAGGAGTATGCGCCGCTGTCCCGTTTTGCCTGGCACCCGACGTTTACCGATGTTGAAGACCGCGAACCTCATGTGTTGCAGGTCCCTGATATCCCCTTTGACGACAACACTCCGGAAGCGCTCAAGGCGCGGATTCAGATGTTTGCCGTTCATCCCTTTATCAACTCCTCAGGCGTGCGTTTTTTGCCGCACATGGTGGCGGAAGATCTCCTTGTCGAAGATTTTCCCGAGCCTGAAGCCGGTGGTGCGCTGCCGGACGGTGGTTTGCTGGCCTTTTTGGGGTTGCACCAGCGCAACCAATTAGATCGCCAAACCATTGAAGCGGCCCTGCTCGCTCATGGCAACACGTTTGTCGAACAGAAGCTCGGCCTGGACCCGCGTCAATTCAAGCTGGTGTGTATTCCGGCGGACCTGCATTTGCGTATTGGCCAGGACAAGGGCTGGGGACAGCAGAAAATCTGGACTCACTTTGACGGTTATATGGTGATGGAAGGAGCGAGTCGTCGCGCTTTGGCCGGTGGTGATGTGCGCTACGGCGGTATTTATGACCTCCTCGGAATCAGCCGCAATTACAGTTCTGAACGGATTATTACCCGTTTTGCCGTGGTGCAGCGCAAACGTCTGGCCGTGTGGCAGAATGGCGTTTGATCCGGCGAGCGCACGAACAATGAATTTTTCTGTCGCACTCGGGGAACAGGCCCCGGTCGCCACTCTGTTGGTGCAAAAGATTACGTGGTCGGTTCGAACGGGGTCGGATTGGCTAGGAGTGCGACAAGGTCGTCGGCCGGCAAGGGTTTGCTGAACAGATATCCCTGGACCGAATCGCACTCGCACATGGCCAGAAACGCATACTGCTCACGTGTTTCTACCCCCTCGGCAATGGCATGAATGCCGAGGCTGTGCGCAATGCCGATAACGCTGTTGGCCACTGAGGCGGCCGTGGCATCCGACGCCACATCGAGGATAAAAGAGCGATCAATTTTAAGGCAATCAATCGGGAAACGGCGCAGATAGTTGAGGCTCGAATAGCCGGTGCCGAAATCGTCGAGACTCAAGGCAAAGCCGATCTGTTTGAGCTCGGCCAGAAGTTTGGCGATCCTGTCCGGGTCCTCCATGACCATACTTTCGGTCAGCTCCAGATCAAGCCAGTGAGGGTCCATGTCGAATTCATGGAGAATCGTCTGGATGCTCTCCACAAAGTCACTTTGGAGAAATTGTCGCGCAGACAGGTTGACGGCAATTTTGATTGGCGGCAATCCTTGCTCCTGCCAGGCTTTGAATTGACGACAGACCTCGCGAAACACCCATGCCCCCAAGGCGATAATCAGGCCGGTCTCTTCTGCCAGAGGGATAAAATCATCGGGAGGCACCATCCCTTTGGTTGAGTGATTCCAGCGCACGAGAGCTTCACAGCCGTCAATTTTTCCCGACGCAATTCTAACCTTGGGCTGGTAGTGGAGAACAAACGACCCCAATTGCAAGGCCTGGCGAAGATCGCCTTCCAGTTCCAAAGCTTTATGGGCGCGGGCGTCCATCTCTTTGGAACAGAACTGAAATCCGTTGCCACCCTGTCTTTTGGCCTGATACATGGCGGCGTCAGCGTGTCGAAGAAGGTCTTCCGACTGTTCACCATCGCGCGGATAAAGGCTGGCACCGATGCTGGTAGTGATCCTCAGTTCACGTTTGCCCAGTGGAAACGGTTGCTCAAAAGCCGTTAAAATTTTCTGAGCCATGATGCGCGCTTCAGCGGGGTGATTAATCTGCGTCATGATAATAGCGAACTCATCCCCTCCCAATCGCGACAAGGTATCTCCGGGGCTGATGCAGGCCAATAAGCGCTCTGCGACCTCCAATAGAACAGCGTCGCCCTGGCTGTGACCAAGGCTGTCATTAATGACTTTGAAACGATCGAGATCAAGCAGGAAAACAGCTGTGTTGCGTTGAGCGCGCTCGGCATGAGCAATCGCCTGTTGAATGCGGTCATCAAGCAGAACACGATTGGCCAGCCCCGTTAGGGCGTCATGGTTGGATTGGTGCTCAAGTTGTTTTTCATATTCTTTGCGAATCGTGATATCTCGAACAAAGGCGACGTGGTGTGCGCCATTTTTAAACAGACATTGGCTTGCCAACACTTCGACGGGAAAGAAACTGCCGTCTTTACGCTGATGGCGGGTTTCAAGGACTCGTTTTTTTGTTTTTTTCAGGTTAGCCCACTGGTCCGCCCAGCGCTCAGCATGAAAGTCGGGATCAATGTCCCACAGGTGTAAGGTTTGCAGTTCCTGCTTTGAGTACCCCAGAGAGCGGCAGGCCTGATCGTTAACGAATAAAAAGCGTCCCTCCTCGTTGATCCAGAAAATAGCTTCTGAAGCTTGTTCAATGGAAAAACGGAAGCGCTGGAGCACCTGGTCTGTTTTTCTTTTCTCGGTGATATCCTGCACCAGTGTCATGGCACCGGTAATAATACCGTTTTGCGACTTCAGCGGTAGAGCGGAATACAGAATCGTGCGCCGCACCCCATCGGGGCAGTCAATGTCAATTTCTTCCCTCAGGCAGACCTCGCCCTTGTTCAACGCGCGCCAGATCCCCCACTCCTCGGGAGCGACTGGCTGGCCATTGCTGCACCACCACCCCTTGATCTCGGTATAGCCCTGAATGTCGTCATAGGCCCGAATACCGAATTCCTGCAATAAGCGCTGGGCAGCGGTGTTGTGGTCCAGCACGTTTCCCAGGCAATCAACAACCCAGATTCCTGTAGGAATGGTTTCGACAACATTACGGAACAGCTCTTCGCCGCGGCGCGTGCGCCTGATGGCATTGCGTAACAAAAAAAACAACAGCAACGCAGTGAAAAAAACAAAAGCGCTGCCTTTGCGGGTTTGCAGTTTTGATAATGTCAGGAGATCAATACCAAGCGCCAGCAACAGACGGTCAGAGAGGTAGATCCAGAAGAGGGCAATCAGCGCATACGTCAGGGCAATGCCCCATGCCGTTGACAGAAAAGCGAATCGTTTAGATGAGCGATAGGGCATGAAATAACCTCACTCGGGATCGCCTGCTAGAGCTCTGTTGCTGAATGAAAATAAAAAGAATTCATGGGCACAGCGGCTTTCATATTCTTGTTCACCACATTACATTGATTTCCATAGCAGGCCCAGAAAAAATGATCACAGGCTCATTGATTAAAAAAAATGCGAAAGCTCGTGCTCTGTCAATGCTAAAAATTCGAGTAAATGGCACAGAATCGTGCCATTCACACAAGGCACGAAATCGCCGAAGTGGCCACGCCATTTCAAGATTTTGCAACGCAGTGGGAGGTGCGAGGCGAAGCCCGACCCGAAGATTTCGTGTTGTCAGAGCACTGATTTGGTGTCGTTTGGCGAGTCCGGCTGCTCAGTGCTTTGCAGCCGGACTGCAACAAGAAGATCAACCTGAGGCAAAAAACTATTTTCCTGCACCCCGTCCCTGGCCCATCCCCATACCGGTTCCCGCTCCTCTGCCCATGGCCGAACCGCGCAGCATTCCCTGAGCGGGAGGTTCCTCGGGCAGACTGACGCCGCGTTGTTTTGCGCGCTCCTGCATCGTGGCGTGATGCTCTGCACGAATTTTCTGACGCTGCTCAGCTGTTTTGGCATCTCTCATTTTGGCACGGAACTCCATGCGCTCCTGCTGAGTCATCAGTTGACTGCCGTAAATCTTCTGTTGCTGCTGCATCTGTGTCTGAGCGGCATCCTGTGCAGTCACCTGTTCTGCAGCAAAGGCAGCCCCAGCATAAAGCAATAAGGCTGTTGCCGGCGTTAATAGGAAAAACAAACGTTTCATGACACCCTCCTGTTGTAAGGCATTGAAAAAAGCGCAGATCCTCGAGCTGTGACTCTCAGAGCGAGATCTAATAATCAAACTTTAAAGGGCTTTGGGGGTTCGTCAAGTCGCCAGCGTCGTGTTGCCGGCCCAAAGGGGCATGATTCCGTTCAGGTTCTCCGTTTGCAGTACACTGATGAAGGGATTAAGAGTGTGGGACATGCACAGGGGGCAAAACGGTTAACTCAAATGTGGCTGAGGAATGCCAGAGGCGTCTGGGTGGTTACTGTCGGCTGTCAAAGCTGCTGTTTTGACACCCGTTGCACAAAAGAAGGCGGCACTGCGCTCTAAATCGGCCGATGTCGCGGTAAATTCTTCAGCCGTTGATCCGATTTGTGTTGCTGCCGCGGCGTTAACCTCGGTGAGTGATTTGAGCTTACTGCTCGCTTGATTGACGTTGGCGGCCTGGTGCTGTTGCTGTGTGCAGGCGTTGGAGATTTCAACAATTTGTTCAGAGGTTTTCTGGATTTTCGGGGTGATTTTACTTAAGAGATGTTGCGCCTCCAGGCTGACACTGAGACTGTTCTTGGCGATGGCCGTAATTTCAGCGGCCATCTGTTGACTGCGATCCGCCAGCTTACGGACTTCGCCGGCGACAATGGCAAAGCCTCTGCCGTGCTCAGCCGCCCGTGCCGCCTCAATGGCGGCATTGAGTGCCAGCAGGTTGGTTTGGCGGGAGATCTCGTCAATCATTGAAATATGATCGACGATGCTCTGCATGGCCAGCGAAGTCTGGTCAACGGCAGCATTGGCTGTTGCCACGTCGACACTGGCTTGTACGGCATTGTTCTTAGTTGTTTCAGCGCGTTGGGATGTTTGTTGAATGTGGCTGGCGATTTCATTGATCGACAGGGTGATACTGCTGGCGAGATTGGCTTGCTCGGCAGCGCCCGAAGCCAGTTGTTCTGAACTGACTGCCATCTGTTGACTGCCGCCGGCAACATGGCTGGCCGCCTGCTGCACGTCACCGATAATGGTTTGGATCTCACCGGCCATGGCGTGAATGGTGTTCATCAGTGCCCCGGCTTCGTCGCGATTGCGGGAGGTGGTTGTTTTGCTCAGATCCCCTCGGGTGATTGCTTCGGTGGCAGCAGACACTTTCTGTAACGGACCAACAATGCTCGTCATAATCAGGTAGGAAAAAAATGCGCCTGCTGCCGTATAAACCGCGGTACAGAGGATGAGGAGTTTGGCGTCCGGCAGATAATAACCGAGGGTGCCGATACCGATCAGTCCCAGACTGTAGCAGATGGCCAACAGCGTCATTTTGATGCGGATGCTGAGATCCAGATAAATTTGGAGCAGTGCGCGCATGGATTTCTCCTTGATTTAAAAGAATGACAATGCTGTGAGCACGTGCTCTCTAATGTTTAAAATATTTTGTCTGGAAAAGCAAACACCTCATTGTGTCGGCAACGACTTGCCCGTGAAGCTGTGTTGCGCTGCACAAATGAGCATGGCTGGCGAGATATCGATCGCGAAGCGCACACCGATCTGCTGCGATCTTTCCGCCATGAAGCCATTCTTCGGTGCCGTCAGTCGTGTTCCAGCGGCAAAATTTGTGCGCCTCACGCGACGAGTAAAACCGGCCGTCGCATGCTGCGGCATAATGGTCGAAAAGGCTGGGTGAGTGGTGTTCTTAACCGCACAGTAAAATTTTGCCCGGCTGTTTATTTTGTTGCCAGGCTTCTATGGCGGTGGGCCACTGGTCGAGACGAAAGCTGCCGATCACAGGAAGCAATTCAGGAGTGTTGCCCAGCAATGACCAAAGTGCCTGTTTGGCTTGGTCGAGTTGTTCCGAAGACATGCGATTGAGCCAGTCATCAACTCCAAAGCCGTACCAGCGTAAATTCTTAAACAACACGATGGAACTTTTTAACGTGATAGGGGCATCGTCGAGAAGGCCATAAGTGATCAAATGACCACCGGGGGCGATCACTTCGATCAGGGCCAGGGTTGAAGGGCCACCGACAGCGTCAACAATGCCTTGAAACTTCAGATCGCTTGGAAGTCCCTGCAATGCCTGTTGCACCGTTGCACCTGTAGCAAGGATGCGTTGGTCGGAGCTTTTGACCACATGGCTGCCGTTATTTTCCCGGATAAGTAAAAAAGGTTCGACTCCCTGGCTCAAGGCAATTACGGTCAACAACCGGGCTACGACGGAGTTGCCGGCGGTTATCAGAAGGCGGTCGCCGGGGCGCAGGGCGCAGGAATCGAGCAATCCCCAGGCGGTCAGTGGGTTCAGTGGAAACTGGCAGGCGATTTCATCCGTAATGGTGTCGGGAACCGGGTAGACCTTGGTGGCTGGGGCAACGGCATACTCTGCCCAGGAGCCCGGACTGCGAAACGCCACCCGCTCTGCGATGTTGAATCCTGTTACATCGGAACCGATTGCGGCAATCGTGCCGACGCCGTCAAATCCGGCGACCTGAGGAAACTGCGGGGTGACCCGGTAGCGTCCGGCGATAAACATAAGGTCCGCGGGATGGATCGGTCTCTTGCTGACCCGAATCAGAAGCTGGTGCGCTTCTGGAGTCGGCGAATCCATGTCACGTAATTCTAGAACCTCTTCGGCGTGACCAAGGTGCTCAAAAACAATGGCTTTCATCATAGCGTCCTTTTTTTATCAGGATGTTGAAAAACGTTTCGTCCGGGGATTTTTCAACAGCGTGAACCGAAAATGCGATTTCCGTCTTACGGACAAAATCAATGACCTGAAAAACGGTCTTTGATTTTGGTCACTCGTCCATGGGCTTTCTAGCCGCCTGTTAGGCGGCGCAGGCTGTTGACAAACAGGCTCCCCGAGCCCAAGGACGGGCGAGCCAAAAACAAGGAGAGGTTTAACTCCTTGTTTTTGTAAGTGAAGCAAAACCGCGTTTTTGCGAAACGGCCATGACAAAGTCCCTGGATGGACTTTGTCATCAAGCTGAGCCGCCTGTTAGGCGGCGGCTTATTTTTTCCAGCAGGGATTGAAGTTGTTCCCGTTCCGTGGCATCAAGACAAGACATGATCCGGTTGACCCGCTGATAGTGCTGTGGCAGGACGTTGTCCAGAAGTTCAAGACCTGCCGCAGTTATGATCACCACAAGGGCGCGTCGGTCTTGAGCATGGGGTTCACGAGTAACAAAGCGGGATTTAACCAGCCCATCGATAACCCCCGTCATGGTCGCGCAGCTGACTCCGGTGCCTTTGGCGAGTTGCGAGATCAACAGGCCGTCAGGATTGCGTAACAGCAGAATCAAGACAAAAAATTTACGTTGTGACAGGTTGTATTCAGCAAGAAAACGATCAAGGTTGTGTTGGCAATCCGTAGAGGTGCGCATCAGATCCAACCATGCCTGGAGTAACGGCGGTTCAAGTTGCGGGTAACGTTTGGCCAGGGTGGCGAGGGTTTCGGCATCGGGCAGGTCAACAATATCCAGCATACACAGGTCTCCACTCTATATTTATGTTGCAGATATTAAGCAGGCTAAGTAGTTTGTCGGTAAAAGTCAAGCTGTAAGGCGGCAACATGCAGTTGAATCTTCGCGCTGTTTGCGTGTACGGTGGTGTTCGCCGAGGCAACCGTTGAAGGTGTGGAGGGGGAGAGATGGTCAAGGAGTCGTCAAAATTTCTGTTCGGAGCACTTGTGCTGCTGGTGTTGATGCCGACTGTCTGCTTGGCTGCAGGCGAACCGCAGCCGTTGTGGATTTACGAAAGTACCGATGCCGGGGTGGCCCTGTATCATCAGCAGGATGCGGCGGAAGGGTTGTTGCCGTTTAAAGCTGTTGCCGAATTCGATAGTGCCAGTGAACAAATTGTCCTGGCGTTGCTCGAGGCGGAACAGAAGCCGTTGTGGGCACCAAAGCTCAAGGGAACAACCGTGCATGCCACGGTAGCGCCTAACCGTTTTCAGTACAGCGAATATTACACAACACCGTGGCCGTTCAAAGACCGGGAGTTTCTTTTACTCGGCACGATTACCCGTCAAGGAGATACCATTGTCTTTTCCGCCGTTGATGCGCCGGATCGCCATTTTCGCGATGACAGCCATGTGCAGGCCAATATTCATGAACTGACTTTTGCCGTTATCCCCTTAGCGACCAACCGGACTCGGGTGGAGTTCACTTTTTCCGGTGACCTGGGTGGCTGGATTCCCGACTTTGTTCAGGAGATTATTCAAAAGCGCTGGCCGGTCCGTTTTATTCAGGCGTTGCAGGGCTATCTGCACAACAACACGTTAGATGAAAGCGAACGCTATCGATTGCTGGAAAAAGCATTGGCTGACGATCCGGGGCAAGGTGTTGCCCGAGTCGAATAGGGTGGTGTAAAGAAGTGGGGCGGCAGGGTCGAATGACCCTGCCGACATCATGTTTTCTCAGACGACGAGTTTGGAGATCGCCTTGAATTCCGGAGCGCTGGCATCGCGCACCAGTTCAAACAGCACCGATTCCACATTGGTCAGAATCGCACCGGCTTGTTGCATCCGGCTCAACGCGTTGTCGCGGTTGACGTCAGAGCGTGAGCAGGTTGCTGTGATCGGTACATGCACCTGATAGCCTGATGCCATCAGATCAAGAACCGTTTGTAACACGCAGACATGGGTCTCCATGCCGGTGACAATAATCTGCCGACGTCCTTGTTTGGCCAGCTCCGGCTTAAAACAGCCTTCGCCGCAACAGCTGAAGGTTGTCTTTTCAACACAGGTCATCTCTTGTGTTGTGCTGCGGATGGCTTCAACCGTTGGCCCCAGGCCTCTGGGGTACTGTTCTGTCGCCAGGACCGGAACATCAAGGATTTTCATCCCGGTTTGCAGTCGGGTAATGGCCTGTTCGACAGAATCGCGATGATTCATCGCTGTCACCAGCCGTTCTTGAACATCAATAACCAGCAGCAGTGCGTTGTCTTTGTGTAACAATGTTGGATGCTGTTCCATTGGGACTCTCCTTGTTTTGATAGCATGACAAATATTGGTCTAGCATGTGAAACAAACACTGTTTTGTCAATAGTGTGTTGTCGGCAGCGCTGCAAAGGTTTCGTTTGCTGGGTGATGCAGTACACTGAAGAGACCGTTGCGCAAATGAATTTTTTACTTCAAAGGAGACCGTCATGCACACGCCGGAAGATGATTTTTATCGCTGTTTGATCGACGCCATGCTCAATGGAGCATTTTACGATCATCCGGTTTCCGATGTGACGTTGATCGAAACCCATATTTCATGGGTGTTTCTGGCCAGCGATTTTGCCTATAAAGTCAAGAAACCGCTGGATTTCGGCTTTCTTGATTTTTCAACGTTGTCAAAACGCAAGTTCTGCTGCGAGGAAGAGGTGCGCCTTAACCGGCGGCTGGCGCCAGAGATTTACCTCGATGTGGTGGCCATTGGCGGAGATGACAACGGCCTTTGCCTTAATGGGCGGCCTACACGTGAGTACGCTGTAAAAATGCGTCGTTTCGATCAACCACAGCAGCTCGACGAGATGCTGCGTGCCGGGCGGCTCAGCGCCGAAAAAATGGATTGTTTTGCAGAAGTTATGGCCGCGTTTCATGACCGGGCCTTGGTTGCGGATCCCTCCAGTCACTTCGGCACTGCTGCGGTGGTGTATGCGCCGGTAGCGCAGAATTTCTATCAAATCCGCAGCCATCTTCCTGATGGCGAGCTGGAAGAGCAGGTCACTCGCTTGGAGGTGTGGAGTCGCACAGCTTATGAGCGACTGCAAAGTATGTTGACGCAGCGCAAGGCGCAAGGGTTTATCCGCGAGTGCCACGGTGATGCCCATCTTGCCAACATGGCCTGGTACCACGATGCACCGGTGTTTTTTGACTGCATAGAATTTAATGCTGATCTGCGCTGGATCGATGTGATGAACGAGGTTGCTTTCCTTGTCATGGACCTGGATGACCGCGGACGTCAGGATCTCGGTTGGCGCTGTTTGAATCGCTATCTGGAAAAAACCGGTGATTATGCCGGGGGAGTCGTGCTCACTTTTTACAAAGTCTACCGAGCGTTGGTGCGCGCCAAAGTGGCGTGCCTGCGTCTGGCCCAGTCGGGGTTGACCGATGTGGAACGTGCGGCTGACATGGCGCTGGTGCGTAGTTATCTCAACCTTGCCGAAGGCTATACCCAACCACGGCAAGCACAACTGATCATCACCCACGGCCTGTCAGGCTCGGGTAAAAGCACCTTTGTCAATGAGCTGGCTCCGCAACTTGGCGCGCTTTGCCTGCATTCAGATCATGAGCGCAAACGGTTGTTTGGTCTGGCCATGGATGAACAGAGCCGCTCGCCGATTCGTGGCGGTATCTATTCTGCAGACGCCAGCCGCAAAACCTACACCCACTTGTTTGAGTTGGCTGACACGCTGCTGAGCGCGGGGCTGACAACCATTGTCGATGCCACCTTTCTCAAACAGCAGGATCGCGAACGATTTTGTCAACTGGCAAAGCGTCACCGGGCTTTGTGGACAGTGCTTGATTTCAGAGTGCCCGAGGCTGAGCTGCGCCGCCGTATCCGCCAACGCACCAAGCAGGGCACAGCCGTTTCCGAAGCCGGTGAAGATGTGCTGAATGTTCAGATTGATGCGGCTGAACCGTTAGACGCTGCAGAGAGGCCGCGTTGTATTTCAATCTCGGCGGCATCTGACCTGAAGGACGTTGTTGAGCAAATTGCTAATTTTTGAAGCGGAATATTCCAGTTACCGGATTTTGAGGGCAAAGCCCCAAACGGTATGATGAACGTCGAAGACCAACGACTTCAAACTCCATGGTGTAAGCTGGAACTTCTCCACTGAACGAGGTAAGATGAGTTCCTCTTTGAACGGACTTGCCATACCTCTTGAGTCCTTTGTTTCAGAACACCCTCTTGGAGTTGGTCGAAATTATGAAAACCTTGATTGCCGGTGTCGTAACGCTCGCGCTTGTCGCGGTCTTCTCAATTCTGTCCGTACAGCTCTGGGGGGAAAAAGAGGAAGGGATGAGCCAAGATGTTCCCCTGACGATCACGGCCCAAATGACCGTTGGCCAATTTGCCGAGAGCAATCATTTACCACGGCCATTATTGAAGGACGTTTTCTCCCTGGACTCCAAAGAGCAGCTTGAACAACCTATTCGTGACTTCGGGTTGTCGTTGGACCAGATCATCACACAGGTCAATCAAAAGCGGGCACTGAGCGAGGAGAACGCGAGCAAAAACTGGTTTAAAATCCCACTGAAATTTGCCCTGTGGTTTATTTTTCTACTGATAAGCTTTGTCTTGTTGCGGCGAAAGAAGATCACCCGCAAAACCCGCGTCATCCTTTACGCCTGCAGTTTTATTCTTTTTGGTGTGGTGCTCGGAGCCGATCCCAGCCCCATGGGGACCGTCAAAGATGCCATTGTCCTTTATGGCACCAAAGGCGTGGTGTTCAAGCCACGGCTGGTGGCGTTTGGTGTTTTTACCTTAACCGTTGTGCTGGCCAACAAGTTCATCTGCTCGTGGGGCTGCCAGCTCGGCACCTTGCAGGATTTTATCTTTCGTCTCAATCGCAACGGCAACGATTCGGGGCCGGGGCGGCTGCCGCAATTTAAGATCCCCTTTGTCGTCAGCAACACCGTTCGCATTCTGTTCCTGGTTGCCCTGACCTGGGTGGCTTTTGTCTGGGCCTACGATATCAGCCATGAGATTGATCCGTTCAAGATCTTCAAACCGCTGAAATTGTCGCTATGGGGGTGGGGCTTCGTGGTGGGTATCCTCCTGGCCAGCCTGTTTGTCTACCGGCCGTGGTGTCATCTGTTCTGTCCGTTTGGCCTGACCGGCTGGCTGTTTGAAAAGCTCAGTGTGTTCAAGATCAAAGTAGACTATGACACGTGCATCGACTGCCGGTCTTGTGAAAAAGCCTGCCCGAGCACGGTTATGAAGGCTATTCTTGATCAGGATAAACGGGTCATTCCCGATTGCTTTTCCTGTGGCAACTGCCTGGAATCCTGCCCCACCGATGCGGTGTCTTTCTCCCGAGGCCGACGGCAGAAGCCGCCCGTTGACGGAGAAGCGGCGTAGATGTGTTGTAAGGCAGGAATGGTCACAGACTCGGGACCGTCTCCACGGTGTCCGGGGACGGTCCCGAGTTCAGTTCAGATCCTAAAACGTCCAGCGTAATCCACCGTAATAAAAAGCCGGATCAATCAGGTTGAGGCTGTCTGAATCGCTCAAGCGATTAAAGAGATTATCAACGCCCACATACAGCTCCAATTGCTCCGTAAGCTTCTGCCCAGCGTAAAGGTACCACAGAGTCACAGCATCGCTGTCATCATCGGCAAATTCCTTATCGCCGATATAGCGCATGCGAATGTTGGCGGTGAAACCGCTGTCTTGCGGATGCCAGGCCAGCTTCGCCATGCCCTGGTAGTCGGGCTGTCCTTCGAGATCGTCCTTGGTCTCTTTGTTCTCCGTATCGAGATAGGTCACATGAGCACTGAGGCTCAGTGCGTAAGGCAGTTGAAGATGGCCTTCGACTTCGATTCCCTGCATGCGCGCTTCGGTGATATTCTGGTGGGTGTAATAGGCGACTTTGCTTGGGCCGCTGCCGGTTGAATGACTGAACACCGCTTCGATCAGATCGTCAATTTCGTTGTAAAACGCGGTGACGCCGCCCCTGAAGCGTCCATAGCTTCCCTGCAGGCCCAGCTCATAGCTCTCGGAGCTTTCCGCATCGAGATCAGCATTGGGTTGATAGACCTGCTTGCCCTGTTGGCGATAGGACGTGATAAATAACTCCGACAGCGAGGGCGCGCGAAAACCTTGACTGTACGATGCCTTGATCTGCCAACTCGGATTGAGGTGGTAGACCAGAGACAGGCGCGGGCTGATTTGAGAGCCAAACTCGGAGTGTTCGTCAAAGCGTGCTCCCACTACCAGATACAGCGGTCGGGCGATCTGCAGTTCATCCTGCAAAAACACACTGGTGTTGTGTAAATCTTCATCACTGCCGGACGCATCCTCGCGCTCTTCTTGGCGGTATTCCGCCCCCATGGTCAGATAATGGGACGCTACCGCCAGAGAATAGTGGGCTTCAACCTGCTGCAGGCAATGTTCCGCATCTTCTTCGTCGCTGACCGGCGCATCCGGGTTCTTCATGACAATGTCGTTGTCATGGTCGGAGCGGTAGGCCCCCACCCGCAAACGACTTCCATTGTCGAAATCCCCCTGGTAGGTAAGGAAGGTATTCAGGCGCTCCTCTTCGCTTTCCCTCACGCGTTCAGCCTTACGGTAATAGCGATCCCCTTCCTGGTCCATGTGGATGTACTCAAACCCGGCGATCAGTTCATGACCGGGAGCCAGGTCATAGGCGACGCGTCCGGCACTGGACGCCAGTTGGATATCGTCGCCGTCCTCGGGCAGTTCGCCATCGATTTCAAAAGGGTTTTTGTTTTCAACCTGCGCCGAAAAAATCGTGCGGATTTTGCCAATCCCGCCGCCGACAACCGCTGCGCCACGATAGCGATCGGATTGCCCGTAGGTGTCGTTTCCGTAGCGGGCGTCCACTTCGAGCAAAGCAGACTCCGTAGGATTGCGGGTGATGATATTGATCACGCCGCCCAGAGCGTCGCTGCCGTACAGAGCCGATCCCGGCCCGCGGACGATTTCAATCCGTTCAATGAGTGTCACCGGCAGTTGGTTGATATCGATAAAATCTTTGTACCCGGCACTCCAGCGGCGACCATCAATCAACACCAGCGTATGTTTGCTGCCGGTGCCGCGAATTCCCGGCACCTGAGCGCGACCGGTTTCATTTGAAACCACCAGCCCGGTGCTCCACTGCAGCGCTTCGCTCACGGTCACCGCGCCCAGCTCGGCAATTTCCTCGGCACTCACCACCTCAATCGTGCCGGGAGCGTCCTCAACGGACTTTTCGGACAGGGTCGCGGTCACGACAATGTCCCCTGTCAGGGCGATATCAGAAGCCGGTGCCGCCAGAGTCGACAATGGCCAGGCCAGACAGGCCACCAATAGCAGGCCAATTTTCTTTTCCATTTCTTTTTCCCCTCAGTGCAGAAATACAAAAGGACTGCACGCCGAATGCGGCAACCCAAAGAATTCACGCAATGGCACAAGGTTTCGTGTTCTAGCGCGCCGATATTTATGCAGGCAAACACTAAGTGAGGTCAGTAAAGATGTCTGTGATGGGGATCACGCTCTGGTTGTGAATTCCATTTTCAAAAAGATCTGCGACAGGGGTGTTTGCGCCAGGAAGGGCTATCTGCTCAAAGGACTGCCGTGGGGAACGGGACAGAGGGGCTGACGACGCATCATATCAGGATGGACCCATGTCCGGCTAAGCGTGTGTTATGTTTAACCTGCAGGAAAAACAGGATGCGAGGCGAGCTCAGGAAGAACTTGCGCGCATTGATGGGGAGATCGCCGCTTTGGCCGATCAGCTCGAAGACGAGATTGATGACCTGTGTGAGCGCTTTGCGCCCGACAGTGTCACGGTGGAGCCGTTTGCCATTACTCCACGCCGTGGCGACATTCACATTGAGGAACTGGCGTTGTTGTGGGAGGTGGCTCCGTAAGAGTACTAACTGGTTTTGAAGTCCTCTAGGAGTTGTCCTCCAATAGGCGGATCTCTTCTCTTAACATGTCAATCTTGTCACGAAGTTCAGGGCGAGGATCCTGGGTCACTGTAAACGTGTTAGGCTGCCCGGTGATCGGGCAAATGCCGACATGTTCTTCAGCATACGCCAGTTCTGCGTCGATCTTTTCCAACACATCTTCATACGCGTGCAAGTTGGCTCTTTTAATCGCTAAGAGCTTTTGTTTGTCTTTGAAAAGATAGCTCAGGTTATGGGCTGGTGCCATGTTTACCAGAATAGTGTACCCGCCAAAAGCGATGCCGCCGATAAGAACGACAACTAGACAATGCTTTATGATTTTTGAAAACGTCGACGATTGAGGTGCCGATCTGCGGTCAGGGTGAATCTGGGCGGTCGCATAAGAATTCTGCTGAGAGGATTTATTGTACGCTTTTTGACAGGCCGGGCACTGCCAGTCCGGGCAGAGATCATTGGGCTTTCGTTCATAGCCGCAGCTGGGACATTTCATGGTGCTCTCCTGTCTGCTATTGGTTGACTTTGCAGATGCTGTGCGATTGTTCAACCAGCCGCACGGCATCCGCTTCCGAACAAGGGTGGATTTTTTTGCCCTTGAATTGTTCCATCAGTTTTTTGTGTCCGGCGTAGGAGCGGGCATTTTCTCTTTGGTCATAGTATGACGCCCACTCGATAAGTTCGCGAAGGTCCTCTTGTGATTGCTGCCGGTCTATATGGCTGCTTGATTCGCAGCCCCGTTGCAATAGTCTGTCTCTGCATAGTGGCCAATCAATGTCAAGCTAGACAAAGCACTGCGCACGGTCCATAAATTTCTCAGCCAGCTCTCCGAAGCCCCCTTCAACGAGCTACAAATTTTCTTTTTTGGCCAGCCAGGGTTTACCGCTACCGCTGTTGCCGGTGATGATCATGCGCAGTGTTTGCCCTGTTCTGTGAAATCCGTGCAAAGGACGTGCTTTAGGGCTATAGCTCTATTGCTGTGCCTTTGATCGTTTGTAGAGGATAAAAATGAATATCAGACAAGTCAGCGCAAAAATGAGGGACATCTTGGACAGGGTCTTATAGTTCGAGAACTCTTTGCTGAAGTTGTCGCCGATATCATCAAGTTCTGAACTGAAAGAGCCTAACGGCTCAAGGGTTGCCGCTTGATAGGTAACAACGCGGCGTTCTGAGCAGTTTGTGACGTAAGCGGTGTCTTCCCAAACCGCAACATCTCCGGCAGCTTCAGCCCCTGGGGTCTGCGGCTGCGTCGCGAGGAGTTCTCCATTCAGATCGTAAGAGGCAATGACGCAGTAATTGACCAACAGGTCGCATTCGAGAGTGACCAGGTTGTCGTCGTCTATGGCAAAGTCTGTCAGGAAGATGTAGCCAAACTTTGCTTTGGGTTCTGTGATTGTTTTAACAAATTGTCCCTCTGTTGTGAAGACATCGATTCCAGGGCGAAGCGTGTTGCCGACGATGAGTTGGTCTTCACCGTCAAAGACAATATCTTTAGGATGGAAGAATTCTCCCGGTTCATGGCCCTTCTGGCCAAACCCATCACGGTATGTACCATCACTGTCATAGATCAGAATACGGCTCGCTTCGCTGTCAGAAATGAAAAGCCTGTCGTTTTTTGTATCGGCAGCGACATTCAAATGCGCTTCAATTAAAGCATCTTGCAGGGCAAGGGAGGTCATGCCCTCTGGAGAAAATTTAAGAATGCGGTCGTTTTCCCAGTCCGAAACCCACAGCTCATCATCGTGCCATACAAGCTGGCAGGGTTTGCAGTCTTCAGGTAATTGGTAGTGTTGTTCAACATAGCCTTCGTGGCCAACCACATAGATCTCTTTACCGTAGAGGACAGCAAGCCCTTTTTCGGATGCCGACAGCCAATACGGATAGGGTATTGAGCTTGCCTGTTTTTCAAACCAGAATCGACCGCCGATCAGGCAGGCAATAAGGATAAAAAGAGTGACGATATAAAGGTTTGTTCGCGATGTTTTGTCGGCGTTTGTGGGCGCTGATGATGTTCCGGTGTTTGTCTGATTTCGGGCTGACGAGAGCGTTAGCGGTGGCGTTTCTACCACCGGTGTCGGTCGTTTCTCCGGTGAGTGGGGCTTGGTTGGTGTGTACGGAAACTTTTTTTGGCATCGTGGGCAGTTCACTGTCGTTGGTCGCTGAGGCAGTTTGGCTGTCGGCATTTCTCGTGAGTAGCCGCAATGGGGGCAGGTCAGGGGTGTTTTAGGCATGATCCTCTCCGGAAAGTTTCAAATACATAATAGTGAATAGCCGTTAAGTGGGGCGTGGTGAACAGCCCCGTGACTGAAAATTACCTGTGTCGTTTTTGTCGCTGCCGTTGGGCTCTTGCCGCACCCGGTGATGGTTTCGACACGCTGACGTTATTCGGAGCCAGGGAGCTCTTCACTGAAAGAACGCATGCCGCCCAGATCGCTGATTTCAGCAGATTGGTCAATTTCATCCAGCACCCAACAGCCTTGTGCATCTTTGATAAATTTCCACAGTTCTTTAAACCGTTCATCGCGCACCATGTCGCCCGAGATGTGTTCATTGGTCTGGGCATTGACGGTGTAATCGATCATCGTTCCTTCAAGATACACCCAGATATGGTCTTTTGAGTCATCCGTGAAGTCGGCCACCTCAACAATCCGTGCCGTTTCCAGATTGATGTTTTCAAGGACGTTTTTTCTGTTGTCGCGAATCATCTGATCCGTTTGCGTCTTATGTTTCCGATAAAGACGCTCACTCATATACGCCTTGGCCAGATCCTGATTGCGTTCCATCCACGCATGCTGAATTTTGAAAAAAGCCTCTTCAATGCGCGCCTTGATGGCGTCGATCTGCCACGCGGCATCGTGGGAGGCCAGCTTTTCGAGAAGCGCTTGGCTCTCCTGGTTCTTTTTGCGGACTTTTCGCGCCAAAATGGCCGAATAGATCAAAATGACGGGCCATAAAAGAACACTGAGCCAGCTGCCGCCACCTTTACCGCCACCGCCTCCGGCACGCGCCAGTGCGCTGTCGGGAACGCAGCAAAGCAGGGCAACGGCAATCGCGCCAACCGCTACCAGCAAAACGATGGATCTGGTCTTTACCATAATTTTTCTCTTGTTGTTACCGTGCGTTTCGGGGCAACATCCGTTGTGGCTCTGATAAGAATTGTTGATTCTTAATATAGGGATATTGTTAACTTTTGGCTATGATTCTAATCTTTGTTAAGGCCATTCAATTGAACTGCTGTGCAGGAGGCAGAAATGTAAAAGCATTTTGACTGCTCAAGGGGGAGGCGACGATGAAAGGAGCTATTCGGGTGGCAGTCAGCGATGCGGACGCCCCTGCTATTGCTGTTACGAGATGGCGACTTTTAGCTCTTTGAGGCGCAGCTACAGCCTGAGAATTTCGAACAGATCACTGAACGAGTCCATGCGTCGGGATACGTGGCACCTTCCTCGCAACCTTGACGATATTTGCCGGTTTTTACCAAAATGCCATGCAGTCCGACGGCTTTTCCTCCGCCGATATCGGTTTCGATGTCGTCACCAATCATGGCAACATTCGATGCGGATAACTGCAGAGATTGCAGGGCCAGTTCAAAAAAGTCGCGGCTTGGTTTGCCAATCACCTTTGCCTGTTTACCACTAACGTATTCCAACCCGGCTACAAACGCGCCGATGTCGACCTGAAGCCCTTCTTCTCCCTGGAAAAACTTGTTTTTGTGCATAGCGATCAGCTCGGCTCCGGCATGAAGCTGTGAAAAGATGGTGTTGATAAGGGGGTAGCTCCACGCAGCGCCGATGTCGCCGATAATCACGTAATCCGGCCGTTCATTGTTTCTGGGGAAATCGGCAAACGCCGGCAGGACACTGTCGCGAACCACCGGATTGATCGTTGGACGCCCCTGTCTGTTAAGAAACTGCACCGTGGCTGAGATCGGGCTGAAAACTTCCTCTTCGTGGACGCTAAATCCCATGCGTCTTAGTTTTTGAACGACGGACGCGGCGGTACGTGTTGTTGTATTGGTCAGGTAGCGCCGAGGAATGTTCTCATCATCCAATCGCTTCAACACCTGCTGAGCGCCGGGCACCGGTGTTTCACCAACATAAAGGACGCCGTCGAGGTCGATGAGAAGGCCGTGAATCGTTGTTGGTAACGGCATCGATGGACTCCTTTTTCTGGAGCTGCCGGTTATGATGTTACTCGTCGCATTTGTGGGGAATCTTCTATTGCAGCACAACATCCTGAGAGAAGGGCGGATGCCGCTATTTCTAGTTTCAGAGTCTCGTCCAAAGGTCCAGAGAATCATATCAATTTTTCGTGGTGTCCAAAACGATGTACCAAATTTTCGGTTATTGTCTTTTGCCTTTTGAGAGAGAATTAGAGTCAGTTGCACACCGTCCTTGACAGTTAAGTTTTCTGGATTCATTTTTTTTAAAGCATCGGCCTCTGGAAGGTCGGGAATGGATCGAAGCGCTTTAACAACAAATTGATCGACTGTCGCGAAGTTGTCTGGATACATGAGCGAAAGTAAACCCGATGCTCCAGCTGTCCCCAAACCGCGAATGGTTTTAGCTGTTTTTAAACCATCCCTTATGTTGTTACCGTTCAACGAAAGCAATTTAAGTCGAATACTGTCTAACTCCTCAATTTCGCCGTCACGCCGGTATGTTTTAAGTTGTTTTGTGGTTGTGACATAACGGTTAGGTGCCGTGTATTTCCAGCGGAAATACTCATCGTGAAGGAACTCATACCATCCTTGGGGGCTAAGGCTGCGAACTATCGCCAAGTCAAGACCATCAAGGGATTGTTCGAGCTTGAGATTGCAAGGTTGGACAAACTGCCAGTAGCGTTTCAATGCGTCTTGCCAATCCTTGTCATCTTTTGAGTACCAAAGATCAGCGATGCTTATTGGTTTGGTAAAGGGAGGCATAAAAATCAATTCTCAGAATGCAGCATAATCAAAATGAAAAAGACTGCGCATAATTAAAAAGATATATTCGCAAAGATAGCGAACGGTTTGAAAGGATTCCATGGTTCTAAAAAAATTGTATATTCGGGCGATGATGTAGAAGCTGAACGACAGATAACACCAATCCTTCTACCGCAACTTGGGCATCGCCCGCCTTACGTGAATGAAATCAGAAAAGAATCGTTTTTGCAGATGGGGTCGATAAAATTTTGTAGCCCCCTGCCTTCAGCCAGCTTTTCACTCACCTTTAACGTCAGTTCCAGGTCCAGCAAATAAGGCAGATTCCCTGTCACGGCCACACCAAACGCCTCTTTCATCTTTTCCAGACATTCCATCTCCGCGGCCTGGGCTATCTGTTGCGGCATGGCGAGATAGTGAGTGGGGAAGTTGACGGACTCCTGATCGAGCTGGGCCATGAAGGCTTGTTTCTCTGTACTGTTGAGTGTGGAGAAATCCAGTGTGCAATAGTGGGGGGCCATGGTGGAGAGCAGGGCGCGGCAGGCCAGGGGGCGGTGTTCATAGACCGAGCAGGCGCCGTCCGCGTCGAGCAGTGGGCAGGGGCCGACCTGGTCGCGGCTGGCTTTGAGGAAACTTTTCAGGTCACGACTGTCGCGGTCGATCTGTTTGAGTTTTTCGGCGTGAAGGTGGAGCGCTTCAATCTGGTTGTCGTTCAGGTGTGGGGCCAGGGCTACAGCCTCGGTGAGGGTACAGCGTACGTTTAGAGAGCAGCAGCCCGCGCAGCTGCGTTTGCAGTGGACGGTGCCGCCTTTGCCGGTGAATTCACCGCTGCACAGGCTGCACAGTTGGTCGAGGAAGCGGTGTTTTTGTTGGGCGTGTTCGATGAGCGCGGTCCACACGATGTTGGGCTCCATACGTTCTATCTGATGTTGTCGAGTTTGTTAACGATCTGGTCGGCGAGCTTGAGGATTTCCAGCTCAACATAGTCGTAGCGTGATTTGGAGTGGTGGTTGCCGACGATCTCGGCGACTTTTTTCGTTTTGTCTGGATCAAAGCCGATTTTCTCTAGCAGCTCCGTGGCCACGGCCGGGCCGTATTGTTCCTGGGTTTTGCCGTCGTTGTAGCCGAGTTCTGCCTCGGAGGGTTTGATGCCGACATCGTGGAGCACGGCACTGGCCAGCAGCAGTTCTTCATCGACATGGTCATAGTGGCCGACCAGCAGTTCGGCCTGTTTAAGCACTTCAATGGCGTGGGTGATGCGGCGGTAATCGGTGTCGAAAAAATCAACCAGCGTCTTGATCAGTTGCCCTTTGAGCTGTTCGTGTTTCATGTCAGGCGCTCTCCTCGGTGGACGCCAACCGATCCGGGTCGATCAGGCTGTCGCTGTTGTCGTGGATGTAAATGCTGCGGCTGGGAAAGGCGATCTCCATGTTGAGGCCTTCGAGAATTTCCATGATTTTCAGGCACACGTCTTCGCGGGCTTCAAGGTAATCGCCCCACACCGTGGTCGTGGTGAAGCAGTAGATCAGGATATCCAGAGACGACGCACCAAAATCGGTAAAGTTGACCAGCATAAAATCCTGCTGGATGGCCGGATGGTTTTTCAGCATGGTGCGGATGGCGGCCACGGCGTCGCGCATCTGTTGCGGTGTGCTGTCGTAGGTGACGCCGACACTCATCTTGATGCGCCGTTTGGGCATGCGGCTGTAGTTGTTGAGCGAGGTGTTGGCGATGATGTTGTTGGGCACGGTGATCAGGGTCTTGGCAAAGGTGCGGATTTTTGTGGAACGGAAGCCGATCTCTTCCACCACGCCTTCAAGGTTATCGGTCTGAATCCAGTCGCCAACCCGGAACGGGCGGTCGAGCAGAATCATGATTGAGCCGAAAATGTTCGACAGGGTGTCTTTGGCCGCCAGAGCGACGGCGAGACCACCGAGGCCGAGTGACGCAAGCAACCCGGAGATGGAATAACCGAGGTTCTGGATAATCAACACGCCTGCCAGCACGAAAATAAACAGCCGCGCCGATTTGCGGATAAATGGCAGCAGGTGATCGTCGAGCGGTGAGCCGGTATGATGCGCCCACTTGGCAATGGTGCATTCGAGAATGTCGACGGCATTGAACAGAATCCAGCCGATATTGAACGTGAACAGTGTCTTGATCAAAGCGTGGCCGAACTGCTTTAAATCGGTTGGTTCGCTGGGCAGTTGCAACACCTGCAGGGCGATAAACAGCCCGGCGATGAAAACGAGAAATTCCAGGGGGCGTCGCAAACTCTGCAGCAGCAGATCATCAAAGGTGTTCTCGGTGCGATCCACCAGTGGTGAAATGACGCGGGTTAAAAGGCGACTGAACAAACGCTTGAAAATCAGGCACAGCAACACAATGCCCATAGCCAGGGCGTAGCGTTGCAGAGAAATACCAAAATACTCCTGTTGCAGCCAGGTATGGAGTTGCTCCATGGGTGGTCCTCCGGTCGGGGTGGCAAATGAGGACAGTATAAGGAAGCCATCCGTCAGCGGCAACTGTTTCGAATGATTTGTTGCGTGTCAACGATGTCGTGGCAGCCAGAGGCCAGAAGTTAACCATGCAGGTGAGGCCTGGAAAAAACTCTGAGCTTTTTATGGGCCGTTCTTATTCTTCTGATTGAGTAAGCCCCATACGTCCTTACCCTCAATGGAGGCTATTTCCCCTGGCGCAGCACTGTGACCGTTTCGCCGCCGATACCCCAGTTGTCGGTATCCACTTCTTCAATGGTGACAACCGTGGTGGCCGGATTTTTGCCGAGCACATCAACCAGCAGTTGGGTGGCTCCTTTGATCAGCGCGGCTTTCTGTTCTTTGGTGGCTCCTTCGTTGGTGATACGAAAATGGACGTAAGGCATGTGTGTCCTCCTTGACTCAATTAACAATGGGTGCTGGCGAGAAGTGGTCAAAAATAATGATGACGCCACCACAGACAATACAGCCTGCAGCAATACCCAGCGGCAGAAAAAAGCCGGCATGGGTGTCGGCAATCACTCCGGCAACGGCTGGACCGAACATCTGGCCGAGGCTGAACGCTGTGGTCAGAATGGCGGCGGCGCGCCGTGTATCCGTCGGCCAGCGGCGATTGCCTTCGGCCAGAGTCAAGGCGACGATGCCGAGAAAGGTGGCACCGAAGCTGACCGCTGCGAATAACACCTCGCCAATCGTGGTGGCGTTGATGCTGAACACAATGCCCACGGCCTGTAAAGCGTAGGCTGACAGCAGGGCTTTTTGGTAGCCGATGCGCCGCGCCAGGAGCGGCCAGATCAAGGTCGATGGGATCGCAGCCACTCCCACGGCAACCCAGCTATACGGAGCAAATCCGGCCAGGCCCGGTGTGTCGGTGATAATGGCGACGATAAAGGTGGCCGTAACAATGTAACCAAACCCTTCAAGAAAATAGGCAACGGCCAATCGCCACAGCGAATGTTTATGCTTTTGGGAGGCTGCGACGGGTTGTGTCGATGGGCGGACCTCAATATGTCTGCGACCCACTGCCAGACCCAGCAGGGCCATGCCCAGGGCAAGTCCGCCCATGCCGAGCCAGGTGCCGGACCAGCCGTTAATCCGGTCAAGCCACGGCACCAGCAGTCCGCTCAGAGCAATGCCAACGCCGATACCGCTGTAAAGTGCGCCGAGCCATTGGCTGTGACCACAACGGATCAGGGTTTCGGCAACTTCTGCAGTAATGACGATAAACAGGATGGCGCTGGTCAATCCGCTGGCAAAACGCATGGCACTCCAGGCGATTTCCGACGTGGTCAGACCCATGCCCAGGGTGGTGGTAATGCTGATGAACAGCGCTGTGGCCATAAGGGCCCGATTGTTCAACAGGCGTGGTACCAGCATGCACAGCATTGAACCGCCGAGATAGCCTGCATAGTTGATAGCCGCCAGACCGCCGGCCAAGCTGTTGCTGATGTCGAGGTCGCGTTGCATCAACGGCAGAATCGGGGTGTAGGCAAAGCGGGCAATGCCCATGGCCACCACCATGCCGAGCATGCCGCCGAGCAAGACGGCCAAGGCTGTCTGGTTGTTGGGCTGATTCTCCATGTTTGACATTCTACGGTGCTGAAAATATCATATCAAGTGAAAGGTGAAGATATAAACCATTAGTAAAAGTGATATCACATGGAGATCAGCGAACTGAAAATCTTTCTGGCTGTGGCTCGGCAGGGGAGTATCTCCCGCGCTGCCGAAGAGTTGAACTACGTGCAGTCCAATGTAACGACACGGATTAAACAACTCGAAGAGCGCCTCGGTCGTCCTCTGTTTCATCGCAAAAGCAAAGGGGTGTGTCTCACCGCTTCGGGGCTGATATTGTGCGATTATGCGCAGCGGATCATTCAATTGACCGGCGAAGCACACGATGCCCTGAGCGAGAACGCCGTGCCGCAAGGACCATTGGCCATCAGCTCCATGGAAACGACGGCAGCAGTGCGTCTGCCGAGCTTGCTGGCCGATTATCATCGCCGTTATCCTCAGGTTGCCCTCAATCTGGTCTCGGCGCCTTCGGCGGACTCGTTGAAAAAGCTGCTTGATTATCAGGTGGACGGCGCATTTATCGCCGGTGAAGTTGACCCGCAGGCCGTCGAATCGTGCGAAGTCTTTGAAGAGGAGCTGGTGCTGGTGGCACCGTTGGACATTGACCCCTTCACCATGGAGAGTCAGAAAATTCTGGTGTTTCGTTCCGGCTGTTCTTATCGGGCGCGGCTGGAAAACTGGTTGCGACAGAACGGCCGTTTGGGGTACCACAGTGTCGAACTGGGTTCCATCGAAGGGATTCTTGCCTGCGTGGCGGCCGGGATGGGGATCAGCTTGTTGCCCCGATCCGTGGTTGAGCGGCCTCACCTGATGCCGAACTGTGCCCTGCATCAGTTGCCGCAGCCGGTCAGCATGATGACGACCCGCTTTGTCTGGCGACGCCATGAAAAACCGAGTAAGGCCTTGCAGGTGTTTCGCGAATTGTTGCCGGGATTGCAAGAGGGGTGAAGTGGTTTTTATTCGCGAATTCAGGATGTTTGCAGTAAGATTACCCCGTTATATGATGTCGCAACGCGTAAGGAGATAACAGGAGATCGCCATGGAAGAAAGTCCGCTACGCCAATTTGCCGATAAAGCCCGTGCGTTGGGAATGGATGATGCCCGTTGTGTTGGTGTGCTGGAATTACCCATTGATCCGACACTGACGGATTATTGTCTGGAGTGTGGTGCTTACGGTGAATCCGCCCTGTGTCCACCACACCGTGGTGCCATTGTTGATGTGCCGAAATTGCTGGCTGGTTATGAGTGGGCGGTGGTGTTCAAGCGCGACCTGCCGGTGGTTGATCTGCAAAGCCAGGAATACCACGAGGTGGCGCGGCAGATTCATGTCGTGGCGGCGCAACTGGAAAAGTGGGGGCGCATGCGCGGTTTCAAAGCGGCCGGACTCGCCGCAGGCTCATGCAAGCGGTTGTTTTGTGCCAGCAGTGACGCCTGTCAGGCGCTGGAGCCGGGTGGCGTGTGTCGTTTTCCTCAATGGTCGCGGTTGTCGTTGTCGGCTCTGGGCGTCAATGTGTTTGCGTTGTGTGACAAAATCGGTTGGCCGATTAAAAAGGTCACCCGTGACAGCAGCCATCCGTCCGACGCTATGGGCGTGCTGGTTGGTATCCTGCTGGTGGGACGCGAATAATCTGCTCAATCGTGGGAAGAGCGCACCAACCACAGAGAGAGGACCCCTCTGTGGTTGGACCGTCGTCAGATCGATGCGAAGCCCCGGATGGGGCTTCGCTTATTTCATGTTGTGGAAACAGCGCTCAATATGCTGTTTTGAATAGCTCTTGTTTCGTTTAAGGTTGAACAGGATTGTCACCAGGGCAGAAGCGGGTAAGGCAATCACCAGTGGGTCAACAACGGCCCACAGGGTCCCGGCTCCCAGAGAGTCAACGCCGAACAGGGCGTTGCACACCATCAGGGGTTTGGACTCCTTAGCGTGGACAAAAAACAGCCAGAACAGGCTGATGGTTGTGCCGGTAAAAAAACATGCCCAGGCGCTCAGGCGGCTCATGTTGCGGAAATAAAGCGCCCCGAAATACATCGGCAGAAACGCCGCCGCGCAGATGCCGAAGAAGATCGCTGTTCCCCGCGCAATGATGGCCGTTCCCCCCTCAAAAAATGTCGGCAGAGCCCAGGCGAGAAAGTAGCTGATAAGGATGGCGAATAAAATGCCCACCTTGGTCAGGATGACGCTATTACCGCTGCGACCCAGAGCTTTTTCGTAAATATCTCGGCCAAGGGCTGTGCCCATGGCGTGAAACTGGGAACTCAGGGTGCTCATGGCTGCAGAGAGCAGGGTGATCATGAACACAGCGGTGAACCATTGCGGCATGGATGCACTGATGTACAACGGGATGATCTCGGCAACATTCTTGCCCGCGGCGATCAGGGCAATCTGCCCGGCGGTGTCCGGATTTTCGTAGAAGAAAAACACGTTGGCCAGTGCGCCGATGGCAAAAGAGACGCCAACGACAATGAGGACAAAGATGCCGCCGATCAGCACGGCGCGGTTGAGTTCACGATTGCTTTTCACCGTCATGAACCGCACGATCAACTGAGGCTGGGCAAGGACGCCGATGCCGACCCCGAGAACAATGGTGGTGACGACAATCAGCCAGTATTCGCTGCCGAATTCGGGAAAGCTGGTCCAGCCGGTGTGGCCTTTGGCACCGAAGATCTTGATGGCGATCTCCTGCATGTCGGTCAGGCGCTGGTGGGCGGTGATGAAGCCACCGAGTTTGTGATAGGTGGCGACAAGCAGAGACACCATGCCGATAAACATCATGCTGCCCTGAAAAGCATCGGAGTACATGACCGCCTTGAGTCCACCCATGATGACATAGACGGCGACGAAGATGGTCAGGAAGAACAGAGCCACGTTGTAATTGATGGCCAGAATCTGGGCGATGAACTTGGCGCCACCCATGAGAACCACGCTGGCGTAAAGCGGCATGGCCATGAAAATCAACAGGCCGGTCGCACCCTGCAGGCGGGTTGACTCAAAACGGCGGCCAAGAAATTCCGGAAAGGTGTGGGCGTTGAGGTTCAACCCCATCACCCGGGTGCGACGACCGAAAAAAACAAAGGCGATAAAGACGCCGACAAACACGGTAAGAAAGGTCAGCCACTGCAGGCTCATGCCGAAAACGGCTGCCGCGCCGCCAAAGCCGATGATGGCCGAGGTGCTGACGAAGGTTGCACCGTAGGATAACGCCATGACAAAGGGGTGGATCTGACGACCGGCGACCAGGTAGTCGGCGGTGTTATTGGTTTTCTTCCACGCCTGAAGCGATAAAATGGCAATAATGGTCAGATAAACGACGACAACGGTGGTCAGTAATGGGATGCTCATGTAGGATGTTCCTGTTATTGCAGTGAGTTAAAGTTGTTCCTCGACGTGTTTTTCTTCCTCGTTCCACTGTTGTTCCTGGGAGAGCTCTTCGTCGGTTATGTAGCCTTTGTTCCAATTGAGCAGGCCGTAAATAATGCACAGTACCGTGCTGAGCAGGGTGAGGATCATGCCCAGGGGAACAAGTGTCCCTTCGAGTCCTAGCATGGCAAATACTCCTTTGTGATTAGGTTGATCGAATTTCCCATATGTTTAGAAATAGGCGGTTTTTTCGTAACTGGTTATTTCTACAGATTTATTTCTATTTCAACAAATTGATTGTTTAGCAGGAAGCGTTCGAAAAAATCGAACGCTTGAGGTGGATAGCAGGATGGAACTTTATCAGTTACAGTCGTTTGCCGTGATTGCCCAGACCAAGAATCTGACCCGCGCAGCAGAAACCCTCAACCTCAGTCAGTCGGCATTGTCCAGCCAGCTCAAAGGTCTGGAGGAAGATCTCGGCGTTGTCCTGTTCAAGCGGGGGGCGCGTGGTATGCGCCTGACCTTGCAGGGGGAGCAGTTGCTCGATGAGGCCAACCAGGTGCTCAGTTCGGTGCGTCAGTTGCGCGAACAGGCCCATGCTTTGCATCAGGGCGGCGGTGAAGTGGTGACGCTGGGATTGAATGCCAGTCCATCCTTTTTGCGCATTGCCTCGATTTCCCGGCGACTTAGCCAGTTGCACGGCGAGGTGCGGCCGGTGTTCCAGACCAGTCAAACCGTAAACACGGCGCGCATGTTGCGCGAAGGGCAGATCGATGTTGGTTTTCATTACGGCCGCATGCGGGAGCGCGATATTGTTCATCAAGTGCTGGCCGAAGTGCGGGTGTGCGTGGTGATTCCGACGCGTCTGACCGAGGATGTCGACAGTCTGGATTGGACGCAGGTGGCAGCATTGCCGTGGATCTGGGTCGGTAACGATTGTCCGTTTTACACCATGCTGATGGAGCGTATTGAGCGACAGCTATTGCCGCGCCAGGTGGTGACCACGGTGGATGAGCAGATCGTGCGCGAACTGGTGGCCGATGGTCAGGGCGTGGCCATGATGCGTGAAGATGAGGCCATGCCGCTGGTGCAGCGCGGTCGGGTGAAAATCTGGGAACCGGGTTGGTTGACCCTGCCGTTGGGGTTGGCGTGGCTGAGTAAAAATTCCGGCCAGGATCGCATCCGTTCCATGGTCAGTGTCATCCAGGATGTCTGGCAGACCGAGCAGTCCGTGGAAGAGAGCGAGACGCCTTACTGGTTGTGATCAGCGTCAGTGAGAAATTCGTGTTAAGACACTGAACAACTGGACGGCGAGCCCCCTTCAACCGTAATGCCGAGTTTGTTCAGCGTTGTGATCAGGTCGGAGACGGTATAGCCTTCTCCAAAACAACCGCAGTCGCTGTAAGGATCAAGTTCACTCAATTGCTCGATAAGGCGGCGCACGAGGTCCGTTTGCTGTTGATAGCGTTCCGCCTGGTTAGCCACCTGTTGCAAGGGGGCAACCAGATAGTCGGGCAGTTCGCCCTGTTCGTTTTCATGCCGAATGGCTGCGGCCAGTTGTTCAAACAGTTCCATTTTCCCCTCCTGTTTATAAAATAACCCTATCCCCAGCTTGCCGCACGAACGGCCATTTTGCAATGCTGTTGCCCTCTATTGTTTTGTCGTGCGCCGTGCTATGCTGCGCGGCATGTTTTACAGACAAGGAGAGAGTATGGAATTGTCGATGAATTGGCGTCAGCCCCTGTTTGGTGGGGCGGCAATTTTACTGTTGGCGATAGCCGCCTGTGGCGAGAATGTGGCGCCGAAATCGCTGAATCAGCAATTGAAGAAAAAGAACCGTCCCGTGGTTGTGGATGTGCGCAGTTCGTTTGAATATCAGTCCGGGCATGTTCCCGGAGCCATCCATATTCCTCTCTGGTCGGTGCCGTTCAGTCGCTCAAAGCTGCCAAAGGAGTTGGACGGTATCGTAATCTATTGCGAGCACGGTCCGCGGGCGGTGTTGGCGCGAGGCTTATTTTTGCTGATCGGCGTGCGACCCGTTGCCTTTGTCAAGGGACACATGGCCGCCTGGCGTCAGGCGCGCTTACCCATGGAAAAATAATCTGATTGTTTGGAGAATGAGATGACGTATCAATCCCCGCAAGAATTTTCAGCAGCCACAGTGGCTTGTAAAGCAAATCTCTACTTTGACGGTCAAGTGGTCAGCCACAGTCTGACGCTGGCCAATGGCGAGAAAAAGACCCTCGGTGTGGTGTTTCCCGGTCTCTATCGATTTGAAACCAATGCTGCGGAAAAAATGGAAATTATTGCCGGTCAGTGCAAAGTGAAAGTTGCCGATCAGGATGGCTGGATCGGTTTTGAGGCCGGAACGTGGTTTGATGTGCCGGCCAAATCATATTTTGAAATCGAAGTGATGGACGGTTCCGTGGAATACGTCTGTTCTTATATTGCGTAGTCTTCGGAAAGGCTGTCATGATTCCAATAGGTTGTTGGCATACACTGGTGGTAATGTCGCGTGATGATCGTGGAGCAACATTGCTCCTGGAAGAGCAGCCCGTGTTGCTGCCGAAAAAAGAGTGTCCCATCGCCACCCAGGTGGGTGATGAGATGACGGTGTTTGTTTATAACGGCCGTCAGGATCAATTGGTGGCAACCTTTAAGAAGCCTTTGGCCGAGGCCAATCAGTTTGCTCTGATGCGTGTCAGCCAGGCCAATAAGTTCGGAGCATTCGTTGATTGGGGCCTCGACAAGGAGTTGCTGGTGCCATTTGCCGAGCAACCGGAGCGGTTGAAGGCCGGCCGCGATTATATTGTCCATGTCGGCATCGATAACAGTGGGCGGCTGATCGGCAGTACCCGCATCGAGCGCTTTCTTGAAGTGGACGAGATCCCTTTCAACCCAGGTGAAGAGGTGGACGTGCTGATCTGGCAGTTGACCGAGCTGGGGGCCAAGGTCATTGTTAATAACCGCTACGCCGGTCTGATTTATAAGGATGAGCTGCCTGCTGAACTCAAGCGTGGTGAGCAGGGCAAGGCTTATGTCATGCGGGTGCGTGATGATAATTTGATCGACATTACCCTGCGCAAGGTGGGCCGAGCCGGTATGGATGAGGCGCGTCAGGTGGTGTTCCAGGCCTTGCAGGCAGAAGGTCGTTTGCCGCTGACCGACAAGAGCGCTCCCGAAGAAATTGAGCAGATGTTGGGATTGAGTAAGAAGGCGTTCAAGCGGGCGGTTGGCATGTTGTATAAAGAGCAGCTGATTGAGCTTGATGAGCGGGAGATTCGCCTGCGCTGATTTGTTGAACGCTGGCCTTCGGGGATAGCAGCTACGCTCTTCCGTTCAGCAGCACCGAATGCAATGAATATCCGCGCGATTCGTTCTGAATTGCGAACTACTGAAGATCATAAGTCAAAGTCAAGGTCGCCGGGTTTCGTCCCGGCGGCCGACATCCTTTTGACTGGCCGCTCAAAAGGGTGCAAAAACCGGCTTGAACACCTCCTGAACCTGGATTAACCGACAATGCGTCTGTTTCCGTCATGCTTCACAGATTCGGCTCGTCGCCCTTTAGGTCGGCGAATCGTGCGACTCATCTCCTTTGGCGTAAAACCGTGATAACAATCCTAAGTCGCGCTCTGTCTCTGGTGTGGCCCCGATCAAACGGGCGGGGCGGTGCCCACCCTTGCCTTGGTTTGTTATTGAGCAGCCAAGCCCTCCCGTTCAGCAGCACCGAACGCAATGAACGTCAGCGCGATGGTTGTCGGCAACCTGTTTGAGCGGTAGCGAGTTTTGCCGACATTGCGATGTAAGAGAATGGAGAGAGGGAACCCGAAGGGTGCAATGACGGGAGTCGATTTTGCGGTACTTTTGTCGACGCAAAAGTGCCCCGACGTGCGGGCGCGGAAGCCCGCGTCACGTGGGTACTACCATCGCGAATGGATGAAGTTTGCCAGAGCGGTCAGTTTCGGATTACGAACCACTGAAGCCCAAGATCAAAGTCAAGGTCGCCGGGTTTCGTCCCGGCAGCCGACATACTTTTGACTGGCCGCTCAAAAGTATGCAAAAACCGGCTGAACTTCTCCTGAACCTGAACCCACCGACACTGAGTCTGTTTCCGTGATGCGTCACAGATTCGGCTCGCCGCCCTTTAGGTCGACGAATCGTGCAACTCATCAGCACTGGCGTAAAACGTTGATAACAATCTTCAGTCGTGCTCTATCTCTGGTGTGGCACCGATCAAACGGGCGGGACGGTGCCCGCCCTGCAGTCGTGTGTTATTCAGCAGCCCAGCTCTCCCGTTCAGCAGCGCCGAACGAAGGGAACGGTCACCGTTATGGTTGTCGGCAACATGTTTGAGGACTGATGCCGACTGGGCGAGTTTTGCCGACATCACGGTGTTAGTGAACACAGAGAGGGAACCCGTAAGGGCGCAATGGGGTTGTTATTGATCAGATGAACGAGAGGTGTTGCGTGAGATTTTTTGCGTCAGCAAGGCAGAGGGAGGAGCTATAGTTGGTCTATGGCGACGACCGATAACGCGGCTGACGTGAAAAAGATCCGCAACAACACCGTGAAGGCTGATTGATGACAGCCCCTTGGGAGTCGATTTTGCGCCACTTTTGTCGACGCAAAAGTGGCCCGACGTGCGGGCGCGGAAGCCCGCGTCACGTGGGTACCACCATTGCGTACGGATGAAGTTCGCCGGTGCGATTCGTTTCGGATGACGAACCACTGAAGGTTAAGGTCAAAGTCAAGGTCGCCGGGTCTCGTCCCGGCAGCCGACATCCTTTTGACTGGCCGCTCAAAAGGATTGTAAAAACCAGCTTGAACATCTCCTGAACCTCAGATTAACCGACAATGCGTCTGTTTCCGTAATGCTTCACAGATTCGGCTCGCCGCCCTTTAGGTCGGCGAATCTTGCAACTCATCAGCTTTGGCGTAAAACGTTGATAACAATCTTCAATCGCGCTCTATCTTTGGTGTGGCACCGGTTAAACGGGTGGGACGGAGCCCACCCTTGCCTTGGTTTGTTATTGAGCAGCCAAGCCCTCCCGTTCAGCAGCACCGAACGCAATGAACGTCAGCGCAATGGTTGTCGGCAACCTGTTTGAGCGGTAGCGAGTTTTGCCGACATTGCGATGTAAGAGAATGGAGAGAGGGAACCCGATAGGGTGCAATGACGGGAGTCGATTTTGCTCCCCTTTTGTCGACGCAAAAGGGGGCCGACGGGCGGGCGCGGAAGCCCGCGTCATGTGGGTACCACCATTGCGAACGGATGAAGTTCGTTGGTGCGATTCGTTTCAAATGACGAACCACTGAAGCTCAAGATCAAAGTCAAGGTCGCCGGGATTCGTCCCGGCAGCCGACATCCTTTTGACTGGCCGCTCAAAAGGATGCAAAAACCGGCTGAACACCTCCTGGCCCTCAGATCAACCGACAATGTGTCTGTTTCCGTTATGCGTCACAGATTCAGCTCGCCGCCCTTTAGGTCGGCGAATCGTGCATATCATCACCATTGGAGTAAAATGTTGATAACAATCTTCAATCGCGCTCTATCTTTGGTGTGGCACCGGTTAAACGGGTGGGACGGAGCCCACCCTTGCCTTGGTTTGTTATTGAGCAGCCAAGCCCTCCCGTTCAGCAGCACCGAACGCAATGAACGTCAGCGCAATGGTTGTCGGCAACCTGTTTGAGCGGTAGCGAGTTTTGCCGACATTGCGATGTAAGAGAATGGAGAGAGGGAACCCGATAGGGTGCAATGACGGGAGTCGATTTTGCTCCCCTTTTGTCGACGCAAAAGGGGGCCGACGGGCGGGCGCGGAAGCCCGCGTCATGTGGGTACCACCATTGCGAACGGATGAAGTTCGTTGGTGCGATTCGTTTCAAATGACGAACCACTGAAGCTCAAGATCAAAGTCAAGGTCGCCGGGATTCGTCCCGGCAGCCGACATCCTTTTGACTGGCCGCTCAAAAGGATGCAAAAACCGGCTGAACACCTCCTGGCCCTCAGATTAACCGACAATGCGTCTGTTTCCGTCATGCGTCACAGATTCGGCTCGCCGCCCTTTAGGTCGGCGAATCGTGCAACGTATCAGCTTTGGCGTAAAACGTTGATAACAATCTTAAGTCGTGCTCTATCTCTGGTGTGGCACCGATCAAACGGGCGGGACGGTGCCCGCCCTGCAGTCGTGGGTTATTTTGCAGCCAAGCCTTCCCGTTCAGCAGTTCCGAATTTTTGTTATCCTGTCCCGGTCTCATCTTGGCGTACCATTTCCACAATCCGCTCCGGCGGCACCGCCGGACTATAGAGAAATCCCTGAATTTCATGACAGTTATGCTGTTTAAGAAACTTGCGCTGACCATGGGTTTCAACCCCTTCGGCAACAATGTTGAGCTTCAGAGCGGCTCCCATTTTAAGGATCGCGCCGACAATCGCGGCATCGGTGTCGCTCTGTTCGATATCGCGTACAAAGGTTCGGTCGATTTTCAACGTATTGACCGGAAACCGTTTCAGGTAGGCCAGGGATGAATAGCCGGTGCCGAAGTCGTCGATGGCGATATGTACGCCGAGTTTCTGGATGGCCTGAAGGATGTTAATGGTTGCTTCAGGGTTCTGCATGATCACCGTCTCGGTAATTTCAATTTCCAGCCATTGGGCGGCAAGTCCGGTTTTTTTAAGCACGTCAGTGATGCTTTGCAGCTGACTTTCCTGCTGGAGCTGGTGGCCGGAGAAGTTGACAGCCATGCGAATGGGCGGTAGCCCCTGCTGTTGCCAGATCAGGCATTGGCGGCAGGCCTCCTCAAGGACCCAGCGGCCGATGATACCGATCAGCCCCGATTCTTCAGCCAGCGGGATAAATTCTTTCGGCATCACCCAGCCCATTTCCGGGTGGTTCCAGCGGATCAGGGCTTCCACCGACGTGATTTGTCCGGTGTGGATATTGACCTTGGGTTGATAATGCAGCACAAATTGCTGTTGTTGAAGCGCCAGGTGGAGCCCGTTGAGCAGATGCAGTCGTTTGTTCTGATTGAGGTCGATCTGGTTGGTAAAAAACTGGATGCTGTTACGGCCGGTTGATTTGACCGACAACAGGGCGATTTCGGCTTGTTTCAGCAGTTCTTCCGGGGTGTCGCCATCCTGAGGATAGAGTGCAATGCCGGTACTGGTGGTCAAAAACAGTTCATGACCGTTGACAACGATCACCGGCGTGAGTGCCTGGGTGATTTTAACCGCCAGGTTGTGAACGATGTCGGCACTTTCGACGTTAACCAGCATGATGACGAATTCATCGCCATTGAGCCGGCCGACCACGTCGACTTCACGGACCTGGTGGAGCAGACGCTGGCTGACGGCTTTGAGCACCTCGTCGCCAATGGCGCTGCCCAGGGCATCGTTGATCAGTTTAAAACGGTCAATATTGATGATCAGAAAAGCGGTGTTTTTCCGTTCTCGCTTGGCCATC
Source organism: uncultured Desulfuromonas sp. (assembly GCF_963678835.1). Classification (NCBI taxonomy): domain Bacteria; kingdom Pseudomonadati; phylum Thermodesulfobacteriota; class Desulfuromonadia; order Desulfuromonadales; family Desulfuromonadaceae; genus Desulfuromonas; species uncultured Desulfuromonas sp. Next base: position 775,312 of record NZ_OY787469.1, read on the forward strand.
AGGGTCACTTGTTCAGCGCGCTCCATAAAATTCGAACGGTGAGCCAGTCCGGTGAGCTGATCAAAGTTGGTCAGTTGATCAAGGCGCGCTTCGGCCTGGCGGCGGGCGGTGATGTCGCGAAAGAGACCCCACAAGGTACACTGGCCATCGTTTTCTTCCAACGGGGTGACATTACTGTCGACAATGATCGCCTGCTGGTCGCTATTCGTGCGCATAAGCAGTTCCGTGGCCGGAAAGGGGGTGCCGTTTTCCAACAAGAGAACCTGACGTTGCCAGCTGGGACGATCCGTTGGGTCGATCAGGCTGCTGATGTTGATGACGTTGCTGTCCGGATCGATGTTGAGAATAGAGCGTGACGTCTGATTGGCGTAATCAATGGTGCCGTCGGGTCGAAATTGAATAATCAGATCGTTGGCATGGTTGAGAAAATTCTCCAGCCGCTGGGCCAGCGTAGATGCTTCGGCTGTTTTGCGGCGCAGGGCATGGGTGAGAAAGGTGCAGATAAAGGCGATGGCTGTATTGAGCAGGGTGACCCACAACCACAGCAGCAACAGAAACGTCTCTGATTGGGTCGAGATTCCATCCAGCGGCGGATCGATGTAGGGCAGCAGCTTGTAATGGCCGGCGATCAGTGCCCAGGCGTATAACAGGCTGTTCAGCGCACCGATGCCGAGAACGTCACGACGGTTTTCAAGCAGAAAGGCTGCCTCAAGCGTCGTCACCAGATATAGAGGCCACAACCAACTGTTGCCGCCGCCGGTGAAGTGGATCAGTACGGTGACAACACAAATATCCAGCAGGATATGCAGATGATCAATAAACGCGAAACGGGCGATGGTCAGGTAATAGTAGTGGTAGATCAGATTGTACAGATTGAGAGTCGATAGAGTGCCGAGCAGCAGAGCGTATTGCAGGATTGACAGGTCAAACGTCGATTGCGACCAGACCAGCATGATTTCGGCCACCAGACAGAACAGGACAATGGCGCTGATCAGTTGCCAGCGAACGCGGGTGATCAGATGGGTGCGTTCCAGGCGACCCTGCAGGGTAACGGGTAGGCCTGCGGGATTCGCCGATGTTGGGGTGGTTGGTTTGCTCATGGGCGTCCGTCTTAGGGGGGGCAAAAGAGGATACACTCTCAATGAATCAGACGGCAGTATTCATTAGGGGGAATCTCAATGAAGAAGTTGTCATGATGTGGCGTGCGCGTTGGGGCGGCTAACGCCAGTTAGCCGCCCCGGTAACACGTTTGGTTGATGCTGATCAGGGTTTGATAATCTGACGGCGCTTCAATGATCCGGCCAGCATGGCTGAAATCGCCTCTTCCAATCCTTCCAGCCCGATTTCATCATTCATGGTCTCAAGTTGAGGCAGACTCCATTCGCTAGCCAGCTTGTTCCACACGGTCTGGCGACGCGGCATGGGGCATTCGGCGGAATCGATGCCGATGAGGCGTACACCGCGCAGAATAAAGGGGAACACGTTGATCGGCAGGTCGGGGGAGCCAACCAGGCCGCAGCAAGTGACGACGCCGTCGTAACGGGTGGCCTTGATGGCGGCGGCCAGCATCTCTCCGCCGACACAATCGATCACTCCGGCCCAGCGTGGTTTGAGCATGGGCCGGGTACTGTTTTCGGTGACCTCATCGCGGCTGATAACAGATGTGGCGCCCAACTCTTTGAGGTAGGCGTGTTCCGACGCTTTGCCGGTGGCGGCCGTGACCTGGAATCCGGCTTTGGCGAGGATGGCCACGGCGAGGCTGCCGACACCACCGGTTGCGCCGGTGACGAGAATCTCCCCTTGATCCGGGGTGACACCGGCTTCAACAAGTTCTTGCACGCTCAGCCCGGCCGTCAGTCCGGCTGTGCCGAACATCATGCTCTGTTTCAAGCTCATGTCCGACGGTAATTTCACCGCCCAGCTACTGGGAACGCGAATCATTTCGGCAAAGCCACCGTCGGTTTCCATGCCCAGATCGTAGCTGGTGACAATCACTTCATCGCCGGCGGCGAAGCGACCGTCACTGCATTCAACGACAGTTCCGGCGGCATCGATACCCGGCGTATGGGGAAAATTGCGAGTCACGCCGGGGTTGCCCGTGGCCGACAGGGCATCCTTGAAATTCAGTGACGAATACGCGACCTGAACCAGGAGTTCACCAGCGGGCAGATCATCGATGGAACGCTCCACCACCTGGCGGACAAATTGTTTGGGTTGTGGCGTGGTTACCTGTAAAGCGCGAAAGGTTGTCATTATTGTCTCCTTTAAATAGGGGTGCAGGGGCGGCGCCCTTTTTGGCGGCGGCCTGTGCCAAAAACTCTGGGGTTTTCTTTTTTGTGTAAGAAGTGTAGAAAGGAAAGATCCTGTTGGCAAGTACCTACTCTGAAGTTTGGTAGTCACCTAAAAGATACTATTGTGAGATACTCGATGGTTAGTGAAGATAGAAGCGAAGAAAAAAATGTATACCGTTGCCCGGTGGAGGTAACTCTCGATGTCATCGGCGGCAAGTGGAAAAGTTTGATCCTCTGGCATCTCAAGCAGAAAACTCTCCGTTTCAGCCAGTTACAGCGGCTTTTGCCGCGCATTACCCAGAAGATGTTGACCCAGCAACTGCGCGATCTTGAACGCGACGGGCTGGTGTTTCGCCAGGTGTATCCCGAGGTGCCGCCGCGGGTGGAATATTCGCTGACCGAACTCGGTTGCAGCGTGGTGCCGATCCTTGATCAGATGTACGAATGGGGCAGCCGTTTTGATCCCGAGCAGCCGGGATGTGCTGCAAAGGACTCTAGTATTCCCGCATAATTGAAATTGTCTGTTGTCGGAGCGGCTTCAGCCGCGAATTCCCATCATGAAAAGGATCAATGTCCAGAACAATTCGCGAATAAATTCGCTCCTGCAGGGAGTCGCTCCGATGACAAAATTGACGGTGTTCACGTACGAGCAGGGTGTTGAAAACGTCCCATCCAGGGGCTTTTCAACGGCTTGCTGGTACGTCAGCATCATTGAAATTGTCTGTTGTCGGAGCGGCTTCAGCCGCGAATTCTCATCATGAAAAGGATCAATGCCCAGAACAATTCGCGAATAAATTCGCTCCTACAGGGAGTCGCTCCGATGACAAAATTGACGGTGTTCACGTACGAGCAGGGTGTTGAAAACGTCCCATCCAGGGGCTTTTCAACGGCTTGTTAGTACGTCATCATCATTGAAATTGTCTGTTGTCGGAGCGGCTTCAGCCGAGAATTCCCATCATGAAAAGGATCAATGAACCAGAACAATTCGCGAATGAATTCGCTCCTACAGGGAGTCACTCCGATGACAAAATTGACGGTGTTCACGTACGAGCAGGGTGTTGAAAACGTCCCATCCAGGGGCTTTTCAACGGCTTGTTAGTACGTCATCATCATTGAAATTGTCTGTTGTAGGAGCGGCTTCAGCCGCGAATTCCCGTCATGAAAAGGATCAATGCCCAGAACAATTCGCGAATAAATTGGCTCCTACAGGAAGTCACTCCGATGACAAAATTGACTGCGTTCAAGTACTCGTGCCGCCCCATAATCGCTCATTTCCGGAAAAGCTGTTGGTTTCCCGAATGGCGCTAGTTTAAGGGGAAATGGCAGCAAAACCGGGATTGTCCCCGCACGGGGGCTGTCCCAGGCTTTTGCGGTGCAAACCGCCACTGTTCCATGGCCCATAAACATCTGGGACAGCCCCAGAAAGGGCTTGGGACAGTCCCGAGTTTACTACAAAATTGCTTAAACTAGCGCCATTCGTTGGTTTCCCCTGTTTTTCTAACCCCGCCCTCAACAGAACTTAGCGCCCTTCTTATATAAGCCTAACCCTGTCCTAACATTGTAGCGTCACCTTTAGCAAAGTTTTAAACCGCGATTGAAATCGGTGCAAACCACTGAAAATTTCAGTTGGTTTGAGATTAAAGATGACGCAACTTCAAGGAGAAACAGGATGAAAACAATGGCAGTACGAAGTGTTGTTAAGCGGGTCGCCGCAACAGCCACCGTTGTCGCAGCAATGCTGATGACAGCGGCTCCAGGTCAAGCCTCTGCACCCAAGGTCGATGTGAACCTGTCGGACTACGTCACGGTACAAGGTGTCGGCGGCAACCTGAGCAGTGTCGGTTCCGATACGCTCAACAATCTGATGACATTCTGGGCTGAGGCGTTTCGCGCCAAGTACCCCAATGTCAACATTCAGATCGAAGGCAAGGGTTCCAGTACCGCTCCTCCGGCATTGATCGAGGGTGCTGCGCAGATCGGTCCCATGTCGCGCAAAATGAAGAGCAGTGAAGTTGAGAAGTTTGAAAAGCGTTATGGCTTCAAGCCGACCACCATTGGTGTTGCTCTTGACTCTCTGGGTGTTTTCGTCAACAAGGATAACCCGGTTAACGCACTGTCTCTGCAACAAATCGATGCCATCTTCTCCAAAAACCGCAAGGGCGGTGCTCCTCGCGACGCCATCGTCTGGGGTGATTTGGGCCAGGGCGGTAAGTTCGCCAACCTGCCTATCAGCATCTACGGTCGCAACTCTGCGTCCGGTACCTACGGTTACTTCAAGAAACACGCCCTGTTCAAAGGCGACTATAAAGACACCGTTAAAGAGCAGCCGGGTTCCGCTTCTGTTGTTCTGTCCGTCACTGAAGACCTCGGTGGTATCGGTTACTCCGGCATTGGCTACAAGACCTCCGGTGTTAAGGCGATCGCTCTGGCGAAAAAAGACGGTGACACCGCTTACGAGCCGACTTACGAGAATGTTCTCAACGGCAAATACCCTCTTGGTCGTATGCTTTACCTCAACGTGGTTAAGAAGCCCAATGAGCCTCTGCCCAAGTTGATCTCTGAGTTCATTACCTTTGTCCTGTCCAAAGAAGGTCAGCAGATTGTTGTTAAAGACGGTTACCTGCCGCTGCCGGCTCCGGTTGCTGCCAAGGAGTTGGTCAAGGTTAAAAACTAACGATTGACTGCCGGCCATGCCGGATGACAGTTACCGCTGGATCATGGCACCGCCCGGCATCTTGTCGGGCGGTGCATCTGTCTGATGAAATTATCAGGGTGAGACACCTCGTACGTCGGGTGAATAAGCTATATGGATAAAAAAGTTCTGCGAAAGATCAAGCGAAACGACTCGCTTGCGGCTCTGGGGATTCGTGCCGGGGGTGTTCTGGTGATTGCCAGCGTCATCCTGATTTTATTGCTGATCGGTAAAGAGGCGTTGCCGCTGTTTTATGCGCCCCAGGCCGAGTTGAGCAAACGGTTTGCATTGCCCGATGAGTTAGTGGACAAAGAGATTTTTGCTCTCGGCGTTGATGAATATCGTGAAATTGTCTATGTGGTGGATGAGCTGGGACAGTTCACTTTCGTCAATGTTGAGAACGGATTGATATTAAAACGTCTGCAGGCGGAGTCCGTTGAAGATGGATTGCGGGTGACGGCTGTTGAACGGATTGATACGCGCACCTATGCGCTCAGTTGGAATGATGGCCATCTGTCCATGGATCAGGTGGCGTTCAGCATTGACTATGATGCACATGGCAAACGGGTCATGCACATGGCTTTGCACCAACTGGGGCGGTTTGAGGCGGGCCAGCAGACGGCTCAACGGCTGGTCGCTCGTCAGTCGGACCATGGTGTCACGTTGGTGCGCCAGCTCGGCAGTTCCGATCTGGAAATCATTCAGCAGGTTGAAGAGGAGGATCTGTTCGGCAATGTCCAGTCCAGTCGTGAAGTCAGCGTTCTGGAAGGGGTGCATCCCGATCCGGTCACTGCAATTACTCTGAATGGCGATGGTAGCATGCTCTATGCCGGAACCTCGCATGGTGCGCTGTTGCGCTGGGATCTCAGCACTCCCGGTGAACCGCTTCTGCTGGATAAATTGCAGGCGTTTCGCGATCGCCGCGCGGTCACCTCGCTGGCCTTGATGCTGGGACAAATTTCTTTGGCGGTTGGTGACGATGGCGGGCTGGTGACGGTGTGGTTTCCGACACCAACCGAAGAGGGCGATGGTCATAAGCGCCTGCAGTTGATCCATACCCTGTCACGTCATGATACGCCGGTTGCCGCATTGGTGCCGTCGCTGCGTAATCGCACACTGGTCAGTCTTGGCCGCGGTGGCGTGGTGCATCTCGATTATTCAACCAGCGAACGTCATCTGCTGACGCTGGTCGACAATGATCCGGTGCTGATGTGTGATATTTCGCAGCGGGGCGATGGTCTGGTTGCCTTACAGCCCAACGGCCAGGTGGCATTGTGGTCGATTGATAATCCCCACCCGGAGATCAGCTTCAGTTCTCTGTTCAGCAAGGTGTGGTATGAGAGTTATTCCAAGCCGGAATGGGTGTGGCAATCGTCGTCCGCCAGTGACGACTTTGAAGCTAAAATGAGCCTGACGCCATTGATCTATGGCACCTTGAAGGGCACGTTCTATGCGATGATTTTTGCTGTGCCCCTGGCACTGCTTGGTGCGGTGTACACGAGTCAGTTCGGCAGCAAACGTTTGCGCGAGTTGATTAAGCCGTCGGTGGAAATCATGGCCGCGGTACCCTCGGTCATCATCGGTTTTCTTGCCGCGCTGTGGTTTGCTCCACTGCTGGAAACCCACTTTCCCGGCTTTGTGCTGAGTCTGCTGATCGTGCCGCTGGTCTTTTTGCTGTTGCTGATTCTGTGGCAGCCGATGCGCGACCGGCCGTGGGCCAAATATGTCGAGAGCGGCCATGAATTTATCGTGATGGCGCCGTTACTGGTGTTGGCTGTTGCCATTGCCGTTCAGCTCGGTCCCTGGTTTGAGCAACTGCTGTTTGACGGCAACTTCAAGCTGTGGCTGTTCAGCGAAGCCGGCATGCGTTACGACTCGCGCAACAGTATCGTGATCTCGTTTGCCCTTGGTTTTGCCGTGATCCCCATCATTTTCACCATTACGGAGGATGCTCTGTCCAATGTTCCGCAAAGTCTTAAAGCGGCTTCGTTGGCGCTGGGCGCCAGTCGCTGGCAGACGGTCTGGCGCGTGGTTTTGCCTTCGGCCAGCCCCGGCATCTTTGCCGCGGTGATGATCGGTCTGGGGCGTGCGGTTGGTGAAACGATGATCGTGTTGATGGCGACCGGGAATACGCCGATTATGGACTTGAGTATCTTCAACGGCATGCGACCTTTATCGGCCAATATCGCGGTTGAAATTCCCGAAGCGCCCCATGGTGACACGCTGTATCGGGTGTTGTTCCTGTCCGCCGTATTGTTGTTTATTTTGACCTTTGTTCTCAACACGGTCGCCGAGGTGGTTCGCCACCGGTTGCGGCGTAAGTACGGACGTTTCTAAGGTTGCTATCGTCGTGGTTGACGGAGAAAATTGAGGACACTCATGAAGCAGTTTATTACACGCGGTGAGCCCCAGGTTTGGCTGACGGCCGCCGCTCTGACATCAACGTTGCTGATGGCGTTTATCCTGGTGCTGGTGGTGATTGCCAATGGGCTGGGGACGTTTTGGCCGGCGCGGTTAACCGTATTCGATCTGTCCAACGGGCAGTCGGTTCTTGGTGAAGTTCTCAAAGAGGAACCGCTTCCCGGAGAGGATTCGCGGCGCATTCAGATCAAAGTGGGCAACCGCGACCTGTACGGCATGGATTTTCGCTGGATTCGCGAAGATGGCGTTGTCAAACGCCATCAGCCCAAGCACGTCGCAACCATTGAGCGACAGGAGTACGGGAATTTTTACGGTATTCTCACGGAGGTTGTCGCTCCTGGTGTCGATACTTCGATGGCCTTGTGGCAACAGCTGGAAGCCGGTCGAGAAGCGATCGTGCCGTTACAGGACACGCTTGATGAGATTGATGGCCATATCAATGATATCAATTATGAGATCCAGAAGCTTAATAATCGCGACCTGCTCTATGCCTATGAAGGGGTAGAAAAACAAGACCCTAAACGGGTGGACATCGCCGCGCAAGTTTCTGAACTTAAAGGATCCTTTGGCCATTGGATGACCGAACAGAGCAAGCAGAAACAGAAGCTGCGGGATTATTATGCCAACTTTACCGATATTAACGGTCGTCCGGCACACATCGCTCTGGCGGAAATTGTCCGCAGCTTTCAGCCCAATGATTTAACGACGCTGCAGCGGGCGGGGATCTATTTTAACAAGCTGGTTGAGCTGTTCGTTGGTGAACCGCGCGAGTCCAACACCGAGGGTGGATTGTTTCCAGCCATCTACGGCACGGTGCTGTTGATTTTTGTCATGAGCCTGTTTTCGTTCCCTTTAGGTGTGATTGCCGCCATCTATCTGAGCGAATATGCCGGCGAAGGATTGATGGTGCGCATGGTGCGGATTGCCGTGAACAATCTGGCCGGGATTCCGTCGATTGTCTATGGCATCTTCGGCCTGGGCTTTTTTATCTATGGGATTGGCAGCGGCATTGACCAACTGTTTTTTCCGGAACGTCTGCCGACGCCGACGTTCGGCACCGGTGGGTTGCTGTGGGCCAGTCTGACTCTGGCGCTGCTGACGGTACCGGTTGTTATCGTGACGACGGAAGAGGCACTGGGCGCGATTCCCGGTGGGATTCGTGAAGGCTCGCTGGCCCTTGGTTCAACGCGCTTTCAGACCCTGACCCGCATCTTGTTGCCCATGGCCTCGCCGGGGATTATGACCGGACTGATTCTGTCCATGGCCCGTGCTGCCGGTGAGGTTGCGCCGTTGATGATCACCGGTGTGGTCAAGCTGGCGCCCTCGTTGCCTCTGGATGGGCAGTTTCCCTACTTTCATCTGGAACGTAAATTTATGCATCTGGGCTTTCACATCTACGACATAGGTTTTCAATCGCCGAATGTCGAAGCGGCGCGGCCCATGGTGTTTGTGACCACGCTGTTGCTGGTCTTGATCGTTATCGTAATGAGTGGTGTCGCCATCCGCTTGCGCAACCACATGAAGAAAAAATATACCTTCGGCACCTTTTAGAGTTGCGGCACCGACGGTGGAGCAATAAGGACATTCTGGAGAATAAAAAACTATGACGACCCCCAATCCTCTGGCAGATCCTGTCATTGAAGTTGAGCATCTTGATTTTTTCTACGGCACCTCGCAGGCGTTGTTTGACCTGAATATGGTGTTCCCGCGCCGCCAGGTGACGGCGCTGATCGGCCCATCCGGCTGCGGCAAGTCGACGTTTTTGCGCTGTATCAACCGGATGAACGATCTGGTCGATATTTCACGCATGGAGGGCAGTATCCGTATTGATGACACCGAGATCAATTCCGGCGATCTCGATGTGATTGAGTTGCGCCGCCGCGTTGGCATGGTGTTTCAGAAATCAAACCCATTTCCCAAATCGATCTATGAAAACGTCATCTACGGTCTGCGCATTGCCGGCATCAACGATAAAAAGATCCTCGATGAAACGGTGGAGCGCAGCCTCAAGGGGGCCGCATTGTGGGACGAGGTCAAAGATCGTCTTCAGGATTCCGCTCTGGGCATGTCCGGGGGACAGATGCAGCGTTTGTGTATTGCCCGGGCCATTGCCGTGAATCCTGAAGTGATTCTGATGGATGAACCCTGTTCGGCTCTGGATCCAAAATCGACGGCCCGAGTTGAGGACCTGATCAAAGAGCTGCGTGATGACTACACGATTATTATTGTCACCCATAACATGCAACAGGCGGCACGGGTATCTGATTATACGGCGTTTTTTTTTGAAGGGGTTCTCGTGGAATACGGTAAGACCGGTGATCTGTTCATGAAGCCGAAGAACAAACAGACTGAAGACTATATCACCGGCCGGTTCGGTTAACAGGCCATCGGCGGTTTTGACGAATAACGGATCAGTCGGCCGGAACGCAAAGCCCGGTGGCGATTCCATGGATGACAGGGAAGGACCTATTAGATGATGGCAATCCATTTGCAAGAAGAACTTAACACGTTAAAGCGGATGATCCTGGCGCAGAGCGCCCTGGTCGAAGAGAGTGTTCAGAAGGCGGTCCAGGCGCTCGAACGGGGAGACAATGCCCTGGCCGACAGCGTCATTAATCTTGACAATCGCATCAATCATCACGAGGTGGAGCTGGAAGAAGAGTGCCTGAAGGTGCTGGCTCTTCATCAGCCGGTGGCCACGGATCTGCGTTTTATCGTCTCGGTAATCAAGATCAACAGCGATCTGGAGCGGATTGGTGATGTGGCTGTCAACGTGGCCAAGCGCACCCTGGCGTTTGCTGAGCTGAAAAAGGTGGAGGCGCCGTTTGATTTTCCGTTGATGGCCAAGCGCGTTCTGGCCATGCTTGACAAAAGTCTTACGTCGTTGGTCAATCTGGATGCTGCCATGGCACAGCAGGTCATTGACGATGATGATCAGATTGATGAGCTGCATCGTCAGACCTACGGTCTGGTCAAGCAGGAGCTGGTCGCGTCCAGTCATAACCTTGAAGCGCTGCTGCTGTGGCTGGCGGTGTCGCGCCATATGGAACGCATTGCCGATCTGGCGGCGCATATTGCCGAAGATGTGGTGTACATGATTGAGGGGCAGATCGTTCGTCACCGTTCTGGGGGCTAGAATATAACTGCGCCTCTTGGCGGGGCAATGTGTTTTGGGGGGATATTTCCGGGTTTCTCTTTCGCGTCTTTTCATGAAGCCCGCCGTGTTCCTATGGCCAAAAGGCTCGCGGGGGAGGAGGTGTTTACGCTAAAAAAATCAACTCTTGGTGGCGAAACGCGTGCTTAACACATTTAAGCGATTGACAAGAGCGACGAAAGAAGGTAGACAAGAAGACAGTGTGTGTCAGCGGCGAGTTGACACCAACAAAGAGTTCAATTCCTGAATACCCCCAATGGAACTACCCCACTTGTCCCTGTCACTCTAAACCGAGAGGCCTGTTGTCGCAGCAACGGTACGTCTTCCTTTCGCTGTCGAGCAGCCACAAATTAATGAAAAAAACAGACAATAAAAAAACCGAGACCAGAACCACGCGTAAAATCGTCGAAAATGACGGTTCTTCCATGCACCTGAAGGACCTCAAGGCCAAGAAAATTACCGAGCTGACCGAGATTGCCAACGATCTGAAGATCGAAGGGGTCGCCGGTATGCGCAAGCAGGATGTGATCTTTTCCATTCTCAGCGCCACAGCCGCCCAAAAAGGGGCGATTTTCGGGGAGGGGGTTCTGGAGATCCTGCCCGATGGATTCGGTTTCTTGCGTGCCACGGATGCCAACTACCTGCCGGGACCGGACGATATCTATGTCTCCCCGTCGCAGATCCGCCGTTTCAGTTTGCGCACCGGCGACACGATCTCCGGGCAAATTCGTCCGCCCAAAGAGGGTGAGCGCTATTTTGCTCTGCTCAAGGTTTCGGAGATTAATTTCGAAGATCCGGCGGTTGCCCGTAAGAAGACGCTGTTTGACAACCTGACACCGTTGCATCCTCAGGAGCGTCTGGTGCTCGAGACCACCAGCGACAATATTCCCATGCGCGTCATTGATCTGGTGTCGCCCATCGGTAAAGGTCAACGTGGCCTGATCGTCGCCCCACCGCGCACCGGTAAAACGGTTCTGTTGCAAAATCTGGCCAACTCCATCACCACCAACCATCCCGAAGCGTATCTGATCGTTTTGTTGATTGATGAACGTCCTGAGGAAGTTACCGACATGCAACGGTCGGTGCAGGGTGAAGTGGTTTCCTCCACCTTTGACGAACCGGCAACCCGCCACGTCCAGGTGGCCGAGATGGTGATTCAGAAAGCCAAGCGCCTGGTTGAGCATAAACGTGATGTGGTTATTCTGCTCGATTCCATCACTCGTCTGGCACGTGCCTACAATACGGTGGTGCCGCCGAGCGGCAAGATCCTGTCCGGTGGTGTTGACTCCAACGCTTTGCACAAGCCGAAGCGGTTTTTTGGCGCGGCACGTAATGTTGAAGAGGGCGGCAGCCTGACCATCATTGCCACGGCACTGATCGATACCGGCAGCAAGATGGACGAGGTTATTTTCGAAGAGTTCAAAGGCACCGGTAACATGGAGCTGGTTCTGGATCGTCGCCTGGTTGACAAGCGCACCTTCCCGGCCATCGACGTCAATAAATCCGGTACCCGTCGTGAAGAGCTGCTGCAGGATACGACCACGCTGCAGCGCATGTGGCTGCTGCGTAAGGTGCTGACCACCATGAATGTTGTCGACAGCATGGAGTTCTTGCGCGAGAAACTGGTGGAGACCAAGGACAATCAAGAATTCCTTGATTCCATGAACCAGTGATCCATTGCGGTTATATGCCGAAGCGTCAATGAATCCAGCTGTTTCAGCTGTCGATCTGTGAACTTAAAAGAGTTTCCTTGAAGGCATCTGTAAAATAAAGGGTTGCATCAGGACGTGAAAGCGTGTATTTGTTCCTATTGCCCCTTGAAGGGGGTTAAGATTCTCGCCTGTACAACGCCAGGCACTCAAAAGGAGAACTACCATGAAAGAAGGGATCCATCCCAAGTACGAAGAAGTGACTGTCAAATGTCACTGCGGCAACTCGTTCCAGACCCGCTCCACCTACGACAAGGGCGGCGAGCTGACCACTGAAATCTGCTCTGCGTGCCATCCGTTTTACACCGGCACTCAGAAGCTGCTGGATACCGCTGGTCGTATCGAGCGTTTCCGCAAAAGGTATGCAAAGAAGTAGTTGTTTGCTTCGTTGTAACCCGCGTCATTTGGATCAGCCGCAAGGGAGTTTTTCCTCTTGCGGCTGTTTCTCGTTAAATAATTCCCGTTCTTAAAGGCCGAGCCCATGGAAGTTCAGCTGCTGAGCCATACCCCCGAGCCGGAAAAAATCGTCGCCGCTGCAGCACGTTTGTGCTACTCGGATGCCGGTATCGACGACCTGTTGTCTGCCGGTCGCGACCAGCAATTGCGCCTGATTGAGAAGATTCTCAAGTTGGGCCATTTCTCGGTGCTGGAACATGTCAGTTTCAGTTTTGGTCTCGAAGGGCTCAGTCGTGCCTGTTCTCATCAGTTGGTGCGCCACCGGGTGGCATCCTACTCGCAACAGAGCCAGCGTTACGTGGCACACGACACCCCGTTTGCGGCGGTAGAGCCGCCGTCTCTGGCAAACCATCCCGAATTGCAGCAACGGTACCATGCCTTGTTTGATCAAGTGCACCATCTGTACAAGGATATGCTCGAGGCCGGAGTCCCGGCGGAAGACGCCCGTTTTGTGCTGCCCAATGCCGCCCAGACCAAGCTGGTGATGACCATGAATGCCCGCGAATTGCATCACTTTTTTTCCTTACGCTGCTGTCGTCGTGCCCAGTGGGAAATTCGCGCCATGGCCAAAAAAATGGTGCTGCTGTGTCGAGAAGCGGCACCGGTACTATTTGCCCAGGCCGGGCCCGGTTGTCTGCGCGGCGCCTGTCCCGAAGGGGCCATGTGCTGTGGTGAGGCGGATGCTGTGCGGCAGGAATACGGCCAGAACTGATCATAAAACAGGAACCGCACGGTTCCATCTGTCAATAAGAAAGACACGCTTGTGGCTATTTTTGACAAACTCGAAGAAGTGGTCGACCGCTTTCAGGAGGTGGAAGGGCTATTGTCCGATCCCACCGTTCTCTCCGACCAGAATAAGTTTCGTGAACTGACGCGTGAACACGCCGAGCTGTCCGAGCCGGTGGAGGTGTATCGCCGTTACCGCCAGATTCAGCAGGAGATCGAGGACAATCGTGAATTGATGCGCGATGACGATCCCGATATGCGCGAGATGGCGCGCGAAGAGCTGCCCTCTCTGGAAGAGGAATGTGAGCAGCTGGCCGAAAAGCTGACCCTGCTCATGTTGCCGAAAGATCCCAACGACGGCAAAAATATCATCCTTGAAATCCGTGCCGGAACCGGTGGCGACGAAGCGGCGTTGTTTGCCGGCGATCTGTTTCGTGCCTACAGCCGCTATGCCGAAAAACACCGCTGGAAAGTGGAGATCATGAGTTCTTCAGAATCCGGTGTCGGCGGTTTCAAGGAAGTGATCGCCATGATCAGCGGCGAAAACGTTTATTCCCGACTCAAATATGAGAGCGGCACCCATCGCGTGCAGCGGGTTCCGGAAACGGAAACCCAGGGCCGTATCCATACCTCAGCCTGTACCGTTGCGGTGCTGCCTGAAGCCGAAGAGGTGGATCTGGAGATCAATCCCAGCGACCTGCGCATCGACCTGTACCGCGCTTCCGGTGCCGGAGGTCAGCACGTCAACAAGACCGAGTCGGCGGTTCGTATTACCCATATCCCCACCGGGGTAGTTGTCGCCTGTCAGGACGAAAAGTCCCAGCACAAAAACAAGGCGCGGGCCATGAAGGTGTTGCGCTCACGGATTCTCGACGCTATGGAAGCGGAAAAACACGCTGAGATGGCCGCGGATCGTAAAAGTCAGGTCGGCAGTGGTGATCGCAGTGAGCGGATTCGTACCTACAACTTTCCCCAGGGACGGTGCACCGATCACCGTATCGGTCTGACCCTGTACAAGCTGGATGCCATCATGCAGGGTGATCTCGACGAAGTGTTTGACGCGTTAATCACCCATTACCAGGCGGAACTGATGGCTGGACAGGAGAGCGCGTGACCGAACGCTGGACGGTGCTGAGTGTCCTGCGTTGGACGGCCGAGTACCTGAAGGAAAAAGGCATTGATTCGCCGCGTCTGGATGCGGAGCTGCTTATTGGTGACGCTCTGAATAAAGATCGAGTTGGTCTGTACCTGTGCTACGACCAGCCGTTGCAGCCGGAAGAATTGACCAAAATCCGTCAACTGGTGGCCCGACGCGCCAAGCGGGAGCCGTTGCAGTACATTGTTGGCCACACTGAATTCTGGTCATTGCCGTTCAAGGTGGCACCCGGCGTGTTGATCCCGCGTGGCGACACCGAAATTTTGGTTGAAGAGGCGTTGCGTCTGCTGGAAGACACCACCATATCGCAACAGCCTGTGCTGGATGTCGGAACCGGCAGCGGTGCGATTGCCGTGGCCATGGCCCACAGTTGCCCGGAGCTGCAGGTGGAAGCAGTCGACCTGCAGCCCGAAGCTCTGGTCCAGGCGCAAGCCAATGCCGAACGTAACGGCGTGGCTGACCGGGTCTGCTTTCGTCAGCAGGATATGGCCGCGTTGAGTGGTGGTCCCTACCGTCTGGTGGTGTCCAACCCGCCGTACATCCGTGAGGATGAGATGGATGGATTGATGCCGGAAGTGCGCGACCATGAGCCTGCCGTGGCTTTGCAGGCTGGTAGTGACGGCCTGGACTGTTATCGGCTGCTGTGTGAACAGGCACTCAACCTGTTGACCCCCGGTGGTTGGCTGCTGGTGGAAGTGGGGGCCGGACAGGCTGATGATGTGGCCGCGTTGATGGTTCGGCACGGCTTGTCGGAAACCTTTCAGCGTGAAGATTACAACGGAATTGTCCGGGTGGTGGGTGGTCAGGCACCTGTTCGCACGGATGAGGAGTCATAAACGAACGTGAAAAAGATTGTCATCCACGGCGGACGCCGTCTGCAGGGAACCGTTGAAGTGAGCGGGGCGAAAAACGCCGCGCTGCCGTTGTTGTGTGCGACCCTGTTGTGTCCCGGTGAGCACCGCCTCGGCAATGTACCCAACCTGCGCGACATCCAAACGGTTGTGAAACTGCTGGAAACCCTTGGTGCAACGGCCGTGTTTGAACATGGCCAGGTGCGCGTCAATGCCGATCGCGTGGTTAATGTCGAAGCACCCTACGATCTGGTTAAAACCATGCGTGCCTCGGTGCTGGTGCTCGGTCCGCTGGTCGCCCGGCTTGGCCAGGCGAGGGTCAGTCTGCCCGGCGGTTGTGCCATTGGTGCCCGCCCCATCGACCTGCATCTTAAAGGGCTTAAGGCCATGGGTGCCGAAATTACGTTGGATCACGGCTATGTTGAGGCGCGGGCCGAAAAATTACGTGGTGCGACCATCTATTTTGATACTCCGACGGTGGGCGGCACTGAGAATTTGATGATGGCGGCAGCCCTTGCCGAAGGCGTCACCGTGCTCGAAAACGCCGCCTGCGAGCCGGAGATTGTTGATCTGGCCAATGCGCTCAATGCCATGGGTGGCTGTGTGCGTGGGGCCGGCACCGACACGGTGACCATTGAAGGGGTGGACAGCCTACGGCCCATGGATCATCAGGTGATGATGGATCGCATCGAGGCCGGAACTTTTATGGTTGCCGCGGCCATGACACGTGGCGATGTGCTGCTCAGTAACGCCGATGCCGACTGTCTTGATGCGGTGATTAGCAAGTTACGTGAAGCCGGTGCCGAAGTGATTCTCGGTGATGACGGCATTCGCGTACGCGGGCCGGAAGAGATCCAGCCATTGCAGATCAAGACCCGGCCGCATCCCGGTTTCCCGACGGATATGCAGGCCCAGTTTATGGCCATGCTGACTCTGGCCAAAGGGACCAGCGTTATTGCCGAGAACGTGTTTGAGAACCGTTTTATGCACGTGTGTGAATTGCAGCGGCTCGGTTCGAAAATCCGTATTGACGGCAAGCAGGCCATGGTTGAAGGGGTCGAACAATTGCTTGGTGCGCCGGTGATGGCCACGGATCTGCGTGCCAGTGCCTCACTGGTGCTGGCCGGACTGGCTGCGGACAATACCACGGAAGTGTCGCGGATTTATCATCTGGACCGCGGCTATGAACGATTGGAAGAGAAACTGCTGGCCTTAGGTGCCGATATCCGCCGCGTGGCGGAGGACGCCTGACCGATAACGTCAAGCCACGAAAGAGGACACTATGAGTGATTACATCACCTTTGCCCTGCCCAAGGGGCGCATCATGGAAGATTCCATGGAGCTGTTCGCCAAGATCGGCATCAGCTGCCCGGAAATGAAAGAAAAAAACCGCAAACTGGTTTTTGAAAATAAACAGGATAAACTGCGTTTCATGGCGGTTCGCGCCACCGACGTACCCACCTATGTTGAGTACGGTTGTGCCGATATTGGTGTGGTTGGCAAGGACACCCTGCTTGAGCAGGATAAGGATCTCTACGAGCCGCTCGATCTGAATTTCGGCTATTGCCGCCTGGTGGTGGCTGAACCCAAGGCGCTGAGTGAGCAGGATGACCCGGCCAGCTGGTCGAACATCCGTGTTGCCACCAAATACCCCAAGGTCACCGAGCGTTATTTTGCCGGTAAAGGAGTGCAGGTGGAACTGATCAAGCTCTACGGTTCCATTGAGCTGGCACCGCTGGTCGGTTTGTCGGAGCGGATTGTCGACCTGGTGTCCACCGGCGCGACGCTGCGCGACAACGGTATGGTCGAGGTGGAAACCATTGCCGAAATCACGACGCGGTTGATTGTTAATCGCGCCAGTATGAAAACCAAACACGAACGGATTCGCCAGATTATTGATGGCCTGGAAAAGGTCATTGCCGATACACCGAAAATTTCTCAATAGACAGGTGCCCCATGATCAAGCTGCTCCGTTTTGACGATCCTGATTTTGCCGAATCGTTTGCCCACATCGAAAATCGCGCCGAGGAGATCCCGGCGGATATTGATACCACGGTGCGGGCGATTATTGATGACGTACAGCAACGCGGTGATGCGGCGTTGCAAGACTACACCCAACGTTTCGACCGTCTCGACCTGAGTGCCCAAGGTATGGAAGTGTCGGCCGAAGAGATTGCCACGGCCATGGCTCAGGTGAATGAAAATGACCTCAAGGCCCTGAAACTGGCAGCTGAACGGATCGGTGTCTATCACCGTCGGCAGAAACAGGAAACCTGGCTGTCCACCGATGAGAGCGATATTTTGCTCGGCCAGATGATCTGCCCGTTGGATCGGGTCGGCATCTATGTTCCCGGAGGTAAGGCCGCTTATCCGTCGTCGGTGCTGATGAACGCCATCCCCGCCAAAGTGGCCGGTGTGCCGGAAGTGATCATGGTGGTGCCGATGCCCAATGGCGAGGCCAATCCCCATGTATTGGCTGCTGCGCATATTGCCGGAGTGGATCGTATTTTCCGCGTTGGCGGCGCGCAGGCCGTGGCCGCATTGGCCTACGGCACCGAGACCATTCCACGGGTGGATAAAATTACCGGACCCGGCAACATCTACGTGGCCACAGCCAAGAAGATGGTGTTTGGTCAGGTCGATATTGACATGATCGCCGGTCCCAGCGAGATTCTGGTGGTTAACGACGGCAGCGGCTGTGCCCGCCACATTGCCGCTGACCTGCTGTCGCAGGCCGAGCACGATGAGCTGGCGTCCGCCGTGCTGGTCACCAGCTGCGACACCATGGCCAAAGAGGTTGCCGCCGAGGTGGAAAAACAGCTGGCCCTGTTGCCGCGTAATGCCATTGCCCGCTCATCCATTGATGAGTACGGCGCCATCATTGTCGCCGACGATCTCGATCAGGTGCTGGAGTTCTGCAACCGCATTGCCACCGAGCACTTGGAACTGGCTGTCGATAACCCCTTCGACCTGTTGCCGAAGGTGCGCCATGCCGGAGCGATTTTCATGGGCCACCATACCCCGGAAGCGCTCGGCGATTATCTGGCCGGTCCGAACCACACCCTGCCCACCGGTGGCACGGCGCGGTTCTTCTCGCCGTTATCGCTGGATGATTTCGTCAAAAAGTCGAGCTTGATCTGCTGTTCACCGGCCGGATTGAAGCGCCTCGGCCCGCAGACGGTGCAGATCGCCCAACTCGAAGGGTTGGATGCCCATGCCCGTTCGGTCAGCCACCGGCTGGACGACGACGCGTAATTTTTGTTGCACCACCTTTTTGCTGTCAGGAGTGTCTATGTCACGAACTGCTTGCATTGAACGCCGCACGGCTGAAACCACCATTGACCTGAAGCTCGATCTGGACGGCAGCGGCCAGGGCGAAATCAGCACCTCGGTGCCGTTTCTCGACCACATGCTGATCCTGCTTAAAGGCCATGGATTCTTTGACCTGACCATTGAGGCGCAGGGCGATGTCGAGATTGACGACCATCACACGGTGGAAGATATGGGCATCTGCCTCGGCGAGGCGTTCAAACAGGCGTTGGGCGACAAAAAAGGCATCCGCCGTTACGGCCGTTTCACCATGCCGATGCATGAAACACTGGCGTCGGTGATTCTCGATTTTTCCGGCCGTCCACATCTGGTGTTCAACGTCGATATGCCAAGGCCAAGGTCGGTCAGTTTGATACCGAGCTGGTGGAGGAGTTTTTTGTCGCGTTCTGTAACCATGCCGGGGTGAACCTGCATATCAACCTGGCGTACGGCAGCAACCTGCATCACATTATCGAAGCGATTTTTAAGGGCTTTGGTCGCGCCCTTGATGAAGCGACCCAGATCGACCCGCGTATCAGCGGCGTCATGTCGACCAAAGGAAAACTGGAATAGCATGATTACAATTATCGATTACGGCATGGGCAATCTGCGCAGTGTGCAGAAAGGCTTTGAAAAAGTGGGCTACTCCGCCCAGGTGACCGATGATCCGCGTGTGGTGGAAAAAGCCGAACGCCTGGTGTTGCCCGGCGTCGGCGCGTTCCGCGATTGTATGGACAATTTGCGCGACGGCGGTTTTATCGAACCGATCCACCAATTTATTGCCACCGGGCGGCCGTTTCTCGGCATCTGCCTTGGTTTTCAGGTGTTGCTCGGTGAAAGCGAGGAGTTCGGCAGTCATCAGGGGCTGGGGATCATCCCCGGTAAGGTGACCCGCTTTGCCGAAGATATGCAGCTTGACGGGGAAACCCTCAAGGTGCCTCACATGGGCTGGAACCGCATTCAACACCGTGATATTCCGCTGTTCAAGGGCGTAGCGCAGGACAGTTTCGTTTACTTTGTCCACTCGTACTATGTGCAGCCTGAGGACAGTGCCGTGGTCGCCGCGACCACCGACTACGGCATCGAATTCTGCAGCGCCATCTGTCGCGACAACGTGATGGCTACCCAGTTTCACCCGGAGAAAAGCCAGCAGGTCGGTTTGACCATGCTGAAGAATTTTGGAGAACTGTAAATGATCGTCATTCCGGCCATTGATTTGAAAAACGGCGCCTGCGTTCGACTGGAGCAGGGGCTGATGGAACGTGATACCGTTTATTCCGATGATCCCGGTGCCCAGGCACGCATTTGGCAAGATCAGGGCGGCGAACTGCTGCATATCGTCGACCTCGACGGCGCGTTTGCCGGCGAGCCGAAAAATCGCCATGCCATTGAGGCGATCGTCAAAGCGCTGGATATCCCGACGGAACTCGGCGGCGGTATCCGCGATATGGAAACCATCGAATGCTATCTCAAGCTCGGCGTCAGTCGGGTGATTCTCGGCACCATTGCCAAGGAGAATCCCCAGTTTGTCAAGGAAGCCTGTAAGGCGTTTCCCGGCCAGATTGTTGTTGGTATTGACGCCAAGCAGGGGCTGGTCGCTGTGCGCGGCTGGGCCGATGTGACCGAGAAAAAAGCCATCGATCTGGCGCGTGAGATGGAAGACTTCGGTGTCGAAGCGATCATCTACACCGATATCGCCCGCGACGGCATGATGCAGGGCCCCAACCTCAAAGAGACCGGCGATCTCGCCGAAGCCATCGCCATTCCGGTGATCGCCTCCGGCGGCGTGTCGAGTCTTAAGGATATTGAAAACCTGCTGACCATCAAGGACAAAGGGCTGGCCGGCGTGATCACCGGCAAGGCGATTTACAGCGGTGCCCTGGATCTGCGCGAGGCCGTGGCCCTGACGCGGGGAAAGGGGTAAACCGATGCTGACACGTCGCATTATTCCCTGTCTCGATGTCAAGGACGGTCGGGTGGTCAAAGGGGTGCAATTTGTCGATTTGATTGATGCCGGTGACCCGGTGGAAGCGGCCATGGCGTATGACGCTCAGGGCGCCGATGAGCTGACGTTTCTCGATATCACCGCGTCCAGCGACAAGCGCAACATCATTCTCGATGTGGTGGCGCGTACCGCTGAGCAGGTGTTCATGCCGTTGACCGTTGGTGGCGGCATCCGCGAAATTGCCGATATCCGCAACCTGCTCAATGCCGGAGCGGACAAAGTGAGTATCAATACCGCCGCTGTGCATCGTCCCGAATTTGTTCGCGAGGCGGCCGAGCGTTTCGGCACCCAGTGTATCGTCGTGGCCATTGACGCCCGGCGCGTGCCCGACAGCGATCCGCAACGCTGGGAGGTCTACACCCATGGCGGCCGCAATGCCACCGGCATTGACGCCATTGAATGGGCGGTCAAGATGGAAGAGTTGGGTGCGGGCGAGATCCTGCTCACCTCCATGGATTGCGACGGCACCAAGGACGGCTATGATATCGCTCTGACCCGTGCGGTCAGTGATGCCGTGCACATCCCGGTGATCGCGTCCGGGGGTGTCGGTAATCTTGAGCATATTAAAGACGGTCTGACCGATGGTGGTGCCAGTGCGGCTTTGGCCGCAAGCATTTTTCACTTCCGCGAGTACACCATTACCGAGTGCAAAGAGTATTTACAGCAACACCAGGTCCCGGTGCGGATCTGAACAGCAGGAGACAACATGCGTCTGGTTGAGCAGTTAAAATTTGATGATAACGGCTTGGTGCCGTGTATTACCCAGGATGTTGACAGCGGCGAAGTGCTGATGCTGGCCTACATGAATGAAGAAGCGGTAGAAAACACCCTGACCACCGGTAAGGTCCACTATTATAGCCGGTCACGGGGCAAGCAGTGGATGAAGGGCGAGTCCTCCGGCCATGTGCAGAATGTGCGCGAAATCCGCTATGACTGTGACGGTGATACCGTGCTGATCAAGGTTGAGCAGGTGGGCGCGGCCTGTCATACCGGCCGCCGTTCCTGTTTCTACAGTGTCTGGGACGACAGTAAACTGGTGATTGACGGTGAGCCCGAGGTCAACGCTGCACAAGTGTACGGCGAGAAAGATATCCTCGATGCGGTCTACCATGTCATCCAGGATCGCCGTCGTAATCCGTCGGAAAAATCCTACGTCCACTCCCTGTTCACCAAGGGGCTGGACAAGATTCTCAGTAAAATCGGTGAAGAAGCAACTGAAACGGCCGTGGCCGGTAAAGGTGGCGACCGCGAGGAAGTGATCTACGAAGTCGCGGACCTGTTTTTCCATACTCTGATCCTGCTGGGCTACTACGATCTGCCGCCCGAGCGCATTTACGCGGAGCTACGGCGCCGCTTTGGTTTGTCGGGCATCGAGGAAAAAGAGTCGCGCACGAAATAAGCCTTTTTCTAAAGGGCTGTGGAGCCCATGAACGGGCCAGCAAAATTGTCGAATCCGTTTACAATGCGGCGATTTTGTGAGGTTTTGGAAATTACATTTTTAAAACCGTTCTTACAAAAAGCAAGGGATGGCTTTTTGTACAAAAAATAAACTCCAGGAGTTGACCATGGATTTACAACAACGCCTTACTGAGGCGATGAAAGAGGCTATGAAGGCCAAGCAGACCGAGCGCCTCGGCGTGATCCGTCTGATCCGTACCGCCATTAAAAATGCCGAGATCGATCAGCGCAAAGTGATGGACGATGCTGCCATTATTGCCGTGATGTCGACCCTGCTCAAGCAGCGTCGTGAGTCGGCACAGATCTACCGTGACAATGAGCGGCTTGATCTGGCGGAGAAAGAGGAACGCGAGATTGAAGTGCTGCAGGAGTTCCTGCCGCAGGCGTTGACCGAAGAGGAGCTCAAGCAGTTGGTCGAAGCAGCCATCGCCGAAGTGGGCGCCACCTCCATGAAGGAGATGGGTGCGGTGATGAAAAAGGTGACGGCCCAGACCGTGGGCCGTGCTGATGGCCGTCAGGTCAGTGAGTTGGTCAAGGCCTGTTTGATGAACCGCTGATTGCAACAAAGTAAAGGGGATTTTAACCATGAATGGACTCGATATCGCCATCCTGATCATCCTGGCGTTGTTCGTGATCAAAGGTGCCTTGCGCGGCCTGATCAAAGAACTCTGCTCGCTTATCGGCCTGGTGGTGGCGGCCGGTATCGCATTCCATTTTTATACGCCCTTGGCGCATAAACTGGCCGACATGAGTCAATTGCCGTTGCAATTGTGTGTGATTGTCACCCTGATCCTTTTATTTGTCGCCACAATGATTATCTTTACAGTGATCGGTGTCGTGTTGTCGCGGTTTATCCGTCTGCTGTTTCTCGGTGGGTTCAACCGGGTCCTGGGTGCACTGTTCAGTTTGCTTCAGGGAACCTTTGTCCTGGCTCTGGTGCTTTACGGTCTGTCGCTGGCGCACTTGCCGTCGGCAGTGAAGCCGCAGTTCAGAAAATCACAACTGCGACCGCCGTTTGTTGAATTGGGAGAGTCGATGGTCAAGCTGAGTGTGCGCTACCTCGATAAGGTCTCCTGACTGTTTTTTCCGGTGCGTTGCCACGGCGGCGCGCCTAACCGTGTGAAGGTGAATGCTACAAGAAACCCTGCACGTTCTTGAATTTAACAAGGTTGTCTCGCTGCTGGGTCTGTTTACCGTCACGGTGCCCGGTAAGGCGTTAACCCTGGCGCTGCGTCCGCTGCAGGAGCGCGAAGCCGTACACGCTTCTTTGCAACGGGTGGAAGAGGCTCGCGCCGTGCGTGAAGATAAAGGCACACCGCCGCTGGGCGGCAGCCACGATCTGCATGAGACGCTCAATCGGGCCAAGACCGAAGGGGTGTGGCTGTCGGCTGCGGCGTTGTTGGAGGTGGCCGAAAGCCTTGATGCCGCCCGCGCCTGTCGTGGCTATTTCGGCAATGAGGCGATGGCGCCGTTGCTTGCCGCCGATGTTGGTGAGCTGCAACTGCTGGCCGAGTTGCGTGAGCAGATCAAGGCCAGTATCGGCCCGGCCGGTGATGTGCTGGATGAAGCGTCGTGGCGGCTGTCCGATCTGCGCAGCCAGATCAAGGTGTTGCGTGGCCGGATTCGTGCCGTTTTGGAATCCATGCTCAGTAACAGTGATTATGACGGCGTGTTTCAGGATCAGATTGTTACTGACCGCAACGGCCGTTACGTGGTGCCGGTGCGGGCGGATTACCGCGGCCGGGTGAAAGGGTTTGTCCACGATGAATCCTCCAGTGGCCAGACACTGTTTATTGAACCGGCGGCCGTGCTGGAGCGCAACAATACGTTGCAGTCGCTGCGTCGGGAAGAACAGCGCGAGATTGAGCGGATTCTGCTTGAACTGGCGGCCATGGTCGGCGAGGCACGCGGCCCGTTGCGACGTAATCAGGAGATTCTGGCGCAACTCGATTTTACCTGCGCCGTGGCCCGGTTTGCCGAATTGACCAAGGCCTGTGCGCCGCAGTTGACGACCAAGCGCCAGTTGGAACTGCGTGAAGTGCGTCATCCGCTGCTGTTATTGGGCAACGATGGACGGCCGCGCGCGCAGAAAACCGTGGCCATTGATCTGCGTCTGGGCAAAAAGCACGATACTTTGATCATCAGCGGCCCCAACACCGGCGGTAAAACCGTGGCGTTGAAGACCGTTGGTCTGCTGTTTCTGATGGTGTCGGCCGGGTTGCCGATTCCGTGTCATCCGCACAGTCGGGTGTATCTGTTCAGCCGGGTGTTTGCCGATATCGGCGATGAACAGAGTATTGAAGAGAATCTGTCGACGTTTTCCGGCCACCTGCTGCGGATGAGACGCATTCTCGAACAGGTGGATGGTGATTCTCTGGTGCTGCTTGATGAAGCGGGGACCGGTACCGATCCGGCTGAGGGCGGCGCCCTGGCCCTGGCGGTGATGGATCGTCTGCGCGCGATTGGCGCACGCACGGTGGTGACTACTCACCTGAACATGATCAAAAGCTGTGCCTACCTGGAATCGCGGGTGGAGAATGCGGCGGTGGAGTTTGATCCCGAGACGTTGGCACCGACCTACCGCCTCCATTACGGGGTGCCGGGGGCGAGCAGTGCGTTCACCATCGCCCGCACCATGGGCATACCGGCCAAGGTGCTCGATCGGGCCAATCAGTATCTTGGCAGCGAAGAGCGCGACGGACTGGCCATGGTCGAGCAGCTCAATCAGGTGCAGAACCGCCTGGAACAACAACTGCGTGAGGCCGAAGAGCTCCGCAACGAGGCCGCTGCTGAGCAGCGTAAGCGTCTTAAGCTGTTGAAGGATTTTGAAGCCCAGCGCGAAAAACTGCTCGATAAGGCTCGTCGCCGCGCCGAGCAGCTGGTCAATGAGACCCAGAGCAAGATGAAAATGTTGCTCAAGCAGGCGCGTGACATGCAGGGTGGCGATGGCCGCCGGCAGGCCGAGCTGATGCGGCAGGTACGCGAGAGCCGTGAAGAGCTGCCGACGCCGGTGGAGGTGAAGCGCCAGCGTCATGCCCCGGATCAGCTCAGTGAAGGGGAGCTGGTGCGGGTGGTTGCCCTTAATGCCGAAGCCCGAGTGGAACGGTTGTCCGGCGATGAAGTCGAGTTGAATGTTAACGGCAAGGTGATGCGCCTGCCGCTGAGCGCACTCGAGGCGTTCAGCCCGCGTCGCTTCGCCGAAGCAAAAACGAAACGGGGCGGCACCAAAAGTCAGGTGGACCGCAGCCGTTTTAATCCGCGTCTCGACGTGGTGGGTTGCCGGGTCGAAGAAGCGCTGCCTCAGGTGGAGCGGCTGATCGATGATGCGCTGCTGAATAATTGGAAAGACATCAGTGTCGTTCACGGTCGCGGAACCGGTGCGTTGCGTCAGGCGATCCAGGAGCTGCTGGCGCGCCATCGGGCGGTGACGTCGTTTCATGCCGCGGACAATGCCCATGGTGGTACGGCAGTGACTGAAATTGAGCTGGGGGACTGATGGCGCGGATACCGGAAGATCTGATCAGTCAGGTGCGCGAACGGGTCGATATTGTCGACGTTGTTTCCGGCTACGTGAAGCTGAAACATTCCGGTGATAACCACCTCGGTTTATGTCCGTTTCATAGTGAGAAGACACCGTCGTTCAACGTTAACAGCAGTCGCCAGATTTTTCACTGCTTCGGCTGCGGCGTCGGCGGCAATGTGTTCAGCTTTCTGATGCGTATGGAAGGGCTGGCGTTTCCCCAGGCGGTGAAACGGCTGGCTGACCAGGTTGGTGTCGTCATTCCCGACGATGAGCCGACTCCTGAGGAGGTGCGGCGGCGTTTGGAGCGTGAAGAGCTGGCCGAGGTGTATGAGCAGGCGACGCTTTTTTACCACGACATCCTGCTTGCCGATCCACGTGGTGCTCAGGCGCGTGGCTATATCCGCCGTCGTGGTTTTGACAGCGAAGCGGTGCGCCGCTTTCGCCTTGGCTTTTCGCCGGACAGTTGGGATGCGTTGTGCGAACACCTGACGTCTGAGGGCACGGATCTCGATAAGGCACGCCAACTCGGCTTGATCCGGCGCAGTGACAAGACCGGGAATGATTTTGACATGTTCCGTCAGCGGTTGCTGTTTCCGATTGAAGATCTGTCGGGCAAGGTGGTGGCCTTCGGCGGACGGGTGCTCGACGACAGCCTGCCGAAGTACATTAACTCGCCTGAGTCGGTGCTGTATCATAAAAGCCGCCTGCTTTACGGTCTGTATCAGGCGAAGCAGGCGATGCGCCGTGAACGAACGGTGATTGTCGTTGAAGGTTATTTTGATCACCTGGCGCTGGTGCAGGCGGGCATTGAGCATGTGGTGGCGACCTGTGGCACCGCGTTGACCGATGACCACGCCAAGATCCTCAAGCGGTATGTTGAGCGGGTGATTCTGCTGTTTGATGAAGACGCCGCCGGACAAAAGGCGTGTTTCCGGGCCATGCCGAGTTTGCTGCAACAGGGGCTCGAAGTGATGACCCTGAGTCTGCCGGCCGGGGATGATCCTGATTCCTGTGTGCGCCGCGAAGGAGCTGAAGCCTTTTTGCAACGCTTGAATGAGGCACGCTCGGCCATAGAGGTTCATATGGAGGTGACTCTGGAGCAGGCCGGTGATCGTGCTGAGGCGCAGGCACGCGCCATCGATACGGTGCTGCAGATGATGCAGCGGGTACCGGATGACATCCAGCGCAACCTGCATCTCGGCCAATTGGCCCAGCGCAGTGGTGTGGCGGTTGAGCTGCTGCAACGGCAATTGGAGCGGACCCACGTTGAGGAACAACCACCCGCGCCACGCCCACAGCCCGCGCCGCGTCCGGCTGTGGCTCCGCGCCCGGTCGAGCCTGAGGAGATCCAGGGTGACCTTAAGGCGCAGAAGTGGTTACTCACTCTGATGCTTGCCGATGGCGGCGTCAGCGGTACAGTTGAAGAACAGGGCATTGACGCACTGTTTGACAATGTCGTCTGTCAAAAAGTGGCACAACAGATACAACGGGTCCACGCAGAGCAGCGTGAACCCGGAGAATGGATGCTCGACCAGTGCGAGGATCCCCGTACTCAGGATCTGCTGACGCAGCTTCTGGTGCGCGAGCAGGAACTTGTCAGTGATGATATTGAAAAAATCTTCGGCGATTGTCGTCAGGCAGTTGTCCGTAGTCAGCTAAAACAACGCAGGGCAGAGCTGCATACGCAGATGCGTGCCGCCGAGCAACATGGAGACTCGGAACAACAAACAGCCTGTCTGCAGGAACTGACTCGGATTAACCGCGAACTCAAGCGCCGCGGATAAGCACCACAAATACGGACCACGGACGCGTGGTTGACAGGAGAAATGCACCTATGGCTAAAAAGACGAAAGAGGAAGAATTTCAGCAACTCATCGAAACAGGGAAGGAAAAGGGCTACCTGACCTACGATGAGGTGAATGACGCACTTCCTGAAGATATGGTGTCAAGCACCCAGCTCGAAGATGTGATGACCATGTTCGGCGAGCTGGACATCGAAATTGTCGATAACGAGACCAAAGAGGAAAAAAGCAAAGGCGACAGCAGTGACGACGAGGACGACAGCAAAGAAGAGGGCAATAACTTCGAAGCTGGTGTCATCGGTCGGACCAGTGATCCGGTGCGCATGTATTTACGCGAAATGGGCCAGGTTTCACTGCTGACCCGCGAAGGTGAAGTGGAGATTGCCAAGCGTATTGAAGAGGGGGAAGGTCTGATCACTCAGGTGGTGCTCAAGACTCCTATCGCTCTGCAAGAAGTGATCACACTGGGCGACCAGCTTTCCGAAGGTTTGATCGGTATCACCGACATCACCAAAGATTACGACGAAGAGGAAGGCGCTGAAGCTGAAGAAAAGCAGTATGAGCGTATCCTTGGTCTGATTGCGGAGATTCGTCAAAAAAATGATGAACTGATCGAACAGCGTCAGTTGAGTAGCGAAGGGGACGAGGCGCAGAAAAAAGCGGCCCAAGAGCGTATTGCCGCGTTGAAAGACGAGCTGTGTGATCTGATGCGCCAGATTCGTCTCAAAGAGCAGACGGTGTCGAAAATTGCCCAACGTCTCAAGGAACTCAGTGCCCAGGTTAAAAAAGCGCTCAGTGAAGTGACAGCCTGTGAAAAGGCTTTCGGCTGCTCGCACAAAGACATCCGCCGCTATCTGCGTCGTTTCCACAAAAGTGACGATGAGGCGGCCAAAGTTGTTGAGGAACTGGGTAAGAGCGCCGAAGAGCTGCAGGTGGTGGAAAAACGTCTCAAGGGTGCCCAACGCAAGTTCAAGCGGGTTGAAGAGGAAACCGGTTTTACTCCCGAGGATCTAGTCGATTCCCTCAAAGAGGTCCATCGTGGTGAATGGCGCGCTAAGGCGGCCAAGACCGAGCTGGTTGAAGCCAACCTGCGTCTGGTGGTGTCGATTGCCAAAAAATACACCAATCGTGGTCTGCAGTTCCTCGACCTGATTCAGGAAGGGAACATCGGCCTGATGAAGGCGGTGGACAAATTTGAATACCAGCGTGGGTACAAGTTTTCTACCTATGCCACCTGGTGGATTCGCCAGGCCATCACCCGGGCCATTGCCGACCAGGCACGCACCATCCGTATTCCGGTGCATATGATCGAAACCATCAACAAGCTGATCCGCACCAGTCGTCAGTTGGTTCAGGAACTCGGTCGGGAGCCGATTCCCGAAGAGATCGCCGAGCGCATGGATTTGCCGTTGGAAAAAGTGCGCCGTGTGTTGAAGATCGCCAAGGAACCGATCAGTCTCGAAACGCCGATCGGCGAAGAGGAAGATTCCTCGTTGGGCGATTTTATCGAAGACAAAGGGGCGGTGTCACCCCTCGAAGCCGTCATCAAAGGCAATCTGTCCGATCAGACTGCCGAAGTGCTGTCCACGCTGAGTCCGCGCGAGGAGAAGGTGTTGCGCATGCGTTTCGGGATTGGCGAGAGGTCCGACCATACCTTGGAAGAGGTAGGACAGGATTTCAATGTTACCCGTGAGCGGATTCGCCAGATTGAAGCCAAGGCGCTGCGCAAACTGCGTCACCCCAGCCGGGCCAAACGCCTGCGCAGCTTTGTTGATACCCCTTAAATTTTCTCATGGAACCTCCCATGGAGGACAGGGTGTCACAAATTTGGGATGAGTCCTTGACAGTTAGGATTCGATTTGTTAAACATAGCAGGCCTTGGCAGCAAGGCCGCAACAACATGACGCGGGGTGGAGCAGTTTGGTAGCTCGTCGGGCTCATAACCCGAAGGTCGGAGGTTCAAATCCTTCCCCCGCAACCAAAACAATTCAAGGGACTTGCATGAGATTTCATGCAAGTCCCTTTTTTATTTCTCAGAAATTCATTTGCAAGACAATCAAGCTGGGAGTCGATTTCTTTTTCTGCTACATTATGAAAAGCCAATAGACAAGCTTGGACCAAGATTCACAGCCTCTCCCTGTCGTTATTTCCTCAACTGGCGTGTGCCCGGAGAAAAAATGTCAGATCCTCAGCCCGAATTACCCTTTTGGGGCCGTAAAGACGACATCGCTCATTTAGAGGAGCGAGTCAAAAACAAAGGGCTCACTGTTTTGACCGGACGCCCGCAGATCGGGAAAAGCACGTTGTTGCGACATTTAAGAGACTCTTTGCGAGAAAAAGGCGTCTGTCTCGTTGGCTATCACCAGGCAAGCGCTTCTCAGGATGGTTTGCTGTATGCCGCTGCCGACCTTTATGGTTCCGTCCTTAAAAACGCCCAGCTCAAACAACATCTCAAGATCCTCTATGAAGAAAAAAAAGAACATCTTCCTCAACGTGTCGCTTTAACCGTGGGAAGAGTGTTAACCCAGGCTATTCCCAGTGATGTGGTTAAAAGTCTTTTTCAGGAGATTTTCGAGCAAATTAAAACACTTGATGAGGATTTACGAACCGGTAGTGGACGTACAGCGTTACAGCCGGTCACTATTGAAGAAATCAAAACTCTTGTCGAATTGGTGGTAGTGGCCAGTGGTGAAAATACACGGCCATTGTTACTGATTGTCGATCAGTGGGAAGATTCTCAAGATATCAACCGTGAAGCAACACAGATCAAAACCTTTCTTCAAAATGTGAATCAGTGGAAAGGTACTCCCCACGCCATTCTTCATCTGAGGCGTCCAGCCAACTCGATTTACAAAGAGGTGGAAACTGCCTGGGAATATGTGCAGGAATTCAATCTTGGATACGAGTCCGTTGAAATATATCCCATTGAGCCCATTGATTTTTCAGTAAACGAAGGAGAAAGAAAAGCCTTGCTTGGTTGGCTGCACGAGCGCTTTCCTGTCACCGAAGACGTCGAGGATGCGCAGCTTATTGAACTTATTGGCGGCAATCCAGCTGTGTTTAAACGTTGGCTCGACGGTAACCCACAAGATCAAAGCAGCCTGGAGGAACTTGCAAAAAACGCACATCATTATCTCTACCCGGAATTCAAAACTATTCTCACGCGCCTTAAAGAAGAGGATTCCTATGAGGCCGATGGAAAAACTGCTTTCCATGTGGCCCTGCGCCTGATTCTTCTGGCACCGGCGATTAACGAGAAGACGTGGCCTATTACAAAGGAGATCGTTTTACAAGGCGTTTCGGAACTCGTCTTAGATGAACTAAGCGAAAGTCTAATCAAATTTGAAGGAGATGTTCCCTCGCTGGGGCTGCCACAAAGACAAGAGGTTGCTCTGAGGACACTCATCGATCAATCTACGGCACAAGAAAATCCTTTTTTGCGCTATGCGAAAAGCGCCGCAGAATCCGTGGTCGAAAAACTTGTTGAACAATGCACATCGTTGACCGAAGAGCGGTCTGTTCTTTCAATCATTATCCTTTCATCCTTGGATCCGCTCACGGCCAAGCTGCCGTTTAAAAAAGTTTCTCGGGGCTTGGTTTTTTTGGCTAAGACCCTTTTGAGAGACAGAGTTTCCTATGGGGAAGAAACGTATCTATCGCTCAACTCTTTAGAAAGAGAGGTATTGTCCCCCTCAGCTTGTTGGCTGATTTGTGTAGGTCTGGTTAACGCTCTGTATGATGCTGGCGAAGCTGAAGACGTTTCACGTCAGGATCAGCTTCTTGAGGAGCTGCGAGCTCTGGCGCGGTCCTATCCAGACGATGCGGTGGTGCGCGAACTGTTGGCCAGAGGTCTGGTTAACGCCCTGACTCAGGCGGGTAAAGCTGAAGACGTTTCCCGTCAGGAACAGCTTCTTGAGGAGCTGCGGGCTCTGACACAGTCCTATCCAGACGATGCGGCGGTGAGCGAACTGTTGGCCAGAGGTCTGGTTAACGCTCTGAATGATGCGGGCAAAGCTGAAGACGTTTCCCGTCAGGAACAGTTGTTTGAGGAGCTGCGGGCTCTGACACAGTCCTATCCAGACGATGCGGCGGTGAGAGAACTGTTGGCCAGAGGTCTGGTTAACGCCCTGACTCAGGCGGGTAAAGCTGAAGACGTTTCACGTCAGGATCAGTTGTTTGAGGAGTTGCGGGTTCTGGCGCGGTTCTATCCAGACGATGCGGCGGTGCGCGAACAGTTGGCCGGAGGTCTGGTTAACGCCCTGACTCAGGCGGGTAAAGCTGAAGACGTTTCCCGTCAGGAACAGCTTCTTGAGGAACTGCGGGCTCTGACACCGTCCTATCCAGACGATGCGGCGGTGAGCGAACTGTTGGCCATAGGTCTGTTTAACGCCCTGTTTGATGCGGGCAAAGCTGAAGACGTTTCCCGTCAGGAACAGCTTCTTGAGGAGCTGCGAGCTCTGGCGCAGTCTTATCCAGACGATGCGGCGGTGCGCGAACGGTTGGCCAAAGGTCTGGTTAACGCCCTGTATGATGCGGGCAAAGCTGAAGACGTTACCCGTCAGGATCAGTTGTTTGAGGAGCTGCGAGCTCTGGCGCAGTCTTATCCAGACGATGCGGCGGTGCGCGAACAGTTGGCCGGAGGTCTGGTTAACGCCCTGTATGATGCGGGCAAAGCTGAAGACGTTTCACGTCAGGATCAGTTGTTTGAGGAGTTGCGGGTTCTGGCGCGGTTCTATCCAGACGATGCGGCGGTGCGCGAACAGTTGGCCGGAGGTCTGGTTAACGCCCTGACTCAGGCGGGTAAAGCTGAAGACGTTTCACGTCAGGAACAGTTGTTTGAGGAGTTGCGGGTTCTGGCGCGGTTCTATCCAGACGATACGGCGGTGCGCGAACGGTTGGCCGGAGGTCTGGTTAACGCCCTGACTCAGGCGGGCAAAGCTGAAGACGTTTCACGTCAGGATCAGTTGTTTGACGAGTTGCGGGTTCTGGCGCGGTTCTATCCAGACGATGCGGCGGTGCGCGAACAGTTGGCCAACGGGCTGTTTAACGCCCTGAATGATGCGGGCGAAGCTGAAGACGTTTCCCGTCAGGAACAGCTTCATGAGGAGCTTCGGGCTCTGACACAGTCCTATCCAGACGATGCGGCGGTGCGCGAACAGTTGGCCAAAGGGCTGTTTAACGCCCTGAATGATGCGGGCGAAGCTGAAGACGTTTCCCGTCAGGAACAGCTTCATGAGGAGCTGCGGGTTCTGACACAGTCCTATCCAGACGATGCGGCGGTGCGCGAACAGTTGGCCAAAGGCCTGTTTAACGCCCTGAATGATGCGGGAGAAGCTGAAGACGTTTCCCGTCAGGAACAGCTTCATGAGGAGCTGCGGGCTCTGACACAGTCCTATCCAGACGATGCGGCGGTGCGCGAACAGTTGGCCAAAGGGCTGTTTAACGCCCTGACTCAGGCGGGCGAAGCTGAAGACGTTTCCCGTCAGGAACAGCTTCATGAGGAGCTGCGGGCTCTGACACAGTCCTATCCAGACGATGCGGCGGTGCGCGAACAGTTGGCCAAAGGGCTGTTTAACGCCCTGACTCAGGCGGGCGAAGCTGAAGACGTTTCCCGTCAGGAACAGCTTCTTGAGGAGCTTCGGGCTCTGACACAGTCCAATCCAGACGATACGGCGGTGCGCGAACAGTTGGCCAAAGGCCTGTTTAACGCCCTGAATGATGCGGGAGAAGCTGAAGACGTTTCCCGTCAGGAACAGCTTCATGAGGAGCTGCGGGCTCTGACACAGTCCTATCCAGACGATGCGGCGGTGCGCGAACAGTTGGCCAATGGGCTGTTTAACGCCCTGACTCAGGCGGGCGAAGCTGAAGACGTTTCCCGTCAGGAACAGCTTCATGAGGAGCTGCGGGCTCTGACACAGTCCTATCCAGACGATGCGGCGGTGCGCGAACAGTTGGCCAAAGGGCTGTTTAACGCCCTGACTCAGGCGGGCGAAGCTGAAGACGTTTCCCGTCAGGAACAGCTTCATGAGGAGCTTCGGGCTCTGACACAGTCCAATCCAGACGATGCGGCGGTGCGCGAACGGTTGGCCAAAGGGCTGTTTAACGCCCTGATTGATGCGGGCGAAGCTGAAGACGTTTCCCGTCAGGAACAGCTTCATGAGGAGCTGCAGGCTCTGACACAGTCCTATCCAGACGATGGATGGGCAAAAAAAATAAATGGAATGTTTTCAGGTTCTGATGAGTGAATAAAAGAGTCTTCTGTTGGTTAATTTGGGTAGTCATCGGGCGCAGAATCTTCGAAAAAAGGTGACAGATTTATTTTAAGTCCTCCTTTAACGCTCGAAATTTTTGATCCCAATAAAGCCGATGAGTTAGGAAAACGCCTTAAGTGCTATCAGGATAATTAATTCAAACCTTACCGCGCGGTTGAAAACGGATTTAAAAACTGACGCTCCCACATCAGCGCCTTATCAACCGTGCTTAGCTCCGCTTCTTCACAGATACAATCCCAATGTTCACGAATGA
The DNA here is from genome assembly GCF_963678835.1 of uncultured Desulfuromonas sp. NCBI lineage: Bacteria > Pseudomonadati > Thermodesulfobacteriota > Desulfuromonadia > Desulfuromonadales > Desulfuromonadaceae > Desulfuromonas > uncultured Desulfuromonas sp. The sequence continues at coordinate 809,390 of NZ_OY787469.1, forward strand.
CGGCTTCTGTTTCGTCAAAGAGGTTCATTGCCTCCTCATCGGACAGTAGAAAGTGCGGGGCAACCTCCAGACAGGTTTTGAGCTGGCTGAAGCGATTATTGCCGACAATCAACATGGCTTGTGTCGCTTCATTGCCGGTGCGCGCTTGCGGGCAAATGTCATAGGCAGGAGTTAATGACAGCTCGCGCCCGTCCCAAAAAGCTGCATGGTTGCGGGCATGATCATCCGTATTGCCACATAGGATATTAAACACCAAGCGACCATAAAGTTCTTGAAGTGTCTGTTTCGGCTTGGAAAAGCGCGCACGTATGATTTGTGCCAGCTCTTCATAGCTCGCATAGCGTGCCGTCATGTCGCTTAACCCAAACAGCGTCAGGGCGGAGACCATGGTGTTGCGCGTCCACCCGGAATCTGATCGGAGGCGGTCAAAGCGTTCAATCAGCAACACATCTTTACCGGCGGCCTTGACCAACCGAACCGGCGCGACATTCAGTCCCGCCATTGCCGCCAGCCTCATCGCGATATATTCGGCCTTAACCACGCTGTAGGTATCGCTGCTGGATGAAAATTTAGCGATATATTTTGTCCCATGGTCTTCAATCAAGGCTTTGGGGCGTGCTCCACCGATGGAGCTGCCGTGAAATAAAGCCTGGTCAAATTCAGGCGTTAACGGGACCCCTTGCTCAACCCGTTTGGCGGACTCCAGCAAGTCCTCTAAGTCGGCGTTACGAGGAGATCTTGGGATGTACTCACGTGGAGAGCGCTGAAAGTCCAGCGCGCCGATACGGTCTGATCCCGATTCAAGTAAATAGGTCAGCTCATCAAGTTCCGCCGTATCCGTATCACGCCCTTTTTTTCCTAACTGCCGATTGATAATGACGCGCCGTCCCCATGCATCGGGCGCAGCATCGCGAATACAGTTTGGAATTTCCAAGTCGCCGAGTAAAGGTAATATGCCGGGCTGCAAAGGCAGTTCAGGGTCGTAAATAGGGATAGCCTCTGGCCGGTTCAGATAGCTTTTCCCATAGTTAAATTGGACAAGATGATTATCCGCCTCAAGCTTTCCGACAACAACCGGCTTGGTTTTTCCCGGGAGCCAAATCCAGATATAGGCTTCTTTGTTGTTTTGCTTAGAAGTCATCATCGGCGACCTTTGTTTGCTCCCTGATCCGTTTTGGGAGGAGGGCTATTTTGCTTTGGGTTAAATCAATGCAGGTTGAAAGCCTTTGGCTGTCTTGCTCAAACAGATGCACGCCTACCAACACGGCAACTTCGAACACAAGACCAATCCCCGGTGTCATCTCACCGGCTTCAATTTTTTGCAGCGTTGCGCGTGATATCCCGGCACGCTCGGCCAAATTCGCTTCAGACCATTTGCGCTTCTTGCGTGCAAGTTTTATCTGCTGCCCCAGCAAGAGAGCTGCTTCCTTGGCGTATTTCGAATAAATTCTTTTTTTTGTCATATTAGCACCTTAAATGGCTACTATAATGTCCGTAAAGCTATTTAAGGATTATCATAATAGCCGTTTTTTGAAATGTCAAAATGTTCTGGGAATGATTGACTACTGTAGTAGTCACAAAGTGACTTAATGCCTTTTTTGATAGTCATTGGAAGGTTTTGTCGTGAAAGAAATCGGTGCTTCCTTTTTTTACAGTTAGTGTTATCTCTAAGAGATAGACACATCACAGTCTCGTTCAATAACGAATCTCTATCACTCCCAGAAATTAAATACACCGGTGCCATAAACCTCAAAAATTTAAAATCGTAGGAAAGTGCTGTTTCTAAATCCCCTTTATTGAATAACTATCGCGAGTATTTGCTTTACTGCCTAAAGCCCCATTTGAAGAAAGCGAGCTCTCAATTCTTCAAGAGTCGAGACTTCTTTGGGGGATGGGCATGTTACGATCTGATCGAAAATAAACTCCCACACCTTTGCGGCACGCTGTTTCTCAAAATTATATGAATATTGAACATAGACTTCCCCGGTAACATCGCGCTCCCCATCGCTATGGTTCAACATAAGCCGCGCATAGAGCTTTGAAAGCCCCACCGCTGTTATCCACGTTGCCCCGGTGCGCCGCAGATCATGTGGGCGGAAATCTGTAATGCCAAGATTTTTACGGTTTCGCCGTATTGCCTGAGACTTAGCCGCTCCCGTGAGGGGGGTGACTTCGTTGATCAAATCTCTGGCATGGCGGTTCAAGGGCACACGGTGACCCATCTTGGGAAGAACGCTGTCACGCTGGTACAGCCCTTTGTCAAGCGTATGAGAAAAAAGAAAGAATCGAATATTATCGGGATAATACGCTTCAGCAAGCAAAAGAGCGCATGAATGACAGGGAAAATCCGCCTGATAAAGACGAACTACAAGAAATTTATGATTCTCTCAGTGAAGCTCTTCCCAATGGGGTAGAAGCCAACATGCGTGATGCGAATGGGGCATCAACCCGCTCAGATTTTATGAAGCATTTTCAGAGTAAAGCATCTGGTGAGGTAGGAATTTTGTACTCACAGAATCAGCCAAAAGTCGAAGAGTCGACACTTACTCATACCCCTTTGGCAATGGTTGTATAAATTTTTTGATAGAGTGAAATCACAGATTTTGAATACAAAATCCTGCCCCGCGAGCGGGGCAGGGCATTAAATCTCAGGTTCATCCAAGCTGGTATCAGAAGCACTAAACCCAAGTTCTGCTCTCCGCAGTTCTTCGTACCGATTGTCCTTGGATTTTGGGGTGGGAAGATAGTCCTTTTCAGAAAAATTGTCCTGAAATTTTATCTGAGATAAATCATGGAATAGAGCCTTCTTCTCATTTCGCTGCTTCTCCCTTAATTGCTGGATTTGAGATTGGAGTTTTTGCCGCTGTTCAAGTTGGGTAAAAATCAGGTGTTCACGTGCTTTTTCATTACGTTTATGGGCTTGCCAAGCCTCTTTTTCATTCTGACTTCGATTGTGCCAATAGCGGCCATTAATTTTATCCCAAATGCCTTTAAATCCGTTGCGAATCCGCGCGATGCGTCTTTGTTTTTCAGTCGGCCAGCGATTTTGCAATGTTCGTTCAAGTGCGGCACGTTCTTTACGATGACCCTGAATCATTGTGGCTTTTTGTTGCATCAGCGGGGCAGTTTCTTTTTCATGCTGTAAATTCAGATCGTCAGCAAAGCTCTTGAACAATTTGCGTAATTTTCTATTCATAGAGGTTTTGACATCATCAACAGTTGGAAAATTATTGGGCTTACCCAGTCGGATTTCCAACTCCGACTTTTTCTTGCTGAGCTGGCGTGTCAGAGAATAAACCTCGCCATGCACATCAACGGCTACAAGGCCACGCCGACCTTGAGCCAAAGAATAGCCTTGTTCTTCCAACGCGTGCTTGAAGCTTTCTTTCGTATCTGAAACCGCCCAGCATTCCAGCAACTCACGTTTGATATCATCAGCTTTTCTGCCAATACGCATAGCTTGTTGCCACTCAGCACGGCTGTAGGTAAGGGGATTTTTCTTGTTTTTATCCCGAAACCCTTCAGGCAGCTTCCAGCCGTTTTCAAGATAAAGTGATTTAGCGATTTCATTGAGTTTCAACTTGAAGTGGGAGATATTAATCGCCTTCATTTCTTCGGTGTCAATTCGGCTCCAGACAGCATGAGCGTGACGGCGACCTTCCTTCTCGTGGAAGACAACAATGCGGGGCTGACCTTCTAAACCCAGTTTTTTCTCAATACGCTCCAGTGCGTTTTCAAAGAGTTTAGCCGGAACGTGTTCTTCGGCTGGGGGACTTAAACTCAATGAGAACATAAATTGTTTACAACGCGTCCCTTTTGACAATGCATATGCTTCATTCAGTGCCCCTAAAACGTCAGAGGCCATGAAGCCACGCACTTCATGAACCGTTACGTGTTCATTCTGGACATTGTTAAGCAGGTGCAAAGCCATTTGACGGCCACCTGAGCGCTGATTACCCTTCAGGATCATTGAAATTCTCCTGTTCTGGGGTGGATAACGGTTTGAGGCCTAATGCCGTAATCAGCGTGTCACGCATCCATTTGATATTATGGACAGCATCGTTAAGTCCATCTATCACATCTTTGTTGATCGGTAATGATCCTGAATTAGCGGCCTTAGCAAGTTGGTTGATGTTGTTGGCTATGCGAGAGTGTCCAAGCATCCCCAAGAGTTTTGCTAAAGCCTTCTGGTCTGCCACTGTTGGTTTTCTCGAATAACAGGGGCGATGGCCATTCTTGAAAATTGCATCACGTATAAAACGACCAATAGGCTCACCAGCGGCCATCTCTTTAAGTTCTTCACGTTCTCTTTTGCTGAGGCGCAAGGAGAATGGTTGCGGGTATCTTTGGGCATCAATTATCGGAGGGGATTTATCATTCATAACCAGGCCCTCCCATGTTAAAACTATCTGTTTTTGTAGGGAAGTCCGGTAAAATATCACATGCTGTAATCAAAGGTAGATAGTGTTGGTTGCAAGCCCCCGCAACCAACACAATTCAAGGGACTTGCATCTGACATGCAAGTCCCTTTTTCTGTTTATGTCGTATCACTTAAGCGTCGGTGGCGACATCGTCCGCGTAGGGGCAATCCTGCAGATTCTGATTTCGACCGGCTCTGCCCGTGGAATCCACGGAGCCGCCGTTGGCATTGGCCCGACCGGCTTCACGCTCGGAGTTGACGATGGCATCCACTTCTTCCTGAGTCAGGTATTGAGCGACGTATTCAACGTCATTGAGAGACAGCTGGTAAACAAAGCTTCTCAGATGATTGCGTGAGCCGCGCAGCAGGTTCTGATAGACGGTCATGATGTCTTCGTTGTCGGTCTGCGCCAGGTATTCTTGCAGATCGTAGATGTCGAGATCTTCAATGGTGGCACCGACATGCAGGGCGTCGATCAGGGAGATGCTGCCACGTTCAACCAGGGCATCATAGAGGTCCTGCATGGCATCGGAATCAAACATGCCGACGGTGTCCGCATTCAAAGGCAGATCCAACTCATAGCGCTCAAGCAGGCAGGCGACGGCATCTAAATGGCGCTGTTCGCTGTTGGCGATGTGGTCGAACACCCAATGGCCCCAGGTGGCATAAAGCGCGGTGTACACGTCGCGGGCGACTTTTTCTTCTTCATACATATAAAGAAGTTCAGCTGCTTCTTCTTCGCTTAATTCTTCAAGGGGCAGTTGATCGATCAGGCAGTCAACGGTTCCGGTAAGGGCGTTGCCGTTGGCGGCAGGCGTTTGTTGTCCTGATCCACCGCGATAACCGGCTGCGACACACAGTGATGCAGTAAGCAGGACACACAAAAGACTCATGATGAGAGAGGAAGATTTCATTGTTAGGCTCCTTTTCCTAGGGGAATAAAATAGTTAGTTTATCTTTCTGGTCTATCAAGTTGTGTGCCATCCGGACTTTTTTTCTTAACTGTTTTAAAATAAAAGGTTTTTTGTAGTTAGTTGTTCTTGATAACTATAGAGAGTCGACAAAAACCGTTGATTGGAACGACAATCTTGTCGATTTGTGTTTTTATGATTTTTTTGAATAAATTTCAAAATAATGTCGTTGAATATGATGTGAAAGTTTTTCAGCCATGGGGCTGAAGACTTTTATTTTGCTGAAATTCACCGGATCGGCGCAGAAGATGTAGGTCAGCTTCAGATCCTCAAGACTGTCGACGGTCAGGTCGCAAAAGACAATTCGCAACTCGGCGAGCTTGTCGTTTAAGTCCGCGGGCAGCGCCATCATGTAGGGGGGGGGTGTGAGGCGGGTTGGCCCGTTGGCTTCAGCGGTTTGCGTGACAACCTCTACACTGTTCTGCGTGTTTTGAATCAATTCCCGGACCGTCAGCGGACGCTGGCTTAATATTGCTTGAGTTTGGCTATGACAGGGCAACGGTTGAGTGGTGGCGGCTGCTGTTTTCGACATACGCGGCAACCTGCCGGGCAAACGGATCACACAGGTCGATCCTGGCGAAATCAATGGCCAGATTATTGAGGAATTGCAGGATCAGGGTATGGCGTCCGTGCAATCCAAACGGCAACACGCCACAAAAGAAGAAGCCCATCTTTTCACTGGCTTCACACAGCGCATCACATCCGGGCTGTTCCAGATCGAGAAACAGATAGAGAACATCGGTGCGTTCCAGGCACAGTCGTTTGGTGGCGACGAAAATTTCGTCGGCCATAGCGGCATCGTTGCTGAAACAAAGAATGTCCGCGGTATTAAAAATGTCCATCAGCGTGTAGCTGAGTTTGCAGTCCTCGTCGTGGCGATCGGTCTGCGTTGTCGGCACCTGCGGAGCTTTCATCGTAACCGGAACCTCGCAGTGGTGAAAGATGTCCCCGATCATGTTGCTGTGCTGTTTGGGGGGATAGATTTGCCGCAATGAGGCGTTAAACGCCTTGAATACCAGCAGCGCACTCTCTTTCTGGGCGGTTTTTCCCGTCAGCTTTTTGAATTCGACATCGGCGGGGAAAAGCCCCAGCAGCAAGCCACACCCGGCACACCCGGACGCGTGCAATTTTTTCTGTGACAAGGCGTGGCTGGTAACGGCGCGGCTATAGAGACCGGCCAGATTCTCTTGACTCGCCTGTTTGAACAGGTAGCGGTGAATGCTGTCGAAGATACCTTTTTTGCGATAGGCCGGGTTGACAAACAGCACACCGGCTTCGGCAACCGGATCGTGGGGGTGATAAAATTTCAACGCCGCATGACCTAAAAGGGTCTGTTGATCATCGACGGCCACATAAGAGCGTAAGGTGCCGCTGCGGTTCATCTCGACAATCTGCTCAGGGTAATAGATATAAGACGCCTAGCTGTAGCCATAGGCACGGTAGGCACAGCGTGAGATTTCCAGGGCATCGTCAGGGATAAACGGACGGACCTGCCATGTTGTCAGGGCAACGGGCGTTTCCGGTGGCTTGGGCGAGGACGGCGTCAGCGGGTCAATCCGTTTTGCCGCTACATGCTTGATCAGCAAGGTCTTTTTTCCGCCCCGACCGAGATTGCGAAAATGCACTTCATCCATGGTCTGTTGAAGTAAAAACAGGCTCAAGGAGTCCTTGTGCAGTGGGGCGTCGTCCATGAGGGTGGTGGGGGCATAGCGGGGAATTTGCCCGGGAGCGACCGGCAGCCCTTTGTCGTAGATGGAGAGCTCCATGCGACCGGCAACATAGCGACACTCCAGGCGGATCTCCTGCGGGTCTTCCGCGGCTAACCCGTTTATGCCCAGCCCGTTCATGGTATAAACCAGGGCTTCTTCCGTCGCCAGTTGCACCGAGGCGACCTCGTTGTCGGCAAAGCCGAATAACTGTGCCGTCTGCTGGATAAAAGCCATGGCCACGGGCAGAAACTCCAGTTGACCGGGAAGCTTCAGGGTCAGTGTCGTTGCGGGTATAACGGCTCCTTGATGATGACAAATGGCGCGGTGTTTATGCGCCTTGGCACAGGGCAATCGCTTGTTCCAGATCGTCCACCACGTTGAGAATGGCGACAAAGCCGCTGATCTCGAACACCTCACGGATGTGGCTGGATAAGCCGCTCACCGCCAGAGCCCCCTGCTGTGCTTTTACCCGCTTGACCGCCATAAGGAATACCCGCAATCCGGCGCTGGAAATATATTCCAATCCCTGACAGTCAAAAACGAGGTGGTGTTGCCCTTGTTCTATGTCATTCATCAGCTGTTGTTCAAAAGCCGGGGCAGTGGTGCTGTCCAGGCGGCCATTCAACGCGATCAGTAACAGGTTGTCGCGCTGGTCTTTGGTCACGTTCAGTTGATCTTCCATGATTCCATCCTTTGCATGATCAATGCAGTTTTTTGGTGAATTCCAAAACATTAAACGGTGCGTCGCGCCGGTAGCTCACGTCATCCATTAACGTGCGCAGAAAATGGATGCCCAGGCCGCCGATATCGCGTTGTTCCGCCTCCGACCTGAGATCCGGCTCCGGAGCCTCGAGGGGGTTAAAGGGAACGCCGTCATCCTGGAGACGCACCCGATAACCGCGGTGTGTTCCCCACAACTCAATGGTAAACGGGTGATCTCCACCATCGGGAAAGGCATAGGTAATGATGTTGGTGACCAGTTCATCCAACACCAGGTTGAGTTGAAAGATGGCGGTTTGGTCGAGAGTGATGGTGGCCGAGAATTTTTCCACCGCATCGCCGAGTGCAACGAGCTGGCTGACGTCATTGGTCAAAGTCATTGTAATATGGCTCTCGCCGGTATTTTCTTGTCGGTTGCCATAGGTCAGGCTCAGGCTGGTGATGTCATCCGATTGTGCGGCGCCGGCTGCGTGGGTCTGCACCGCGGCAATAATTTCAGCCGTCAACTCTTCGGCGGAGCGGTTGGCTTGTCCGGCCAGGATCGTCTGCAGACGTGTTTCGCCAAACTCCTCGTTGTTCGGATCAAACGCCTCGGTGACGCCATCGGTATAAAATTGCACCGTGTCACGGGGCTGTAGCTGGTGCTGCTTCTCCAGATAGTCCAACTCCGGCAGGACGCCAAGGGCGGTGCCTTGGCATAAAGGCAGGGCCGTGACTTCGCCGACGTGCGTCACCAGCGGTGGGTTGTGGCCGCCGTTGGCGTAGGTCAGCAGGCCGGTTTCAACATCGAGAATGGCATAAAACACGGTGACAAACAGCTCCAACGGGTTTTCGCGGCACAGGATGTTGTTGACCCGCTGCAAGACCTGACCCGGTGCAAGGCCGGTCATGGCCGAACCGCGTAGTTCGGTGCGGGCGACGGCCATGAAAAACGCCGCCGGAACCCCTTTGCCGGAAACATCGGCGACCACCAGTCCGAGCCGGTTTGCGTCAATCTGGAAAACGTCATAAAAGTCACCGCCCATTTCGCGGGCCGGGATGGTGCGGCCATAGACCTGATAACGGTCATGCTGAGGAAACTCCGTCGGCAGGATCGCCATCTGCACGGCACGAGCGGCCTCCAGCTCGCGTTGCAGGGTGCGATGAGCGTGTTCCAGTTCACTGTTTTTTTGTTGCAGATCACGGGTGCGGTCTTTGACCTGACGATCCAGATCCTCTTCGCGGGCCTGAACCTGCTGCGCCATGCGGGTAAAAACCTGGGACAGTTGGCCCAGCTCGTCACGGCGCTCAGTAACCGGTTGCATGGTGTGGGCATCAAAGCGCCCCGCTTCAATCTCGGCTGCGGCGTCCGTTAAGGCAATCACCGGGCGGATCATGCGACGGCCGACACTCAGTGAGACCAACGTGCCGATGAGTGCCACCAGCAAACCCACCATGACGGCATTGGTGACAAGCTCTTGCAACGTGGCATTGATATGGGCAGTGGGCAGTCGTACCAGGGTGACGCCGATGGGCTGGCCGTCCGTACCGGGAATCGGTGCCATCACCGTCAGATTCTGCGACGACAACAAACTCATCGGCTCGTTTGCCTGATAGACCTCGGCCATTTTTTTCAGTTCGGTCGTGTCCGGGCGCTGATCCCCGCCGAGAATCGAGTCGTGGGCGATGGTCTCCATGGTGCGATTCACCACCCAGATGGCGTTGATATCGCCACCGGCGACCAATTGGCGGATGATATATTCCAGACCGATCCGTTCGTTGAGCTGGGTGAACAGCCCCATTTCGTAGCCCACTTGAACGATGCGCGGCTGATCAATGCCGGTGACACCGACATATTTAAACATCTTGCCATCAATCTCGCGCGGTTGCGCCGGTTGTACCACCTCAGACGATTCTCCGCTGAGTAACGGCCAGAACGCGGCGGCCTGAGATTGCTGCCGGGTATCGGCGGTGAAGGTGAAATCAAGGCCGAGATTATTGAGGACGGCATGGCCGTGAGCATCGCTGATCCACAACTCATCCATGGCCGTGGAAGCGGTCAGTTGGCGTAATTGACTATTGATCTGTTCCTCGCTGAGCCCGGCTTGCTGGGCCGCGGCCACGTAATAGGCGGCCAGGCGCGCCTGGCTGACCATCTGCTCGTCCAGCACCTGTTCCACCACGGCAGGGATCTGTACCGCGGCCCCGGCACTGCGGGCGAGCAGAAGTGCCACAATGTTGCCCTCGGCCTCGGCCACGGTCAGCAGTTGGCGGCGGGCATTGACGGCGAGAACGATGGTGGTCAAGGCCACGGCAAGGATCACTAGGCCGGTGGTGAACAAGGTCAGGCGCTGTTTAAAACCCATGTTAAACCTCAGGATGCACGGGTGAGGGTGTCCTGGCCTGTTGCATCAACAGCACCGACACCAGAGTGAGAACCGCCATAGCATAGAAAAATACCCCATATCCCAGGGTGCTGATCAGAACTCCGCCGAACAGCGGACCGACAAAAAAGCCAGCCATGACCATGGCCAGAAAGATATTCTGGTTGAGAGCCCGTTTTTCCGGCGCGGAGATGTCAAACAACACCGCACCCTGCAGGGGCATGGCAACACCCCATCCCGCGCCCAGCACCACCGCCAAGCCTAAAAAAAGGCATTCTTGATGGAACTGTGGAATCAGGGCATAGCTGACCATGGCCGCCGCCATGCCGATCATGCTCATGGTCACCTTATCATAACGATCAAAAGCGCGTAACAGCAGCACGCGGATGAGGACCATGGCGGCGGAGGCTGCGCTGAAAAAGATGGCCGGATTTTTCAGATCCACGGAGGCACCGTAGGCGCGAATATAGTAGAAAATTGACGAATAGCCGCAGAACAGCAGCAGGGTCGACAGCTGCAGACACAACACCGGTCTGGAACGGAAACTGTCGACGACGCTGCGTAATCCCGTGGCCTGATGCGCCACGGCAGCGGGGATTCTGCCCTTGGGCAGGAAGACCGCCAGCACCGGCAAGAGTGACACCGCTGCGGCCAGATAGAGCACGGTTGTGAATTGACCCGGCTGCTGGACACCCAGATCAATAATCACCGGGATGACGGTATAGGGCAGCAAACGGATCAATGTAAAGACGCCGAACGCCTCGCCGCTGCGCCCTTCGGGGATAAACTGGATCAGCATCACGATGAGAGGCGCCTGGACAAACACCAGGCCGCAGCCCTGCACCAGGCGCAACAGTGAAAATTGCCACACCGTGCCGGCCTGTGCCATCAGCACCAGTGCCGTCGCATAGCATAACACGCCGAGCACCAGCCAGCGACGGGCGTTTCCGTGGCTGACATAGGGGGCCAGCAGCAGTTGGAACACCAGCGAGGCCAGAGCATCAAAGCTCAGGATTATGCCGATGGCCTGGGTGCTTATGCCGAGGTAGCCCAGATACTCCGTAAAGGAAACAAAGCAGGCCATGGCGCTGATAAACGCGCCGAACAGTAGCGTGATGCTGATGAAACCGCGATTATAAAGACGCATGATACTCCAAGGAGATGGATTCTGCGATGCCCCATCTTGTTAGGAATGCACAATAGTTGCGCCGGACCATGATTAATCTTGGTGCGTGAGTGGTGCGGCGGAGGTGCTTTTGTTTATGTTTCATCTGCTTTGAGCCTGGGCAAAAGGATGATAACGTGACATCGACGCTGTATGTGAGAGAACAGAAACGGCTGTTTATCCTGGGCTTGTGTCAGCACGGCACGCCATAGTCCTTCTATGGCAACGACGTGTAACGCTCCTGACGCGAAAAAGACCCAAAATAGTACCATGAAAGCTGATTGTGAACGCCGCCTAAGATGAGCCATTCATTAATACTGAAATTTTATGGAACTTCATTATGACAAAATTATCAATAGGTTCGCGAGCTATTTTTCTCGCCAAACTGTCTCTTCCCGTATCACGCTCCATGGTGTCGGTCGCGGTAGGTTGTGCGGGTCAAGTGACCCAGGCCTTGCAACTGGATAAGACGTTTCGCAGTCAATTGGAGCTGGCTGTCGAAGAAGCTTTCAGCAATATCGTTGAACATTATTCCGTCACTCCCGGCGCCGATGATCGTATCCACGTGGCTTTTGCCCTAAATGCAGATACGCTTGTTGTTTCCCTGACGGAAAAAGGCATGCCGTTTTCTCCGGAGGCCGGACCGCGCTATTCCTCTGAGCGACTTGAAACCATGGAACGTTCGGGACTGGGAACTTTGCTGATGAGCCAGTGCGTGGATCATGTTGAGTTTCTGTTGCATGGGCGGCAGGGCAAAGAGACGCGACTGAGCAAGACGCTCCCGGATGTCACGATTCCGGAGGATTTACTGCCGCTAAAGCAATCGCACAAACCGCAGCGTTTAACTGTAGACGATTTTGAGATTCATTGTCCAAAGGAACATGAATTAGCTGAAATCAGTCGTTTGGCCTGGAAGTGTTACGGCTATAGCCAGGAAGAGTTGCTCTATGATCTCGACCTGTTGAAAAAGAAGTTTCGCTGCGGCGAGTATCGTCCGGTTGTTGTTATTGATGCAACAACACGGGCCATGGTGATGCATAGCTGCCTGAAATATCACGATCCGAACAGTCACGTTCCCGAGTATGGATTGGCTTTTGCTGATCCTGCGTACCGGGTTCCACGTCAAGCCGTTCGCGCGATGGCTTCAAAAGCGTTCGAACTCGCGCGGGACAATGGGGCTGACGGTGTTTTTGATTGTTCCGTAACGACCCATACCGCATCGCAAAAAGGGATGCAGGTCTACTGTGGTTCCCAGCCTTGCAGCTTGTTTTTCGCGATTGCCGCAGCGGGAATGCAGGCCAGAGAGTTGTCCACCACGGTTCAGGAAAAGGGCTCGGGGATCAATCATTATTTCGCCTTTAACCGCACTGTGAAACAGGTGTTTTGCCCGCCACGTCACCTTGACATCATGCGCCGTATCTATCAATGGCTTGAGCTGCCACGTGAATATTCGCAGCCACAAACCTTTGCGCTGACAGGCGACGCCGAAACGGATGTGTTTGCGCTCCCCGACGAACTCAATGTCGTCTTTATCACGGTGCGCAAGATCGGCGAACAATCCGTGGAACAGATTGGCCAGGCGCTTCGAGATGCGCGCTTGAAACGCCGTCACGCCGTGTTTGTTTTTATCCCCCTCGGCATGCCTGCGGCACCGGTGCTTGTTGATCACTGTGAAAAGATGGGATTTTCTTTCGCCGGGTTGATGCCGCATATCCATGACGGTGATGACCGGATTCTGATGCAGTATGTGGATTGTCCCGTGAATCTGGACGCCATTCGGGTTTATGGGGACCATTCGCGTCAATTGTTTGATTATGTGGTGCGCGAGTTAAAAGAGGTTAGTGGGCCTTAGGTGTTGCCGCACTTATCCAGCACTTCCACATGGATCGGGCAAAATCAGGATCAGATAACGCTTTGGGTAGATATTTAGCAGGAATTTTCGTCTTGTCGACAACATCAAGCACTTAAACCCAGTCCTTGATGTTGAGCGGCTCTCCATGGGCTCCACAGGTCGTTTTTCAGTCGTCTGCTAGAGCGCGTCCGGCTCGCTGTGGGCGAGCAGATCAACCACGGTGATATCGGCGAGGATGTGTCCCTCGTCATCGACCACGGCCAGTTCTTTGACCCCCGTCTTGGCCATCCGTTTGAGAATGGTGTCCACGCTCTCCTCAGGTGACGCCTTAATATTGCCGTGGCTCATCAGGTCGGCGGCTTTTTTGACACTGAGCCGCCGCAGGATGTCGCGCGAATGGATCTTGTCGTCGTAGTGATACGGGTAGAGAAAGCGTAGCAGCGCACCGATGGTGATTGCGCCGAGCAGCCTGTTGTAGTCATCCGTTACATAGACCAGCCGTGAATGGGGGAAGCGTACCGCCACCTCAACCACCTCGCTGATGGGACAGCGTGCTTGGACGCAGGGTATGTCTCGATCCCTGATGCGCTGCATGATCTCGCTAATCTTCATCCGTTCCCTCCACATTTGTTTCACCGGCATTACTGATCGCCCACTTCACCAGAGGCGGCGAAATCATTTCGTTAAGGATGATCGACACCAGGGTAGCGCTGAGCAGCATGTCGAAAATCTCTGTCGGTAAAATCGGTTCTGCTAAAAATATCAGCCCCAGCGACAAACCAGCCTGCGGCAATAATGCCAGCCCCAGATTGCGATAAATCTGCGGTGACGCATGGGCGATCTTGCCACCCACCAGAGTGCCGGCCAGTTTACCGACAAACCGTCCCAGCAGGATGATGATTCCCAGCACGGCCGAGGTTGTAAATACTTTCAGGTCAAAATGGGCCGCAGCCAGAGTGAAGAACAGGCAGAAAATGGTCTCCTCCATGATGTCCATCTGATGGAACAGATCGTCGGCATGTTTCACCCGGTTGATGATAACAAAGCCCATGGTCATATTGGCCAGCAGCGGTGAAAAACCGAGGTGGGTGGAGATGCCGCTGATCAGGAAAATAGCACCCAGCGTGAGCATCAGGCTACTTTCAGGACGCTTAGACGGTTGAAAAAAATGCCCAAACACCAGCCCGCCAAGGCCTCCCACCAGCAATGAGCCGACAATGGTCAGGATGCCTTGCAAGATCAGGTGGTTGCCTGCATTGCTCAGCAACAGTTGTCCGGCAATGGTGATCGATGCTGAGAACAAAATAATACTCAAAGCGTCATCCAAGGCGACGACTCCCAGCAGAGTTGTTGTCAATGGGCCGCTGGCGCGCAGCTCATGCATGACGGCCATGGTTGCGGCCGGAGCCGTGGCCACGGATATACCGCCGAGGATGAGAACCACCGATAAAAAGATCGCATCGGTTTCATGCAGTAACGGCGAAAGCAGTGGCTGGCAGATATAAACCGCAGCACAGGTGCAGACAAACGCCCCGGTCCCCTCCGACAGGTTGATCCAGACAATCTCCTTGCCAAGATCGCGAATACGTGAGATGCGCAGACTGCCGCCGATGGCGTAGGCGATAAACGCCAGAGCCAGTTCCGAGGTGAACAAAAACAGGTGACTGATTTGTTGATACGGGATGATGCCGGTGATCGAAGGGGAAAAAAGCAAACCGACAACAATGTAACCGCTGATACGCGGCAGGCGCAGACGGTTGGCAGCCTTGCCGGAAAAATAACCGGTAACGAGAATCAGACCGAGAATGGTCAGTGGTTGCAGCGCGGGAAACAGCATACATCCCTCACAGAGCAAAGGCTGCCCATGGTGTTAAATCCTTTTACCGTGGGCTTCTCAAACAGTATGCCAGATATTTCAGGATGCGCAGAGCGTGTCGGTGTGTTGATTATAATGCGCCACTTTCTCTCCAAAGTGCGCTATTCTGCGGTGGAATCCTTTCAGATGAAACAAGGAGGTCTTATAATGGAAAACGACAACCAACCCAAAAACAGCGCACACCCTCTTTACATGCTGTTGCATAGTGAAGAGATTGAAGAGTTTAATACGCAGCGTGAGATCCATGATGATTTCAGCGTGTTAAAAGGGCTGGATTTCCGTGGTCTTGACCTGCGCGGTGCCGAGTTGAACGGCTTTGATCTGTCCGACGGCTACTTTCGCCAGACCGATCTGCGTGGTCTGGATTTGCGCACTTGCAACCTGCAGGGAGCGAGCCTGCGTTCCGCCAAGATCTCCGGCACCTACTTTCCAGACGAACTGTCCCCGGATGAGATTCTTATGTCGCTCAATCACGGCACGCGGTTGCGTTATCGTTAGGGGCGTTGTTGCTCTCGAGTTCCGCTGCCTCTTGCCCTTCCGGCCAGAGCCTGAAGAAGATCCAGCAACGTGACCAGCCAGCGGATTTCGCCCTATTCGTCAACGACAAACATCCTCTGCACGCCTGATTCGCGAAACTGTTCCAGCCGTTTCATCTCGGTCAGCGATTCCAGGCCACCAGGGGGCGTTCTGAATCAGCTTTCATGGCACTATTTTGGGTTTTTTCCGCGTCAGCAGCGTTACATGCCGTTGTCATAGAATAACGATGACGCCTCCATGTGCCTTGCTGACACGAAAAATCCCTCAAAATAGTGTTCATTCTTCCCATTGAGAACACCCCCCTAGCGGCAGAAAGTTTTTTTTTCATTTGTTTTTTTAGAGTTTGATTCTAAGTTAGATTAGATAGTTTTCGAATAACCCTGTTGATCGGAGATGAAAATGGGTCATGAACGCTGCAATGATCGTGTAAGCCGGAAACGGAATTCCTCCCCGCCTTCCTCGTGTGACGGTATCCGTTTGCCGCTTTACAAGGGTCCGTTCCAGAACAACGGCGCATCCCCTTGGTATCTGGAGTTGCCGGTCGGTACGCCCAAAGAAGGAACAACGCCGCAGCGGCTGAAGTTTTCCCTGGATACGGGCAGCAACTTCGTCTGGGTGACCTCGACCCTGTGCGGTGCGCAGGGTTGCCAACATTATGGTGACAAGCAGTTCAACTACGATGACTCGTCCAGTTTTCATTGGTGTTCGCAACAAACGATACCTGTCGATTTCGGCCCCTGGGGCACCATGCAGGTTGAGACCGGCCAGGATGTGCTGGCCCTGGATCAGCAGACGGCAACGACCAGCGAGATCTATCTGGCCGAAGCGTACAACGGCGATCAGTTCGCGGAGCTCGACTGGGACGGCGGCATCGGTGTGCCGAGCAGTTATTCCACGGAACTGCATGCGACCAGTCGCACCTTTATTCGCGGAATCCGGCGGAGCCTGACGCAGGGCGCCAACGAAAAATGCGCCGACGCGGATTTTGCGTTTTTTCAGAACCTGATGAATCAGGGACGCGTCAGTCCCGACCAGCCGTTTCTTGCCTTTGACACCGATCCGCAAACCAAAACGGGGACGGTTGCGCTGGGGGCGCTCGATTCGGCTTATCAGGACAGCCTGGAATACCTGTATCTGCCGTTCACCGTTTATCCGACCATCACCTATGTCTGGGCCTCAGCGCTGAAATCGCTTCGCGTGGGCGAGAAAACGTTGGCGACTGATATGTATTTCTGCCTCGATACCGGCTCGTCGCAATTCAAAGGCGATGTCGGCGTCATGCAGGAAGCCTTTGCACTGACCGACGGTAAACAGAGCAACCCGCTGGTGACCATCGAACTGGCGCAGCAAGGGGACGATAAGCCGGGCACGCTGGTGATTCCCGCCGAAGTTTACAAGGTGGAAATCGAAGCGGGCGACAAAAGCGGGCAAATTATCAGTCAATTCGAGCCGATGGCCGGGGTGGACAAGCTGATCCTGGCGGGTTCCGTGCTGCTGGATTACCTCTACACAGTCTACGAGTACGAGGTCGCTTCGGATGCGGATGGCCGCTATCGACTCACGGCTAAGGGGATGTGGCTGTTCAACAAGAAGAACGGGTTGAAGATCATTCAAAACACGCAAAGCCAACCGGCGCGGATTTTCGCCGGTGTCGCGGAGGGGGACTGATGGCTGTAGACCTGAACGGGCGCTGGGAAAACAATTTCGGCTCTTTTCTCAATCTCAAGGTGGATGCTCAGGGTGTTATCACCGGCGTTTACGGTTCGGACACCGGTTCTTCCGGCACCTATTATCTGGTCGGTGCCGCCGGGCTGAACGCACCTACCGAGCAGGCTGGACGGAATCTGGCCGTCTCGGTGTTCTGGCATCCGATTGACGGCACAAAAAGCGATCCCTCCTGGCATTGGGTCACCACGCAATGCGGCCAGTTGCAGATCGACGGCACCATCAGCCTGTTTCAATCGTTGGTGGCAACCACCGATTTTCCCGGTTTGGCGGGAATCGGCAATTATCTTGAAAAATTGACCTGCAGCAGAACCGACAAAGGGCCGACCACGCCTATCCCCGCAGCGCCGTCTCCCGACGATCCGCAACAGGAGGATCTGCTCAACGGCCAGTGGCAGGCGAGCTACGGCGGACCGGGATTGTCGCTGTCGGTAAAAAAATCCGATTACGGCTGGCTGTGCGGTCGTTTGAGTCTCGACGACGAAGCTATCCTGATGCGCGGGTTTGCCGATATTCATGCTGATGACACGATGTTGCGGGGCGTCACTCTGTGCGGTTATTCCAGTGCTCGCGGGGCGGCGATCGCGCTCAACGGCAGTCTCGATCCCTCCACCGGTCGGCTTACCCTGAGTCGTTGGTTTGCTCTTTCGACATCGAGCGCCGATGGCTATGTGCAGACCGATCTGGGAAGTTGGGTCTTTGAGCCTGACACAACAGAGCGTTAAAAATTCTCCAATCCGGGAAAGCCACTATGGACTTCAGTGCCGCCTTTGAACAGGTCAAACACGACGATATGATTTTGCAGAGCTTTATGCATCTCTGGCAATATTCGGCCGACCTGATGTTTATCATGGCGGTCGAGGAGAATGGCGAGTTTACCCTCTACGACAACAACCCGGCATCAAGGGCTGTGTGCGGTATTGCCGAGGATGCAAATATCCATCGCCTGAATCTTCGCAACATCTGGGACGACGAGGTGGTTGAAGGGCTTTATGAAAGCTATCGCAGGGCGATTGCGGCGCGCAAACCGATCACCATCGAGCAGGAAGCGATCGATCCCGACGGCGCAACTGTTTATGTCAGCACCCTGCTGGTACCTCTGTTCGACGCGCAGGGCGAACCGAAACTGATCTGCGGGGTATCCCGTAATATTACCGACATAAAAAATGCCGAAAAACTGGCCGTGCGCGCGCAGGGTGAACTGACGCAATCGAACACGGCCTTGCAGCAGATCAACCGCGAGCTGGACGAGCAGGTCGAAATCCGCACCGCGGAGTTGAGGGCGTCCAAACTCAAGGCTGAAGAAGCGACCCGGGCCAAATCCGATTTTCTCGCCAAGATGAGCCATGAAATCCGCACACCGATGAATGCGGTGATCGGTTTGACACGACTGGCGTTAAAGACCGACCTTGACCGTCGGCAGAAGGACTATCTCGATAAGGTTCTGGATGCCGCCGAAGGGCTGTTGGTCCTGATTAATGACATCCTCGATTTTTCCAAAATCGAAGCTGGAAAATTCACCATCGAACAAAAACCTTTCCGTTTGGAACACGTGGTCGGCAAAGCGGTCAGCCTTTGTGCCATGAATATTTACAACAAGGGGTTGGAGCTGGTCACTGATATTGCTGCGGAGATTCCGGCGCAGTTGCAGGGGGATGAACTCAGGATTCGCCAGGTTCTGGTGAACCTGTTGAATAATGCGGCGAAATTCACCGACGAGGGTGACGTCTGCCTGAAAATTCGCGTAGGTGAAGAGACGCCGCAGCAGATTCGCCTGCTTTGCTCCGTTATCGACACCGGTATCGGCTTGAGCCGTGAGCAGCAGGAGAAAATCTTCGGCTCCTTTACCCAGGCCGACGAATCCGTCACCCGCAAATACGGTGGTACCGGGCTGGGACTGGCAATTTCAAAACAGCTTTGCGAATTAATGGACGGAGAGATCTGGCTGGAAAGTGAGTTGGGAAAAGGCACCAGTTTTCACTTTACCCTGCAGCTCGATAAACTCCCGACTCAGGCGGCAGAGCAGAAGAGAGAGGAATGCACGCTGGCTGGGCTTAACGTGCTGGTGGTCGATGACAGCGACATGGCACGAAACGTTCTGGTCAGGATGCTGCACGATTATGGGATCAAAACTGCTGAGGCGAGTAACGGGGCCGATGCTGTTGCAATCGTCAACCAGGAGCAACAGGACGGAGTTCTCTTTGACCTTGTCCTGCTCGACGGATGCATGCCCGGTATGAACGGCATCGAGACGGCCGTCATGATCCATCAGGCCAAGCAGGAAAAAGCGCCGCAAATCCTGATGGTCTCCGCCTATGATCGGGATGAGGTTCTCGGACGGCTCGATGAAAAAATCGTCGGACAGGTGTTGGAAAAACCGGTTAGCTCATCGACCCTGTTGGATGTGCTCAAACGGGCCGTGACCGGAGTCGATGCACCGGAGGCTTATTCCGCTGGCCGCTATTCTGAAGCCGACGAACGGGCAAGCGCCCCGGATTTGTCCGCATCACGTATTCTGCTGGTAGACGACGGCCCTATCAATCGTCAGATCGCCCTTGGTTTTTTGCGGGACACCGGGGCCATTGTGGAGACGGCGAACAACGGCTTGCGGGCGTTGGAAAAACTGGCGCAAACCGACTACGATCTGGTGCTGATGGATATTCAGATGCCCGAGATGGACGGTCTGACGGCTGTTCGGCAAATACGAACCCGGTTGGGAAAGCCCGAATTGCCGGTGATCGCCATGACCGCGCAGGCCATGGCCGAAGATGTCGATGCAAGCCTTCAGGCCGGCATGAACGAACATCTGACCAAGCCGATTGTCCCGGAAACCTTGTACCGTGTCCTGGCAAAATACCTGCCGGAGCAACCGCGACCGATTCGTGCCGAAGTCGCGCCGGAAGAGCCCTTCGACGAGGAAATATCGTCTTCCACCGGCCCGGTGCGCACCCTCGAACAGCTGGAAACGGTTGCGGGAATCGATAGCGTTGTTGGTATCGGCACCCTCGGCAATGAGGAACTTTACCTGCCGGTCGTCAATGCTTTTATTGAGAAGTATCAGGGATTTGCCGAGAAGTGTAACGCCTGGTTCGAGGCCTCGGATTGGCAGATGCTGCAGTGCGAAAGTCATTCCCTGAAGTCGAATGCCGCCTATATCGGTGCACCGGAACTCTCTGTGTTGGGGGAAACCCTGGAGAAAAAGTTTGCAAGCGGTGTTATCGACGGCGATCTAGTGTTCGAGGTCTGTAGGAAATTATCCGATTTGCTGGCACAATTCGATCTCAGCGAGAAAAAAGAACAGCCGGTCGATTCACCGGTCTTTTCCAACGAACGGCTGGCGAGCGATTTGGCCACGATCCTGCCGTTACTCGAACGTTCCGATTTTGCCGTAGAGGATATTTTGCCGCCTTTGCAGCGGTTATGCGCCAATACGCCTTATGCCGAGGCTGTCGAGCGGATCATTGACGATGTGAATGAGCTGGAATACGAGCGAGCCGCCGTTTTTGCGGCCGGTTTGCTGGATAAACTGTCACCGGCGGAAAAGTGATTTCCCGTATGTGTATGGATCAGCAACAGAAAATACTCATTGTTGACGATGAAAAGGTCAACCTGCGGATATTGCGCGATATTCTGCAAGCTGAGGCCGCTGTGATTCTGGCCAAGGACGGTGCTCAGGCCATCAGGAAGGCAACTCAATTTCACCCCGATTTGATTCTACTGGACGTGATGATGCCCGACCGTAGCGGCTTCGAGGTGCTCGGCGAATTGAAAAGCGATGCGGCCACCGGTCGGATACCTGTAATTTTTGTAACCGCCTTGTCCGACGTGGAGAACGAAAAAAAAGGGTTGAAGTTGGGTGCCTGCGACTATATCTACAAACCCTTCGATGCCGAAATCGTCAAGGCCCGCATCGATCTGCATCTGCAGCTGGTCAGACAGAGGAAAATGCTGGAAGAATTGGCGAATATTGATGCCCTGACCTCCATCGCCAACCGGCGCAAATACGAAGAGGTGTTCGAAATGGAATGGCGGATCGCCCTTCGTTCAGGCAAATCGCTATCAGTCGTGATGGTCGATATCGACTGTTTTAAACAGTTTAACGACCTGTACGGCCATGCGGCCGGGGATGCCGCATTGAAACAGGTGGCCCGGACGCTCTCCGCAAACTTGAAACGACCGGGAGATTTTGTTGCCCGTTACGGTGGCGAGGAGTTTGTCGTGCTGCTCCCCGACACCGGTCTCGACGGGAGTCTGCACATCATGCAAACCTGTCGTCAGGCCATTGAAGCGCTGCGGATCGAACACGGTAACAGCAACGCGGCTCCGGTTTTGACCATTAGCGCCGGCGCGTATACGCTGGTGCCTAAAGAGCAGGACGACCGTCAGGCGGTGCTGAAACGGGCCGACGATATGCTTTACCGAGCCAAACAGCAGGGAAAGAATACCATTATCTGCAGCTGTGCCGAGGGATGATTGTCAACCTGGATTCTCCGAGTTAAATATACTGTCCCTGGAACTCTTAACCAACCCAAAAACTCCAGACGAACTGTCCCCGGATGAGATTCTTATGTCGCTGAATCATGGTACACGGCTGCGCTACCGTTAAGGGGACATTTGAATCTCGGTGAGATTAGGGGGGGCGTTCTCATCCTTCAAATTGAGAACGGTCCCCCTACAGATTTGACTTATCTGAAAGAGAAAAGGTCCTGAAATTTAGGCTGTGAAACGCTGTTGCTTCTTTTTTAGCGCGATAACCCCAATCAATCCAAAGCACATAAAGGCAAATGTTGAAGGTTCGGGAACAACAGCACTTTGTTCTTCAACAAACCCTGAGTAATTTACATATGCCTGAGAATAATTATAAAAGCCGAATTGCCCGGCATTAAAATCCCCTGCAATGTCAAAAACGGTTTCGTCGTCAATTGATATGATGGTACGTGCTGCGGAATAGTCGAGAGAAAATTCGTAACTTTGGCGGTCTCGCCATCCCAATGTAGAAGAGTATGAGCTGGCCAGGATTTCAAGATCGTTACCTGTATGCCCCCACAGGTTAATGTCAGAACCCGTGATTCGAGAAAGGGTGAAGCCTTCTCGCGCTGAGCTCTGATTGTTTTGTTTCCAGTCAAAAAGGAGATAGTTATCTGAGCCATTAAAGCCAAAAACAAAGCCGATGAAATCGTCATCGCTTGTTGTCTTTACAGTAAATGTCCCTTCAATCAAGCGATTAAAATAATCAGTGTCACTGACAAAATAAGTGGGTTGTCCATTGATGGTCTGCAGAACACTGTAGCCATCGTTGCTCACATTCCAGTTACCTCCTGAAGAGGCGGTCCAATTTTGTAAATTCATCGCCAGGCCAAATGCCATGGAGGGCAAAGAAAAGATGATGGCGACAAGGGGTAAAAGCATGATTTTTCGCATTTTTAATCTCGTTTCAAAAAGAAGGTTAATACGTAAAGCTAGTACGTCAGCCTATTTGAATTTATCTATTGTAGGAGCGGCTTCAGCCGCGAATTCCCATCATGAAAAGGATCAATGACCAGAAAATTCGCGAATAAATTCGCTCCTACAGGTGGTCGCTTCGATGACAAAATTGAGTGTGTTCGAGTACTAGCAACTGCCAGTATTTTTAGCCTTTTTAAAGGCAACCAACCCTAAAAATCCAATGCCGAGCAGGATCATGGTAGCCGGCTCAGGCACCGGTTGAGTTGTGGATTCAGCCATTGTTCCCGTCAACGACCAGGAAAGCAGATCTGTTCCATCTCCAGGCCAGTAGGTATCCAAAAACACAAGTGTCCATTCTCCCGCAAGATCCAAACCGTTGAAAACCGAAAGGGACTCCAGTGCCTGAAAGCTTCCTTCAGCATTTACCGATGTGAAGTCATAGGAAATCTGAGTTGAGGCAGCATCGTCAAAAACAACATCAAAAATGCCTTCAAAAAAATTAATCCCACCAGATGGCGCGAGAGAAACGCTGATTCCGTTGTGTTCAAGCCAGATGCTTACGTCTTTCCAAAACGTTTCTCCAGAATCTGCATCCCCGAGTTTAACCTGAACGTTAAGGTCCGTGATTGAACCATTCAACCCTGAAGTAAGGGAGACGGAGGTTGCCGGATAGGTGTCGATGTTCTTGGCAGCGTCGCCATAGAGAGTAAATGACATGGCCCCGGCTGTCGTTGCCGTCAAGCCCAGTAACACAATGCAGGTGGCAAAAAAAGTTTTCATGGCTTTTCCTTTCTCGAGCCAGTAAGCATGAAATTTAAATCTAAAAATGACTTTGAGTACAGCGCGATGTTTTTTACAAAAAACAGACTTTACATAAATGCAGACTAACTGTAAATATAAAATTAATATAAGTGAATATTTTTATAGTGGAAATTTCAGTAAAAACAGGGTGTTGAAGGCTAGATAAATTTTATGAAAGGTTAAAATCTTTAAAGTCTAATCCTCTCTATGCTTTTGCACATGAATAAATTTTATTGACAGCGGCAAAAACGAGCTGCTAGCCTTCGAGGACATTTTGACTTAAAAATGTTTTCATCAAGGAGGCGGATATGCCCGTTTTGCGCTATTTTCTCTGTACGGCTCTTTTGGTTTTAATCTTTTCAGCTCAGGTCCTTGCCATTGACTGCTCGACAGTTGGCGGGATTTCAAACCTCGGTATAGAATACGTTCCTGATACCTGTCCGCCATACGGAGACAACGAAGTCGCCCACTTCATTGACACAATGCTGACATGTAGTGGTGGCAAGGTAACTCTTTATGCTCATTACGGAGATACGATGGCTACACCGGCCCGCATTGCCGCCTATGCCGCCTCCAATAACTATCGTGTGATGTGGAACAAGGACAACGGCCATATTGTCGTAGTACATCGCTATTTTCGCGGCACTATTGACGGTGTGGCCATGACGAGTGTCCCCGCTGGAACCATCAATACCGAAGGCTTTAATCAAATTTTCACGCCAAATGCTTTTCCCGATGCGGATGGCAATGGCAATCCTGATTGCGCAGACAGTGGAGACGCTCCGGAAATTGAAAAAGAACCAGAGCCGGTCATCGGTGCGTGTGAAGTCGGTAATAGGTCTTTCGGTTCTCAAGTCAATGTTGCCAGCGGCAATCTCTCTTTGACACAACCCCTGTTTTCCGAAGCAGAAACCGGATTGCCCGGAGGGCTTTACTTTAGCTGGAATAGTTTGGGGAATGGTTGGCAGTTGAATCAGGATGTCCATTACGAACCCACCTGGGCTCCTGCTCCCGGCATCGCGTATACCTGTACTCAAAGTGTTTCGAGTTGGACTGCCATCTTGAGCAGTGATAAGAATAACGACAATGGTGTCGTTTATCCGGTTAAGTGGACTGAAACCGGAACGGATTTTACGGTCGGCAGTTGCTCCATTGACGATGCTCCCTATATTCGCGTTCGTCAGGCCGATGGCGGCTACCTGTATTTTTCCGACACGTCAAGCGGCAGCGATCTTGCTTCGGTCAACGGCTCGTATGCCACTTGGTCGAACGAAGATCACAGCGTTACCTATCGTAACGGCACGCAATTGACCTTTAATGACGATGGGAAGATTCTCGAGCGCCGTGACCGTAACGGTCTTGTTGCCCAGTACAGTTATACCGACGATAAGCTGCAAAGCATCACCGACCGCTTCGGTCGTACCACCGTGTTCAGTCATGATGGCGATGGGCACATCACCACCATCACCGCTCCGGACAGCCGTAGCGTCAGCTTGACCTACAGTGACGGGCTGATCGCTTCAATAACCACCAGCGATGGGCGAGCCTGGAGTTATACCTACAGTGATGGCCGCCTGACGCAAATCAGCGATCCCGCCGGGAACGAAAAAAGTTATGCTTACGACAGCAGCGGTCGCGTTGTGCAGGGCACCACCCCGGACGGCACCCGCACCATCAGCTACGATGACACCGCCAACGAGAGTGTTATTACCGACCGCGACGGCAGCCAGACCCTCCACGGCTATGACGCCGATCAACGTACGCCGCTCTACACCATTGATCCCCAGGGTGGAGAAACCCTTTACACGTACAACAGTCGCAACCAGTTGATTTCCACCAGCGACCAGGAATTGCGCACCCGCACCTCCACCTACAACACCCAAGGCGATCTGCTCACCGAAACCGATGCCGCCGGCATGACCACCAGCTACACCTACAACAGCAACGGCGATGTGACTGCCATCACCGATGCTGAGGGTAACACCACTCAGATCGCCTACGATGCCAACGGCAATCCCGTAACCGTCATCCTGGCCAACGGCCTGCAGATTATCAACACCTACAACAGCCTCGGTCAACTCGTCAGTCGCCAGGATGTCAACGGCGGTGTGACCGGCTATACCTACGATGCGAACGGTTTTCCCGCCCAAGTCATCACCCCCGACGGCAGCATCACCACCTACAGTTTTGACATTGGCGGTCGCCTGCTTAGCGAAACCGATGCCGGCGGATACGTTACCAGTTACACCTATGACAATGCCGGTCGCCTGGCTGGCAAAACCACGCCCGGCGGCGACACCACCAGCTACGGCTACAACGTTTTGGGACACCTCACCAGCGTCCTTCACCCCGACGGAACCACGACCTGTCTGACCTATGACCACGCCGGTCGTCTGCTCAGCCTTACCGACGGCGCCGGGCGGAGTACACAGTATCAATACAACAACCTCGGTCAGAGAACCGTCAGTACCGACGGCAACAGCAACAGCACCGACTACACCAGCAACTTCATGGACCAGCTCACCCGCATCACCGACCCGCTCGGCACGGTTACCGACCTGGTGTATCAGGACGATGGTCTCAGCCTGGCCGAGGTGATCGACGGTCGCGGCAACAGCCTGACCTACAGTTACGATAGTGCCGGGCGCCTTATCCAAACCAACCAACACGGCGTCATCACCAGCTATACCTATAACAGCCTGGGGCAACTGGCGACACGCACCGACGCCCGTGGCATCGTCACCGAATACAGTTACGACAGCCTCGGTCGTTTGACCCAGCTTCATTTTCCAGCCGACAGCAGTCAGGATGTTCTTTACGGCTACGATGCCGGTACCTGGGGTGGTGGCCAGCTGACCAGCATGCAAGATGCCGGTGGCAGCCACAGCTACGCTTACGACAGTCTGGGGCGTCTCGTCAGTCACACCTATACGTTGCAAAACACGGCTTACACCACCGACTATAGCTACGATACCACCGGCAACCTGGTCACTCTCAGTTATCCCGGTGGGTTTGCTGTGACAACCAGCTATGACGGCAACCATCGTCCCTTGAGCATACAGGCTGAGCTGGGCGACCAAACCCTGGATATCCTGACCCAGATCAGCTACGACACCAATGGCCGCCCCGTCCAATGGCAACATGGCAACGGTTTGCTCACCAGCGCCGGCTACGATGGCGGCGGTTTGCTGCAAAGTCTGACCCTGTCTTCGCATCTGGCGGAAGCATACACCCGAGACGGCGCCGGTCAGCTCACCACCCTGACACGTTCCCTGCCGACCACCGGTCAGGACACCTATCAATACGATGTTGCCGGACAATTGATTTCCGCCGATAAAAACGACATCCTACGCACCTACAGCTACGACCCGGTCGGCAACCGCCTCACCCTCAATGAAGATGGCGAGATCGACACGTCCACCCTGGCCACGGACAGCAATCAGCTCCTCGCCGTCAGCGGCGTCAACGCCGAAAGCCGTCTCTACGACATCCAGGGCAACAGCCTGCAACTGTCCACGCCGCAGTTTGACGATCTGCAGTTGACCTACAACCAGAGTGGTCGTCTGAAAACCCTCAGCAACAGCGGCACGGTCAGCGACTATCTCTACGACGGCAACAACCTGCGCGTGGTCAAAGATAGTGCCGGTGTCGCCACCCACTACCATTACGACCTTCAGGGCCGCCTTCTCACTGAAACCGACAGTGACGGCACCTTGCGTCGTGCCGTGGTCTGGTATGGCGATACCCCGGCAGCTCTCATTGACATCGAGCCGTCCGAGCCGACCTTTTACACCTGCACCACCACGGAATCCCTCACCGGCGCCGCTGGTCCCGGTATGACCCTCGACACTGTTACTCACACGGTCGTTATTGAGAGTGGCGACTACGCCGGCACCTATGCCATCAGC
Organism: uncultured Desulfuromonas sp.; assembly: GCF_963678835.1. Taxonomy (NCBI): domain Bacteria; kingdom Pseudomonadati; phylum Thermodesulfobacteriota; class Desulfuromonadia; order Desulfuromonadales; family Desulfuromonadaceae; genus Desulfuromonas; species uncultured Desulfuromonas sp. The sequence goes on from NZ_OY787469.1 coordinate 836,882, forward strand.
GATGAGAACTGGCAGGTCTATTCTTCAGGAATCGTGTTCATCTGGAGTGATGAGAGTTTTCAGATTCAAGGTGGATTCGCACCCGATTATGAACTGCCCACACGTAGCGGTGGTCTGGTCTTTTATCAAAAAAACGACGAAGGTAACTTCGAGATCGCCGATTTATACAAACTCTGGAAAGAAAGCGAAAGCGGCGGCAGCACCATCGCCACCCCGTACCAGGTCCACACCGACCAGATTGGCGCTCCGGTGCTGCTTACCGACGCCACAGGCACGGCCGTCTGGTCCGCACAGTATGCCCCGTTCGGTCAGGCCACAATCAACAACGATGTCGACGGTGACGGCACTGAGGTCATCTGCAACCTGCGCTTCCCCGGCCAGTACTTTGACGCGGAATCCGGTCTGCATTACAATTGGCATCGCTACTATGAGCCACGGTCGGGGCGGTATATTACCTTAGATCCGATTGGTTTGGCTGGTGGGATTAATCTTTATGCTTATGTCCAAAACAATCCTATCAATTCCATTGATCAAGCAGGGTTAGCTCGGGAAGGAGCCAATTGCCCAAATAACTCGAATTGCGTACAAGATTGCCTTGAGAGAGAGTATGGTGATACCTACACATGGGCTGCCAGCCTTAGTTATATAAGCATACCCTCTGCAGTCTATGAGTTGTATAGCAATGAGGTTGCAATGGCTTTAAAGAGATCTGCAACATCTAAGCTTTACTCTGATACAGCATACAGGGCTGGGAAGCGGCAAATGAAAACCTTGGCTCAATTTTCCAGATTTAACAATATGATGCTCGTGGCAGGCGTTGGTGCAACTTCGTTTCAAGTCACTGCATATATTTATTGCCAAGTGAGCTGTGCACTAAAATGAAGAATATTTTTTTGAGAACATTCGCTGCACTGTTGGGAGTTTTTCTGGTTGTTGCAGGAATATGGAAATTCTTTGACCCAGTCTATGGCAGCCTTGTGGAGAAAGGGAGCTGTGTCTCGGCGTTATTATTTGGAGTAATTTTTTTGAGGTTCTCTATTGCCGGTTTCCGGTAGATACAGTTACAAATTTGTATCCTGTTGACAGCGAGTGTGTGGAAACAGAGTGAAAGCGGCGGCAGCACCATCGCCACCCCGTACCAGGCCCACACCGATCAGATCGGCCACCGATTCTGCTCACCGACGCCACAGGCACGGCCGTCTGGTCCGCACAGTATGCCCCGTTCGGTCAGGCCACAATCAACAGCGATGTCGACGATGACGGCACTGAGGTCGTGCGCAACCTGCGCTTCCCCGGCCAGTACTTTGACGCGGAATCCGGAAACTAGGGACACTCCCGAATGGCACTAGTTTAAGAGAATTCTCAACAAAGTTAAGGACTTCTGTGCATCGAACAGTCCGAGAGGTTTTCCGGCACAAACTGTTATAATTTCAGACTATTGGGGCTGTTCTCATTTGCACCTATGGGCAGTTCTGTTTTTACGCAAATCTTGCTTAAACTAGTGCCATTCGGGACACTCCCTAGTTTCTCTAGGGTTTGGTCGCGTTTGCGAGATCACAAAATCATCTTCAATAGGCTCGTCAGCAAAATCTGTGGAAATACATCGGTTCCGGCAACTTGCCAAGTTCATGATATAGCGCGATTTGCAGGCATTTGAGCGTTCTGAAACCATAGGCTTTTCTCATAGTGAGTTTTACCTTCAGGTTCATGCCCTCAACCGCACCGCTTGATATTTCGCCTTTAGCCCTGAACCAGTTGAGGATCAGCGGCTTGTGCCTGCGTAACATTTTTGCGACCTTCTTCATCGGCTCAAGGTCGGTTTGCAATGTTCGGGGCACCCAGTTTTCGAGGAACTTTTCAGCGAAGTCGAATCGCTGATATTCCCAGAATCGCTGAAAATACTCGCGTAGCAGGTAGCCCTTGATCGACGCCAGGTTCAGTTTGAGCAACTCTCCCAAACTGGAGGTCTGCTTCTCCGAGAGATTCTCGAGGAAACTAGGAGGAAACTAGGGACACTCCCGAATGGCGCTAGTTTAAGCACTTTCGTAGCAAACTCGGGACTGTTCCAAGCCCTATCTGGGGCTGTCCCAGATGTTTGCGGGCTATGGAACGCTGGTGGTTTGCACCGCAAAAGCCTGGGACAGCCCCCGTCCGGGGACAGTCCCGTTTTTGCTGCTTTTTCCCTTTAAGCTAGCGCCATTCGGGACACTCCCTAGTTTTTAAGGCGTCGCATTTGCGAGATCTCAAAATCATCTATCAATAGTCGAAATAAGAAAGGTCGGGGCCGCAGAATCCGCAATAGCAATAGCAATAGCAATAGCGGCGGACCTGTAAGGCAGATTCTGTAAATGCCCGACGGTTAGAGTAGCTTTTCATCTTAACCGCCATTCCTTTTTTGGCTCGTCAGAAAAATCTGTGGAAATACATCGGTTCCGGCAACTTGCCAAGTTCATGATATAGCGCGATTTGCAGGCATTTGAGCGTTCTGAAACCATAGGCTTTTCTCATAGTGAGTTTTACCTTCAGGTTCATGCCCTCAACCGCACCGCTTGATATTTCGCCTTTAGCCCTGAACCAGTTGAGGATCAGCGGCTTGTGCCTGCGTAACATTCTTGCGACCTTCTTCATCGGCTCAAGATCGGTTTGCAATGTTCGGGTCACCCAGTTTTCGAGGAACTTTTCAGCGAAGTCGAATCGCTGGTATTCCCAGAATCGCTGAAAATCCTCGCGCAGCAGGTAGCCTTTGATCGACGCCAGGTTCAGTTTGAGCAACTCTCCCAAACTGGAGGTCTGCTTCTCCGAGAGATTCTCGGGCCGTTTCAGCAGCAGCCAGCGTTTATGTTCGAGAACATTCTGCTGACCATCAGCCTTGAACTGCTTGACCTCGCTGCGCCGGATCTCGTCAATCGCCTCGTTGAACTTCCGCATGATATGGAAGTGATCGAGAACGTTCAGCGCCTGCGGAGCCTTCTTGGCGATGACCTTGAGGTACGCGGCCCACATGTCGCTGCAAACGAACTGGAGTTTGGCGCTTCGTTCCGGGCCGAACTCCTTGAAAAATCGCAGCAGCGTTTTGGCTTTGCGCTCAGGACCACTCCAGAGTAAGCGCCTGGCCCCGGCGTTGACCTGATAGACCAACGTCAGGTACTTGTGCCCTTTGAAAACGGCAACCTCGTCAACACCGATCTCGGTAACGCCTTCAAGGCTTCTGTGGGCGAGACCGTAATCGACGACGAACTTGACGGCCCGGAAGACCGTGTCCCAACTGGTTTCAAAAAAACGGGCGGTCTCTTGCCAGGAAAGCCGTTTCGCCCAACGAGCCAGAAAAACTTGGTAAGCAATGGTCGTTCGCTCTTTCCCGTAGGCCCAAGGCAGCGCCTCAACCTTGACGCCATGCTCCGGGCAGTTAACCCGGCGCGGCGCATAGCGAAAAAAGGCTTTGAATGTCCAGATCGGCAGATACTCGAACAACCGTACCGGCTGCCGGTCATAAACCACGCATCGTTTCAGACACTCAGGGCAAATTGGCCGACTGTTGCGGCGCGGTTCAATGTCAATGACCAGGGCTTCCGTACCGCCAACCAGCATGACGCAGACGGAGCCATAAACGAACGACTTGAATCGCACGACCTTGTTCAGTAGAGTCTTTATCAGCATTGTTTCTTTTCTGGGGTATTGGATGTTTCTCGCAAATCCATCCTTATCCCTCAGGAGGAAACAATGCTCTATTTTTTACCGCCGCCTACCCACAGATTCTGCGGAGGAGGCCCTTTTTTTGGGGTTCGTTAGCAAAATTTGTGGGAATACATTGGTTTGAGCAACTTGCCAAGCTCTTGATAGAAGGAGATATGCAGGCATTTGAAGGTTCTGAAGCCGTAGGATTTTTTCATGGTGGGTTTTACCTTCAGATTCATGCCCTCGACTGCACTGTTGGAAAGTCGACCCTTGACCTTGAACCAGTTCAAAATCAGCGGCTTTTGCTTGCGTAACATCCTGGCCACTTTCTTCATCGGTTTCAGGTCTGTTTGCAATGTTCGGGTATCCCGTTTTCGAGGAACTTTTTAGCGAAATCGATACGCGGATAGTCCCAAAAACGTTGAAAATCTTTTCGCAGCAGATAAGCTTTGACCGACCAGGCCGTCAAATACGCGAGCAACCGCTGAGGCTGCCGGTCATAAATGGTGCAGCGCTTGCCGCATTCGGAGCAAAGTGACTGTTACAACGCGGCTCGCTAGCAATAACAAGGCTTCCATGTCCGCGACCAGCATGGTGCACATGGAGCCATCAACGAACGGCTTGAATCGTTCTACTTTGTTCAGTTGAGTCTTTACCTGCCTTGTCTTTCATGGGTTCGGGTTCAATAGTTCGGAAAAACCATTTTATCCGTCCGGAAAAACAATGCTCTTACTTTTACTGCCAGCTGCCCACCGATTCTGCGAAGGAGGCTTTTTTATTTATTCGCAGCCGGCATATTGAAACTCCTTGCGATTTGATATACATTGTATATACAAAAACCGTGAGGAAATCATGACCCCGCTTTTGTTCTGGCACGTGAAAGAACCGCTCATGCATGATCAGATTTCATGCTTACTGGCGCCCTATACCGTCGAATGTGTCGATGACAGGGACATGCAGTGGAGCGTGCTTGATGATCCCTCCTGGCACATCTGGCAAGACGGCTCTATTCTACTTTATGCCCACCACCAACCGTCTTTGCAACTCTGGCAGGATAATGCAGTTCAATTCAGTGACACCAAGGTCTCGCCACGGGCGCGCTTTCCCCATCAACTACGCAACACGTCATTGGCTGAGCGCCTGAAAGCGCTGCTCGGCGTGCGAGCTTTCACTGAAAAGCAACGCATCTCATGGCGGCACACCGTTTTGGCCGTACGCAATGACGAGCAGAAGATTGTCAGCCGCCTGACCCTGATTCAACGCCCGGAGATCACCCTGTTCAGTCTGCACCCCCTGCGCGGTTATCAGCAGGAAACTGAAGCCATCTGCCGCCAACTGTCTTCGCTGGATATGCAGACCTGCGCTTCTCTGACCATGCGTCAAATACTCCTTTACAGCGGCCTTCAGGTTATGGTGCCACCCAAACAATTGACCTTTAACCTCAAACCCACTCAGGCAGGACAGCGGGCCGTCCTGCACATGGTCGAACGCCTGGTCGCTGTAGCCCGCCAACAGGAACAGGGTCTCTGTGACGACATTGATACAGAATACACCCACCAGTATCGGGTGGCGTTGCGCAAGGCCCGTTCGTTGGTCAGTCTGTTTAAGACCTGCCTAGCGCAAAACTCCCGCAATGCCCTGAAGCAACAGCTGAAGCAATTGGCCCAACGCAGCAATCGTCTGCGTGATCTGGATGTGTTCCTGCTGGATCGCGACCATTACGCCTCCTTGCTTCCGACGGCACTTCGTCCCGGTCTGAGCAACGCCTTTCAACGCATTCAGCGCCGGCGCAACCGGGAACAGAAACAACTAACAGCCCTGTTGCTTTCTGCGGGTTACCAGGATGAAGTCCAGCAGTTGATGGCGAGTATCGAGCAAGCACAACAGCCGTTGACCAACAAGGGGGCCACGCCGATCAAGCGGTTAGCCGCCGAAAAAATTGCCCGTCAATACCGACAACTCTGCCGGGATGGTCTGAACATCGACGATACCACCGCCGATGCGGCCATTCACGCATTGCGCATTGAATGCAAAAAATTACGCTACCTGCTCGAATTGTTCGGCGAACTGTTTGACCGCAAACGCATTAAACGGCTGATCAAAGAGCTCAAGCAACTTCAGGACATCCTCGGCCGCTTCAATGACCTGACCGTGCAGCAGGAATTTCTCAGCCACCTGGCGACCACAACCCGTGACACGGCTCAAACCATCAGTCTCAATGCCCTGGTCGCGGTTCTTTATCAACAGCATGTTCAGGAACGACAACGGGTGGTGAGCGCCGTTGCCGCCTTTGCCGCTGAAGACGTTGCCGCAGCCATTCAATCCCTGACCAGAGACGGAGACATGTGATGAAGACCGTCGCCTGTTACAGCATCAAAGGCGGAGTGGGCAAAACCGCTTCGGCTGTAAACTTTGCCTATTGGTCGGCCCGACAGGGTCATCGTACTCTGCTGGTCGATCTTGATGCCCAAGGGGCCTCGTCATTTTACTTCCGGGTCCGCAACCCGTCGAAAAAGAACTGGGGAAAGCGCTTTTTTAAGACCTATGAGCAGTTGCTTGAGCAAGTCAAGGAGAGTGACTTCAACCTTCTCGATATTCTGCCGGCCCATCCGTCTTTTCGTCATTTCGACAGTCTGTTGGCTCAACATGGCGGCAGGAGCAACCGTCTGCACAAAGTCCTCAAGGGACTGACCGCGCACTACGATGTGGTCATTCTCGACTGCCCGCCGAGCATCAGCCTGCTGGCGGAAAACATCTTTGCCGCAGCCGATCTGATCAGCGTGCCGATGATCCCCACCACCCTGTCACAGCGCACGTTTACACAATTGCTCGATTTTTTTGATCAACAGGGGTACACCAAAGACCGGGTGCGACCGTTTTTCACCCTGGCCGACGGCCGCAAACAACTGCACCGTGAAACCGCGGCGATTCTGCGTAAGAGTTATCCGTTATTTTTTAAACAAGCCATACCACACTCCACCTACGTGGAAAAAATGGGCATCCATCAGGCACCCATTGATCTGTTTGCCCACAACAGTCAGGCCAACCGATGCTACCAGGCCTTATGGCAGGAGATTGCCAGCGCCCTTGACCTGCCACAACCATCCTCTTGACGGATACGGAGCGACCATGAGCGATAAAAAGAAAAAGAAGAAAAAAGACAGTCAACTGCTGATCCGCATCAACAGTGAAGAACGCGATCGCTTTGTTGCATTGTGCGATGAACTGGACACCAGTGCTGCCCGTGAGATTCGTAAATTTATTAAAACGTTTTTGCACGAACATGATGTGACGGAAACCGAATAACGACTTCCCTCAACAAGGAGACAGAACCATGAACACCCCCATTCTCAATGTCCGCGGTATCGGCCCGGCCACCGCAGCCCTGCTCGCGGAAAACGGTATCACCAGTGCTGAAGAGCTCGCCGCGCAAAAAGTCGGCAGCTTGGCCGCCGTTAAAGGGTTCAGCGAAACGCGTTCACGTCGGGTGATTGCCGATGCCCAGGCATTGTTTGCCGTTGTCAGCACGAAAACCGAATCGAACAAAGAGACCACCCCAGCAAAAGAAACCGCGAAGAAAAAGAAAACAAAGGACAAAAAGTCCGCAGAGAAAAAAGCGGCTAAAAAACCGAACAAGAAGGGGGATAAAACAGAAGCTAAAAAAGATAAAAAAAAGAAGAACAAGAAAAAAGGCAAGAAAGCCAAAAAGAAAAAGTGATGGGGTGAGAGCCTTGCAAACAGTCGGGCCCGGCTTTTTCAGGTACGCAGAGGCAGGTCTTGAATTGCAATATTTATTCAGCGAAATGCTGCAATTCAAGACCCTTTTGCCTTGCCCATCACCGGCTACGATGGCGGCGGTTTGCTGCAGAGTCTGCCACTGTTTTCGCATTTGGCAGAAGAGTACAACCGCCTCCCCTTCAATGAGGATAGCAAGCCACCCTGGCCACGGACAGTAATCAGCTCCTCGCCGTCAGCGGCGTTCATGCTGAAAGCTGCCTCTACGACATTCGGGGCAACAGCCTGCAACCAGCAGGAAGCGAGCCTGCGCTACCGCTAGTTGCTATTGAACTTTCCCCTGTTTCTCTACAACCGCCATCGCTTGTTTTATCGTGTCAGAATCGCCCAGATAGTAACGTTTTATAGGCTGCAGTGATGCGTCCAATTCATAGATGAGTGGTTGACCTGTGGGGATATTGAGATGGACGATTTCGTCCTCTGCAATCTGATCCAGGTGCTTGATCAAAGCGCGCAGGCTGTTGCCGTGAGCAACAATCAAAACGTTGCTTCCTTGGCGGATACTCGGGACAATGGTCTCTTCCCAGAATGGTAGAAAACGGGCAATGGTGTCTTTGAGGCATTCCGTTGTTGGTAGATTGTTCTGATTCAACGCCCGATAACGGCGGTCATGGCCGGGGTAACGCGGATCATCGCGGTCCAGAGCCGGTGGTCGGGTGCTGAAACTTCTGCGCCACACCAACACTTGATCTTCGCCATGCTTTTGCGCGGTTTCCGCTTTATTGAGGCCCTGCAACGCACCGTAATGACGTTCATTCAGCCGCCAGTCGCGCTGCACAGGAATCCACATCAAATCCATCACGTCGAGAACGCTCCATAACGTGCGAATGGCGCGTTTCAATACGGAGGTGTAGGCGATGTCAAAATGGAACCCCTCCCGCTTGAGCTGTTCCCCCGCTTTTTGGGCTTCGCGTCGTCCTTGTTCGGTCAGATCCACATCCGTCCAGCCGGTAAAGCGGTTTTCCTTATTCCACAGGCTTTCTCCATGGCGTAACAGCACAAGTTTGTGCATTGTTCCTCCTCTTTGTTCGGAGATGTCTCAGTCTGTTCGCACGTGATATCACCTTTGGCATCACTATAACGGCTCCGCACCTCTTGTCGAGCCAGACTTCTACCCGTGCCCCTGTTTTTTATCGAAAAGCCGTTTAACAAAGCGGTTTTTTATCGGCTGGGCTTGCACTCTTCGCGCAGCCTTGTATGTTTTTATATTGGTAAAACTTCATTTTAAATTGTTATGTATCTGGCACCATGTCGCCAAACAAGGAGGGACAGACAATGAACGGTTATTTTTCTGACACGGCACTGATCAAAACCCCACCCATTAAACGCGCGGCGTATTCCGACCGCACGGCCTGGCTGCTGGCAGAGATTTCGCGGCTGGTTTACGAACCACTGCCTTGCGAAGAATCCAGTGTCGCATTGATCCCGGCCATTCGTGACGCCATTGCCAAGGGCGAAGAAGACACGGTGCTTGAAGCGCTGATCAGTCGGGCACGCCGTCAGGGCATTCACCCAGATAACGATGTGGTTGAAATATTGGAAAATGGTCAATTCGACCTGGTTGAGTCGTTTGCTGAAAACGGCACCGAAGCCATGCTGGTCAAGCTGAAGCCCGATGGCGATTTTGCCGGCATGCTGATCCTGGTTTTCCGTGGCACCCAACCCAACATCAAGGATGTGCTCACCGATATCAAAGCGGATCTGGTCAATGCTGAAGAGTGTAATGGCCGGGTGCACCGTGGCTTTCAGGACGCATTTAAACCGTTGAAGAAGCGGATCAGCGATGCCCTGGGCGAGCATAAAGGGATACCGCTTTATATTACCGGCCACTCCCTTGGCGGGGCGTTGGCCTTGCTGGCCACCCGTTTATTGTGCAACGACTCCATCGGTGCGTGCTATACCTACGGCTGCCCGAGAGTGGCGGACGATGTTTTTTTCGAGGGGATCAAAACCCCGGTTTACCGGGTGGTCAATGCGGCGGATGGTGTTGCCAAGGTGCCTTTTGGCTACGGCTTTTCATCCGCTCTTGGTCTGTTGCGTTTAATTCCCATCAACGGCACTTTTCAAATAGCGGAATGGTTGCGCAAGTATTTTCTCGGCTACACCCATTACGGCACGCTGGTGTTCCTTTCCGATGCCGCCAATATCAAGGATGACACCGGCATCGACTTCAAAGATTTACAGGTGAAAAACAGTCCAAATATTTTCTGGCGGATCTCTATTGTGCTCCCCCGGTTGATCGCCACCCGCTTTAAGGCTGCGGCAAGTGATCACGCCATCCGTGATTATTCGGCTAAACTGCTCGCCCATGCTCAGCGCCGCAATCAATGATTCATACTCCGTTCAATGCTTTTGCATGAAGAAAAGGGGAGCCCATGGCCAATCTGATTTTTTGTTTTGACGGCACCTGCAACGATGTCGAAGACGCGGCTCAGGGGGAAACCCCCAGCGGCGGTACAGAAGACACTAACATGACCAATGTGTTGAAACTCCACCTGCTGCTTGGCGGCGATTTGCAGGATGGACAGCACCACTTTGATGATCAGTTGAGTCTGTACTACCCCGGTGTCGGTACCTACGGGCGCAAGCTGAAACGTATTTTTAATGCGGCCCTGGCCCTGACCGATGTCGGGCGGATTATTACAGGCGCCAAAGAAGATTTGCGTCAGCATTATCAGCAGGGCGATAACGTGTTTGTGTTTGGTTTCAGCCGCGGCGCCGCCATTGCCCGCCGCTTTTGCTCGGTGATCAGTCAGGATGCAGAGTTTTCCAAGGTCAGAATCGCTCTGCTTGGCGTGTTTGATACGGTCGCGTCCTTCGGTATGCCGGATCTCAGTGAAGAGCGGCGGCCCAATTCCGATGTATTGTTTGAGGATTGCACTCTCGCGTCCAATATCGATCAGGCCGTGCATCTGGTCAGCATCAATGACCGTCGCAAAGCCTTTCAACCGACGCTGATGAATGACGAATCGAAAGTGACGGAAGTGTGGTTTGCGGGTGCCCATTCCGATGTTGGCGGCGGCTATCGTCGTGACGGGCTTTCCGACATCACCCTGCAGTTTCTGCTCGACGAAATAGAATGCAGAGATCTGGGGTTGAAGAAGCTGGCCGCCAATCAGATTCGCTTTGACACACTGACGGACGGTGGCGATAAAGCCGACATTCAGCTCGATGATGTGCTGATCGAACCCAATGCCTTTGGCGTCAACCATGAGCAGACGCGTCTGTGGCCCATCTCCATGTTTACACTCTATGATCGTCACGTTACCCGCATCAAAAACGATCGGGTGGTCGCCGACCCTCGTCCGGTGGTCCACTATACCGTGGCCGAGCGGATTTACGGCGATAGTGACTATCGTCCCGTCGGGCTGCGGCGTCCCCACACCATTCTTAATGTCGATGGCAGCCTGAGCGATTTTGACAACCTTGCCCACCATCTCGAAGTGGGTATGCGACCACTCACCCCTCTGAGGGTCGGTGCGCCATACACGGTACCGGTATTTGCTCACCAACTCTACAATCGTACCGGCCTGATGCTGGAAAAAGGCAAACGATATCAATTTACGGTGAGCGCAGAGCGCACTTGGCGTGATGCCTCGATTGAGTGCGATGGCGATGGCTGGGATCGTGACCATCCCGACATCCGCTGGTTCAAAGATGTCGGTGTGGCGATAATGGAACCGTTTCGGCGTTTTGCGGAGGCGCAATGGTTCGCCCTTATCGGAGCTGTTGGCGACAAGGACGACGAACTGTTTGTCATCGGTCAGGCAGGCACGCAATACACCCCGGAAACCAGCGGCGAATTCTGCCCATTTGCCAATGATTTGAAGCGCATGTACGGCAATAACGATGGATTTTTGTATGTGACGGTGGAACGATTGGATTGAAGAGCAGATGCCCGCCCTTGTTTTTGAGCAAGGGCGGGCATGTTCGTGAGCAGACAGGTCTTAAGCCCTGTTTCAATTATTGAAGCAGTTGTTGTGCATTCTCTCGAAAATGAATCCGCCAAGGCCATGGGTCGTTGAACTGATTGATATCCTGGTTGGCGACCCATGTCAGTTCCTGTTGTGCTTTGAGGTCCTCGCCACGGATTGGATAATAATATTTCCCCAGTGCCCAGCGTGGCAGCAACCATTTCTCACCGTGAGCAACAGCTTGTTGCATGGCAAGGTCACCTTGCTTTTTATCGCCGCCCTTACTTGAAGGCAGGGCGTAATAGCAGATGGCTTTGCAAAACTCAACAGCACCACCGCCAAACTGTGGGTTCACCTCCTGAATTCGATTGATCATTGTCAGTGCGTGGTTCAGTCGGTCAATATTGATAATCTTTGCGTAGAGAGACATCACTTCCTTAAATTCATACTGAATGGCGGTCACCCAAAACAGCATCGCCTCACTCTCGCGTGCCGTGAGAGCATCCGCAGCTTGCCATGGCTTCATCCCTTGCTCAATTTTCTCTCGAAAGTGCGGGTTGGTGTACATCGCCCATTCAGCGTAAACAATCGCCTGTTTAAAATACGCGGCTTTTTCTGCTCTTTTCTCCGTGTAAGCGGTTCCCAGTAAAATATACTGCGTGCTCAACGTTTGCAGGGCTTCGTAGTTATCGGGAGCGGCTCTTAATACCCACTGGTACGCTTGAATCGATGCAGACAGCTTCTCGACCGTGTCGGCCCGGGCATATTTTTTTCTTGTCTGTTCGAGAAGGTGCTCCACGGATTGCTGGTTGCTGGGCGGCACCGCTTGTTGCCAGGTGGGTTGCCATTGTTTGGCGCAACCGCTGAGGATAAACGTGATGAGAATGAGTAGCATGTGTTTGCTGAAATGGCGCATCGCAGATCTCTTTTTATGAAGATGGAGAACAAACTGTATCTTGGCATTTTATTAAATGCGCCGATGGTTATCGTGCGTCGCATTAAGTATGCCATGGTTTTTCCACTTGGCTACAGAGCGTGGCTGCAACAAGGAGCACATCCCTGATTCGTTGGTCTTAATGAAGAAAATTGCTCTCGTAACTCACGACAAAGAAAAGGCCACCGCACGTGATGTGCTGTGGCCTTTCCGCTTTGTTGATGGGGTAACTTTCAGGGTTTGTTTAAAGCAAAACCTCAGAACTGTTGAGGAGTAGGGTGGCGTTGCCACGATTACCACGAATAACGTCATCTCTTATTGATAAAGCGACCATATTTGGCATCAGAGTTCAAGATGTGATTTGCTACCCAGTTTTTGATGAAGGTGAGCACTTCCAGCCCAAGAGAAGTGTTGCCCGCGACAAAGTCGTGATGCATTTCGACCACCCGCTTCGTAAAATAAGCATGTTCTTTCTTGTGCTCTTCATAGCCGGGATAGTGTTTTAGCTGCATCCAGTATTCTTCGGCGGCGAAATGGTAGGTCGCGTAGTCGATCAACTCATCAAAGAGTTTTTCGAGTGAGAGGTCGACGGTTTTATTTACAAATTTTTCATAGGTGTCGTTCAGCAGGTCCACAAGATGTTTGTGGTGTTTATCAAACTGAGCAACATGTAAAAGAAAATCATCATTCCAGGTCACAAAAGGCATACGCATCTCCGTGATAAAAACCATAAGGCCAATGAGGATTTATGTTCATCTCCTGTAGGGAGGGTCTTATGTCAACTGTTGTCATTGCCGTTTTTTACAGCCAGCGGTCAGGAGGACCGCCCTGACTTTGTCAATCCGATTGCCGTCAAGAGCTGTGACCTGCAGGCTCCAATCCTGCCATTCAGCCACATCGCCGCTGCGTGGGACCTTGCCAATCAGGCACATCATCATGCCGCTCAGGGTATGATAGTGCCTTTTTTCTTCATCCGGCACCTGCTTGAGTTCGAGACGATCCTTGAGCTCTGGAATTGGGATCAGCCCATCCAGCAACCAGGCCCCATCCTTTTGCCGTACCGCCCAGACATCGTGCGGATTCGGAGGTGAAAATTCGCCGGACAGCGCCTCAAAAAGATCTTGCAGGGTAATCAGACCGAGGATCGCGCCGTATTCATCGACAACAAAAACCATCTGCACCCCGGACGTCTGGAAGCGTTGCAGCAGCTTCATACCGGTCAGAGATTCCGGCACATAAACCGCTGGTGTCAGATCGCTTTTGGGCGGCTTTTGCAGATTGCCCTCAAGATGATATTTGAGCAAACGGCTGGCGTTGACAACACCCAGCACCTCATCCATGCCCTCCCGGCAGACAGGAAAACGGGTGTGAGTCGATGACATGAGGGCGTCGAGGCTTTGTTCAAGCGGGCGGGCCATGTCCAGATAAACGATCTCGCTACGCGGCGTCATCAGCGAAACCGCCTGCCGGTCATCAAGGCGAAAGACATTGCGCGCCAGGGTGTGTTCCTGCTCTTCAATGACACCGGTTTGTGAGCTCTCCAGCAGAATCGCCAGAATATCCTCTTCCGTCAAGGTGGCGCTGCTATGGCCCTCTTTACCGAGTAACCTTAAAACGCCGTCGGTAGAAACGGACAGCAGATAGACAAAAGGACGCGACAGCATGGCCAGCACAGCGACAGGCCGTGCCATGACTCGGGCAATCCCCTCAGCGTTGGTTTGAGCCAGGCGCTTTGGCACCAGTTCGCCGATAACAATAGAAAAGTAGGTAATGCTGACCACAACAATTGCCGTTGCGCCAACAACACTGGCGTGTTGGTCAAATCCCACGTTGCGCAACAGGATTTCAAAATGGCCGGATAAGGCCGATTCACCGACAATGCCGCTGAAAATGCTGATAGCGGTAATACCAATTTGAACTGTGGAGAGAAAACGGGTGGGGTTGCGGCGCAGGAGCAACGCTGCTGCCGCCTTGGCGTCGCCAGCTTCGGCCAGCCGCTTCAGGCGCGTTTTTCGCGCAGTGACCAGAGCGATTTCCGCCATGGCAAACATGCCATTGAATAAAATCAGCGTGAACAGGATGAGAAGGCCCAAGACGTCCTCCGTGAAAAGTGTCACAAGCTGAACATTGGATGACCGTGTTACTTCGTCAACGACAAGAATAACAGATTTTATTGGACGGCGCCGTTGAGTTTGACTTTAGCAGGATGATGAAAACGTCCTGTCCGAGGATTTTCCAACGACGCAAGCAGAAAATGTGATTTCAGTCTTGCTCATAAAATCAAATACTTGAAAGCCTGTCCTTGATTTTTATCGTCCGTCCATGGGCTCCATAGTCTTTTTTTTTAACAGCCTGTTAGAGCTTAAGTTCATGGTGAAAACAATGATGGTTTTTATCTGTGACAGGAGAACGGTTAGGTTCAAGAGAGGCTTCCAGAGTTGTCATGTTGAAAGGAGAGGAACGTATTCTGATTTTTTGTGTGATCTTACAACGATTTTCCTTTTCAGGGGTTGAGTAATTTTAATAGGGGGAGTGTCCCGAAAGGGCACGAGAGGGCACGAGAGGGCCAGAAAGGCACTCGTTTAAGAGGATAGGGTAGCAAAAACGGGACAGCCCCACGTAGGGCTTTGGACAGTCCTGAGTTTGCTACGGAAGTGCTTAAACTAGCGCTATTCTGAAGTGTTTGAATGCATAAGTGAAAAAAGCGGAAGCCTCCAAATGGCGTACAGTTCATAATGATGAACGTGTGGGGTCGAACAAATCGCCCCAAGTCAGACCCAACAAGGAGGCTTCCATGGAAAGTATTTATTACATCGGTTTGGACGTCCACAAAAAAAGCATCGCTTACTGCATTAAAACCGAGAGCGGGAAGCTCGTAAGAGAAGGGACGATCAAGGCGCAACGCGAATCATTGAGGCAATGGCTGCAGGAGTTGCCAGCTCCGTGGATAGGCGCGCTGGAAGCAACGATCTTCACCGGTTGGATCTACGACTTTCTCAAGCCGCATGCTCTTGAGTTGAAAGTAGCGCATCCGCAAATGCTCAAGGCAATCACGGCGGCCAAAAAGAAAAACGATCGCGCCGATGCGGAAACGCTCGCGGATTTGCTACGTGTCAATCTTCTGCCGCAATGTTACATGATGCCGCCGGAGTTACGAGAATTGCGGCGTATGCTGCGTTACAGAAATTTGGTCGTGAGCGCCGCAACGCAAATGAAGAACAAAATGTCCGGTTTGTTGATGGAGGTCGGTGCTCCATACAGCAAACGACGCTTGCATGGAAAGAAATATTTTTCCGAGTTGCTCGAAAAGGTAGAGGATGTTCCTGACTCGGTCAAGGAACTGTTGGTTTTGAGTCGCGGTAATTTGGAACTGTTTACAGCGGTTCAGAAGAAACTGACTAAATCGCTACGCGAAGAGCCCCTTATTCAGGAGCGTGTTGAACGTTTGATGAGTATTCCTGGTGTAGGTGAGGTCATGGCCCTGACCTGGGTTTTGGAGATCGGTGAGCCGCAACGTTTCAAAAATGCTCGGCAGGCCATCAGTTACTGTGGACTTTGCAGCGCTCAAAAAGAATCCGCAGGTAAAGAAAGACGAGGACCAATTTCAAAAAAACGCAACAAACACCTGCAAACAAAGCTGATTGAAGCGGCAAAGCTGGCTCCACATTGGAACCCCCAGCTTGCGCTGATCCACGATAAAGAACTTAAAAAAGGAAATCGCAACCGGGCGACCCTGGCTGTAGCACGTAAACTCGTTGAATATATGCTGGCGGTTGAGAGACGTGGCACTCCATTTAAACAGGAGGTCAGTGCCAAGGTTGCATGAAAGGGAAGGCGAATAGATAGATTACCATGAATTCACACGATCTCCCGCCAGGCCTTGCCTTTCCGGGGACTGCGCAAGCTTGGCTGTGCGCCATTATATACTGTTTCAAGGCTGGCGGGTTGGCCCAAACTCAATCTTCCGAGACGGGAGCATCGTTTCCCTGAGACGGCACATGGATGTCTGGTCGCCTGACAGGCGGACCACAAGAACAAGATCAAAAAGATCGAAACGAATTCGTGAGGCTGCAACAAACCAGGCTTGGAGGATATCCGAAGCTAAAGGGAAATCTCCGTTTTCCCCTTGACTTTACTTATCATGGATGTCCCTCGTTTCCCCGAAATAAAGGCTGATTATGCCGATGATGACAAACACTGGAATCTTCTGAAGGGGCATCGTCATGATTTTTTATGCTCCTGACACCGTCGGGTCAATCACCTGGTCCATTGGTTGCGCGGGCCGTTTTAACTGCAGATGACAATGGCTACAGTAGATATCGACATCATCTAAATAGTCAGAAAGTCGATAAGGCGTTTGGCAATGCTCACAATGATAGACGCTTGGATCGTCTTCATCCAATGGGGCAACAGGTTTGTGTGACAGCAAGATCAAGGACGCCATAAATCCAAAAGGACCGAGCAGCAGAACAAGGACAATGACAAGGGTGCGTTGCGGGTGGTCCGTACGCACAGCCCACACGATTGGCGACAACCAGATCAGCACAAAAATGAGAAGCCACATGAGAAACCACAGGGTATTGTTCACGTTAAATCCTTTCTATGTGGATCACTTTCACCGCAAAACAAAATGGCCGAAAAAAGCCATTGAAATAATCATGGGCAGCACCGTTTGAATAAGGACAAATGCCTGCGCCAGATAGCCCCATGCACGATGGTTCGTATTGGATGCGCAGCGCCAGGTGACCATTGCCGCCCATAACCATGCCGTTTGAATGGCCGCCAGTGTCAAGGGCGTAAGAAGCAGGTCTGCTAAGTGAGCTGTTTCAATAATATGATAGTGCTTCAACCCCCATGTAATCCCCTGAGTGCCAATGCCCAGCGCATAAGGAAGTGCAATATACAACAGCCAAAACGCCTTCCACAGGGGAAGTTCTCCAGCGATTGCCAACTCCAATGTTCCCGGTTGCTTGTGCTGATCCGAGCTTTTGTCTGAATCACGTAGCAGACGTGACAGATACACAGAAGCCAAGCCAAAAATAGCGCTCCAAAGTGCTGCCAGTGAAAATCCCCAGCTCACCAACCGCCATGCCAGATCTCTCTTAGACTTGGTTGCGTCGAGAATCAACATACATAACTTTTGCAGCGATGTAACGTCCGTCATTTTTGTAATGTCATCTGCCAGCGTTGGAAACATTGGAATGTCAATTTTGTAGATAATATGTATGAAAAGGGCAGAGATCAAAAGTGTCAGAACCGCCCAGGAAGATAAGATTTCAAGGGTAAACGCCGCTCGTTTGATTGGTTGCATGGGTTGGCTCCTGTCTTTATTGTTGAATTCTCTTCGTAGAGGGTAAGTTAAATTGGCGAGGTACGCCTATGCGGTTTTTTTGAGAAAACAAATCAAGCTGTCAAAGAAGTCACTTTTGTGTGGAATGGAAAGGTAAAAATTCCACAATTAGGGTGAAATTTAAAGTCGGACTACGCCTTACATTGCGCTGGCGCTGTGTGTAATTATTCGAGATCGTTACGATGCGTGTCGGGCTTTTCCCCTTTTTTCCAGGAGTAAACATCAGACAGGACGGTATCCTAATGTTCTTTGGCTGTCGCCATGATATTTCTCCAGCCAGGGGGTGAGGCAATGCGTGTTTTTGATGCACGGAGAAAGCGAGAGCCTCTGTAGGAGCGAATTTATTCGCGAATTGTTCTGGTCATTGATCCTTTTCATGAGGGGAATTCGCGGCTGAAGCCGCTCCTACAATAAGATGATGTGCGGCGAGAACACTGAACTGTCACTGTGATCTTCCCTCTGTCGAGGTGCTCCTGCCTGTTTCATAAAACAGATTTTACATTTGTTGACAAGTTTTTTACCTGGTCGCGACAACTGTGTGCCTCCACGGCGCTATAGTGAAAATCACAAAGCCACACAAATTGAGCTTTTCAATACAGGCTACTTTCAGCGCACAAAAAAGGGGGATCATATGAAAAACGTACGCCATCTTCTTATCGCACTTTTGTTTGTCGTAATCAGTTTCCCAGGACTGGCTTTGGCCAGTGATCTTTATGATGAGAACATCATTCATCAGCCGAAAGACGGCATCATTCGCCTGTTTGGCCCAGGTGGCCCACATAGCGGCTATATCAAAGTAGCCAAAGCGTTTGAAAAGGCCACCGGCCACAAAGTCGAGGTTATCTTTGGCCCGGAAAGCCGCTGGTCAAAAGATGCCCAGCAGCGAGCCGACATTATTTTTGGCAGCTCTGAACAGTCGATGATCGCGTATCTGGAGAACTATCGGTTTGTTACCAGCGAGATGGTTCAGCCACTCTACATTCGCCCGGCGGTGATCGTTGTGCAAAAAGGCAATCCCAAAAATATTCAAGGTTTTAACGACCTGCTCAAGCCGGGCATGAGTGTTATTGTTACAGAAGGCAAAGGGGTGTACAACACCTCCGGTACCGGTGTCTGGGAAGATGTGGCCGGGCGGCTTGGTTCACTGAATGATGTCAAAACGCTGCGCCGCAATATTGCTTCGTTTGAAAAAGGCAGTGGTGCCAGCTTCCGTGCATTTAAAAATTTGAATGCCGATGCCTGGATCACCTGGAGTCATTGGCCAATTGATCATGCCGATGTCGCAGACTATGTTGCGCTGGAACCGCAGCGCCAAATTTACCGCGTGACTAATATTGCAGTGTCACCGCAGGCAGATCCAGCAACATGGGCGTTTGTTACCTTTTTGAAAAGTTCCAAAGGTGCCGAATTGTTTGCCACGGAAGGTTGGACAAGATAGCAGTCAGGTTATAAAGTACAAACAATTTTCGTTGCCGGGCATTTGCCCGGCAACGTGTTTTTTTGCGGGAAAGGGCACATTTCAGATATGCCAGAATCGACTACCACCACATCACCTAAAAAACGACTGGTGTTTGTCGCCTTCATTGTGGTGATTGTCACTAGCGCGATTCTTGCGGCTTTGGGCTATCATTATCTTACCTATCGCAATGCTCTGATGCAGAATGCGGTGATTCGCAGCGGCCAGATGTCGGTACGCGTGTGTGTGGATGACCTTGAGCAGGCGATTCTCGCCGAAGAGAACAGAATGATTCTCGATGTCGCAGTCGCCCGTTCAGAGCTTTTGGATGCCAAGCGATTGGCACGTATCAATCAACGTTATCCGATGATTGATACGTTGTTTCTTCATCCAACACTAAGCTCTGAAGCCAGAGACAATCCGTTGCAGGCCTGGCTGATTCGGCGAGTTCAACAAGACGTGGCGACGCGGCCAACCCAGCCTTTGAAGCTGCGTCATCTCTCCGGTTGGCTTAACGACCAACCGGTCCAGGTCGGATTCGTTCTCCTGGCCGGTGGATCCGCAGACTCTCCGGGACAGTATCTGATCTTTACCCTTGATCTGCACGCTATCCAAACCCGCTTGTTGTCTGAGCATCAGCAGATCCATGACCACATTGTGATCCGGGAAAACGTTTCATCCGAGCACGCTGGTGCGGAAGATCCGTTTGTTGTTGAAGCCTCATTTGGTCAGATCCTTCCCTTTTGGACTCTTACCAGCACCATCGACAACCAGGGTATGACCAGTCGCTCCCGCATGGAATTCGTTATTTATTCCACCCTGATTGTTTTTCTGTTTGGCCTCATTTTGCTTAGCGTCTATTTCATCTGGCGGCAGGTTCATCACGAAAAGAAACTCTCCTTAGTGAAATCGCAGATGATTTCCCATGTTTCTCATGAGCTGAAGACACCGCTGTCGCTGATTCGCATGTACACCGAAACCCTGCTGCTTGGCCGGGTGGAAACGCCCGAAAAAAAGGAGAGCTATTATCGCATTATTCTTGGTGAATGCGACCATCTGCACCTTCTGATCAATAATACTCTGGATTTTTCCAGCATTGAAAAAGGGATGAAGGAGTACCATTTTAAATGCGGCAATCTCGCTGAAGTGCTAGAGCATCTTGTGTCGCAATATCATGATTACTTCACGCAACAAGGCTTCGCCGTGTGCGTTGCGATCGACAACGATATTCCGAACTCATTTTTTGATCCTCTAGCGATCAATCAAGTGTTTGGCAATCTGCTCGATAACGCCATAAAGTTCAGTCCTGACGAAAAAAAAATCTATCTGGCGCTGTCAGTAAAAGAGGGTGAGATGAAAGTCGAAGTCACGGATTGTGGCATAGGTATGCGTCCTGATGGTGTGGCAGCAATTTTTGCGCCCTATACGCGATTGTCCAGCAAGTTTCGTGGTTCAGGAATTGGCCTGTCGTTGGTAAAGCACGCCGTTGATGCCCATGGAGGAACCATTCAGGTTTTAAGCAAACCCGGCGCGGGGAGCACGTTTATTGTGACCTTGCCGATCAGGGAGGGAGCAGATGACGCTTAAAGGCAAAACTATCCTCATCATTGAAGATGATCAACTGATGCGTGAAGGGCTGTGCGATAACCTCGAATTTGAAGGGTATCATGTCGTTACGGCGGTTGATGGTGAAGACGGGCTGGAACAGGCGGCCACTTTGTCACCGGATTTGATTCTGCTTGATGTCATGCTTCCCGGTGTTGATGGTATTGATGTCTGTCGACAATTACGCAGCCATGGCAAGACTATTCCGATCATCATGTTATCCGCACGTAGCAGCGAGATTGACAAGGTTCTTGGCTTGGAGATTGGCGCAGATGATTATCTGGCCAAACCGTTTGGTGTCAAAGAATTGCTGGCGCGAATCAAAGCCCTGTTTCGCCGCTTTGAACCAAAACCGTTGGAAGAGACATTTTGTTTTGGCCCTATTGAGGTTGATTTTTCACGCCACGTGGTAAAAAAGAACAGCCGGATTGTTGAATTGACCGCCAAAGAGTTTGATCTTCTCACGTGCTTTGTCCTTAACGCCGGATTTGCCCTGTCGCGGGAAACTCTTCTCGAAGAAGTGTGGGGCATGAACAGCGCGACAACAACGCGCACTGTAGACAACCATGTCCTCAAGTTGCGTAAAAAATTGGAAGAGACTCCTGAAACTCCGCGCTATTTCGTGACGATTTATGGAATGGGGTATAAGTTTATTGCCATCAGTCAAGACTCTCCGGCCTTATAACATGACGATCTACTGTCGTGGCGCCGTGGCAGGCGTACCGCCCAGACATTATGCAGGTCAGAGGATGAAAATTCGCCTGACAGCGCAGAATGGCGCTAGCGCTTGAGCACACTTAACTTTGTCATCGAAAAGAGCCTCTGTAGGAGCGAATTTATTCGCGAATTGTTCTGGCCATTAATCCTTATCATGATGGGAATTCGCGGTTGAAGCCGCTCCGACAAGAGACAATTTTAATGATGCTGAAGTACGAGTTTAAAGGAAAAAGCAGCAAAAACGGGGTTGTCCGCGCACGGGGGCTGTCCCAGGCTTTTGCGCTGCAAACCGCCAGCGTTCCATCGCCCGCAAACATCTCGGACAGCCCCACATAGGGCTTGAGACAGTCCCGAGTTTGCAGTGGAAGTGCTTAGACTCGCGCCATTCCGGACGGACCAATCAATGGCTGAAGGATCAGGGGATTGTGTCTGTAAAAGAACTGTGGGTGACGACTCATTACCCGGCTAGGGCCCGGTAACATCATCGAACCGCCCGGTGTGGACCCGCATGCCGGGTGGCTAAAATCCCCGACTACCCAATTCGACACCTATTGACTTTTAATTCGTCGGTTGCTTGATAAGATGCTCAAGGGCTTTTTTAAGCTGCGCGTCTTGTCCGGCACAGTAGCGTACATCGAATGGAACTTCAATGTCCGGCGGAACGCCAATTCCTTCCAGATTGACTCCATCAACAAGGGCGCTTTGTACCGCGAGAAAAAGGGTATCGCCATTGGATAACGGAAAAAGCCGGCCACCGAGGACGTCACCTGCCGTTCGCTCTCCAATTACTTTTACTTGTTGGTACCTTCGAGCGCCGTACGCTAGCAACTCTTTTCCACTTCGACTATATTGGTTAACCAAGTAGACCGCCTGTTTTCTCCATTGAGAGTCAAAAACGGTTACCGTACCATCTCTATGATGCATCTTAAGGACCGGAATCTTCGTATTAAAGATATTAAGATAAGATGGCGCTGCCCCACCCAAGCCATATCGCAAATCAATGATCAACGCGTCGGCTTCTTTCAATTTTCCCCAAGTTATGGCGTTCAATAATTCCTGATGGTATTCATAACCCGCGTAAGAATATATGTGAACATAGCCAACGCGCGTTTCGTTCTGTTCAATAATCCGAACACTGGATTTTTGCGCCTCTAACATCTCCTGTTTGGGATTAACCAGCACTGGCTGCATCAAAATCGTGAATGGCTTGTCCGTCTCTTTTCGTCGGATTTTAAAGACAACATTTTTTCCAACATTTGAACGTAGCGAAGTGATCGGCAAGTAGGGGGCGCCATTGGCGGAGAGGATTTCATCCCCCTGTAACAGTCCCGCTTTCTCGGCGACACTTCCGGCAAGGACAGAGACAATGTATACACGGTTCCCAATATCTTGGGTCAGAATACCGACCGATGGATACAACACTTCTTTACCGTCAAATAGTCTGCTGATCTCTGGAATTTTTGAAAACAATGCGCAGAGCTGATAATACTCATAATCATCCGGCGTTAAATAATAGGTATGAGACGCATGCAATTCATCAAGCATGCAATTCACCAAACTGGAAAATGCTTTTTGAGAAGAAATATTTTTTAACCGAATACGATAGTCGGCTTTAATCGCGGGAAAATCTTTAGCGATTTGTTCAGGATTATAAAAATGCGTTTCAACAATGTTAACGATTTCCTCAAATAAAGCTGAATAGGGGCTAGGGGTTTGTTCTGCTGCGGCAAATGGAACTTTTGCAATAATGAGGCACACGCTGAGAATGACAAGTAGACATTTTTTCATCATAAGGTCTATTCTATTCGGTTGATTTAATTTTTTATTCGTAATTTGGGTTAAATACCCCGCAGTTCACTGCGTGATTGAGCAAAGATTGCAGGCTGTTGATACCCCGTAGCTTGCTGCGGGGTAGTTCATTTCAATGCCGAACGTTTTTGAATATCGGGGACATTGTTGATTTATTGACATTTAGCCCAGCCTATCCTGCAAATGGTTATCGCCGTCGTATATCTTCAACCCGCGTTGAGCCGCTCTGCTCACTGCCGATGGCGTATACCTCAATTTGTCTCCAACCTCTCTCCCGGTTATCCTGTTGCGACGCGTTGCTAAGAAGCAAATCACCGCTCGGGCATCGGCAATTGTGCGCACCTTGCTGGGCCAGCACAACCGCTCTGTTTCCATTTCATAATAATCAGCCACGGATTTGATTATCTCTTCAAGCGAGACATGCCTGGCCTCATTCGGTGCCACCCTGTTCATAATGCGTTCAACAAAAACCCCGCCGCCGAGGATACGTTCATCATAATAATCCTGATCGGTCAATGATGCGTCCATGGTTTGGCTGGTTTGCCGTCCTCCTGTTGACAAGCACGGCATATCTTGCTGCAGGCCGTCATACAAAAATTGCACATACGCTTTACGCGCGGCTTTTGGGGTGCGCCCGAACAGGGATAAAACCTCTTTTTCAGCCACAAGGCCGTATTCCCCCTTGCCCAACAGTTGCTGATGGCCACTCCAGGGATAATTCGCCAACGCGTCTAGTCCTGCGACCTTACCGGCCCGCACCGGGTTGAGGTGGATATAGCGCACTAGCTCCAGCAGATATACATCCTCATCACACACGATCGATTTGTAACGGTTCTGAAACAGATGGCCGGTACGATTGTGCCGCCGGTTGAAGGACACGACATAGCCGGTCAGTAAGCGCCGCATCATGGAAGCAAGGGCTTGGGTTGGCATCAGGAGCAGATGAACATGGTTATCAAGCAACGTCCATGCATAGCAGAGGGTTTTCGTCTCCTGAAGCAATAATACCAGACGGCGCACAAAGTCTCTGCGATCAGCGTCGGAGATAAAGATATTCCTGCGTTCAATGCCTCTTATGATCACATGCTGCAAAAGGCCGGATATGTCTATGCGTGGTTGGCGTGGCATGGTGGGAGTTTAGCATAGAATGTCAAAATATCAACTACGTCCCCATGGTGTTCCCATGGTGTTCCGGCTTTTACCGACGCTTTCGACTTGACCCCATAGGGTTTCTTTAACGGCCGCAAGACCGGGAGAAACATTCCTCTTCTCGGGAACGGCCCTTCACAGCAGACCGCTTCTGATAATTAAAACCACGAGGAGATCGATTCAACAACGGAACTTCCCGTATCCTTGGCAAAGCTTAGGCCGTCATCGGCAAGGTCTTCAACCTTTTCGACGACATTTTCAGCAATTTTTTCAACCTCCCCCTTGCCATTTTTCCACTCCTCATAGCTCAAACCGGTATCGATCCAGTTCGCGGTGCAGGCTCCTTCGGGCATCAAGCCAAGATCAATACCACAGCGATGACCATCCTCCCACCATGCTCCGGAAAAATCGTTGCCCGACTGGTTTCCCAAAAGAAACTCTTCGAGAGGGTCTGGACAGGAATTGTAGTTTGCCTCTGAGATATTAGAACCTTCGAGGTTGGTATTTACAAAGTGACACATCTCCATGGGCATGGCATCGTCAAATTCAACATTGGACATATCGGCTCCATCAAAAATCATCCTCGCAACGCGTGTATAGATGAAGCCATCACCCAAATGAGAGAAATACATGTTGGTGAAATCTGCTTTTTCAAAATCGCCCAGATCGTAATAACGGTAGTATCCTTCTCCATAGGTGCCACTGGATGAAGCCCAACGACGAAAGTCGCGCATCCCGGAAATCCGCTGCTCTGATCCATCTCCGCGCCCATCCAGTCGATTTCGAATCCCCTCTTGAGACAGGCTCGGACCAATAATGAGACAGGCCACCGCGTCGGAGACCAGACAAGGCCAGTTTTCGAGATTGGCCAGGAACAATATTTTCTGAAGGACGCTTTCTCCACTATTGAGCCCCAAAAAGCGCGAAACGGCATTGTCAATAGACGCCACGGTAAATGATA
The DNA here is from genome assembly GCF_963678835.1 of uncultured Desulfuromonas sp. Classification (NCBI taxonomy): domain Bacteria; kingdom Pseudomonadati; phylum Thermodesulfobacteriota; class Desulfuromonadia; order Desulfuromonadales; family Desulfuromonadaceae; genus Desulfuromonas; species uncultured Desulfuromonas sp. Next base: position 862,247 of record NZ_OY787469.1, read on the forward strand.
GCGGAGTGGCATGAAGGGGTAGGTAGAGACCATTCATCCGCGAGGCATCGCTGTTGTGACTCAGGCCAAGAAAGTAGGGGGAGCCCTCTTGATCCAGAGCGACAATCCCCAGACCACTGTACTGACCGCCTTGCGCAGCACAACCGCCACTGGCCGGGGCGGTCAAGGTGTAATCGAGGCGATAGATGTTGACATTTTCATCCGGCAGCGAGATTTGCCCGCTGAGTTCGCAGCCGCTTTTCGTACCAAGGATCTGGCCGCTGGCATCAATGGTCAGGTTCATGGTCTCAGAGGTATATTCTCCCGTCAGCGAGTCCAGAGCCGCCCCTTTTTCGTACAGGGTGCTGTAGCGGGACTGCAATTCTCCCTCCTGATATGCATCGTTCTGAAATCGGCCGGAGAACGTTCCGTTATCATGAAATTGTAACGCCGCAATGCCATTGACCCAGTTTGCTCCACCTTCTGAAACGGTATACGTCCGATAGCGGTGATTCCCATCGTCTCGGCCATCAACAATCATTCGCCCGTTTTCCCCCATTTCATAAGTACCCGAAAACAGGATGTTAGCCTCTTCAGAGATCCCGAAAAATTGGCCGTCGTAGATGATGGTCTTCATGTCAAACAGATCAGCAACCACCTCACCAGCAGCATTTTTTTCAATGACACTTTGGGTCCCCAGCCAGATACCGGCGGGGTTGATGGCGGTTTGCTCGTCAGAGGTGGCACCGGAATACGAACTGGAGCTGTTACAACCGATCAGAGTTGGAATCAACACCGCAATGAACGCAATCAAACACACCAAGGACAACAGCAGATGATACCTTGTTTTCATCGATCATCTCCACGGATGAGAAAAGTAGACGTGACAGAACCATCATTGATGGGAGTTATTTACAGGCGTAGCATTGGTTATCGTACCACAATAAAATATGGCCCGTCAGCAGAATCTGGAACATCGTGAATATCGGGGATGTTGTTGATTTCTTGACATTTAACCCAGGCTATCCTGCAAATGGTTATCGCCGTCGTATATCTTCAACCCGCGTTGAGCCGCTCTGCTCACTGCCGATGGCGTATACCTCAATTTGTCTCCAACCTCTCTCCCGGTTATCCTGTTGCGACGCGTTGCTAAGAAGCAAATCACCGCTCGGGCATCGGCAATTGTGCGCACCTTGCTGGGCCAGCACAACCGCTCTGTTTCCATTTCATAATAATCAGCCACGGATTTGATTATCTCTTCAAGCGAGACATGCCTGGCCTCATTCGGTGCCACCCTGTTCATAATGCGTTCAACAAAAACCCCGCCGCCGAGGATACGTTCATCATAATAATCCTGATCGGTCAATGATGCGTCCATGGTTTGGCTGGTTTGCCGTCCTCCTGTTGACAAGCACGGCATATCTTGCTGCAGGCCGTCATACAAAAATTGCACATACGCTTTACGAGCGACTTTTGGGGTGCGCCCGAACAGGGATAAAACTTCTTTTTCAGCCACAAGGCCGTATTCCCCCTTGCCCAACAGTTGCTGATGGCCACTCCAGGGATAATTCGCCAACGCGTCTAGTTCTGCGACTTTACCGGCCCGCACGGGGTTGAGGTGGATATAGCGCACCAGCTCCAGCAGATATACATCCTCATCACACACGATCGATTTGTAACGGTTCTGAAACAGATGGCCGGTACGATTGTGCCGCCGGTTGAAGGACACGGCATAGCCGGTCAGTAAGCGCCGCATCATGGAAGCAAGGGGGGCCTGGGTTGGCATCAGGAGCAGATGAACATGGTTATCAAGCAACGTCCATGCATAGCAGAGGGTTTTCGTCTCCTGAAGCAATAATACCAGACGGCGCACAAAGTCTCTGCGATCAGCATCGGAGATAAAGATATCCCTGCGTTCAATGCCTCTTATGATCACATGCTGCAAAAGGCCGGATATGTCTATGCGTGGTTGGCGTGGCATGGTGGGAGTTTAGCATAGAATGTCAAAATATCAACTACGTCCCCGTGGTGTCCGGGCGAAATCCAGATGCGCTGTCCCGATTGCGCGCAGACCGAATGGCGACCGCGTTCGTGCGGGCATCGCAGCTGCCCTAAATGTCAGAACTATGAGGCGAGCCGCTGGCTGGATCGGCAACAGTCCAAGTTGCTGCCGGTCTCCTACTTCATGGTGACCTTTACCCTGCCGTTCGAGTTTCGCTCTCTGGCCCGGTGCTGTCAGTCAGAGATTTATACCCGCCTGTTTGACTGCGCCATCAGCGTCCTGAAGGATTTCGGGCTTAACCCTAAACATCTTGGAGCCGACTTGGGCATGACGGCTGTTCTGCATACCCAAACCAGACGCCTTGATTATCACCCGCATCTCCACGTCATCGTCCCCGGTGGCGGAATCGACCGACGCAGGCGGCAATGGAGAGTGATCAAGGGCAAGTACCTGTTTAACGCATTTAATCTGGCCAGTGTCTTTCGTGCCCGCTTTCTTGCCGCTATCAAGCGGGCAGGGTTGCGAATCCCATATGGCGCGCCGGTACAATGGGTGGTCGATACCCAGCATGTGGGTTCGGGGCTGCCGGCTCTGAAATACCTGGCACGCTATCTCTATCGCGGTGTGATTGCCGATTCCAACATTGTCGCCTGCCACAACGGCGAAGTGACCTTCCGTTATCAGGACAGCAAAACGGGACAAACCTGCACCCGCACCCTGAAAGGGGAAGACTTTCTCTGGCTGGTTCTCCAGCACGTTCTCCCCAAAGGCTTCCGCCGGGTTCGGAATTACGGTTTTCTGCACGGCAATGCCGAACGGGTTTTGCGATTGGTGCAGCTCGTTTTACGCGTCATGGTCGACCCCTTTCCCGTACGACCTCGACCGGTGTTTCGCTGTCCGCACTGCAAAGCTGCGATGAAGATTATCGCATTTCGACGACCGGCCTATCTGACCGGTTAAGTCGTATCTCCCGGCACCGCATTGCGCTCACCACAAAAGAAGGAGGTTCTTAAACCCCGGTGAAAAACAGAATCTGCGTCGTATTTTGCTAGCTTCAAAAGAGGTGAACGGCCCCCGCTCGCCCTGAAAAAACACGGCCAAATCCAAGGTCTTCTGACCTATCAAAACCAATCCGATATATTTTCTTTATCTCTATTACAGACGGGCTTGTCCAACCACAGGATAAGATCGCGGCTCGTTCCTCGCGCTATCTATCCTTATTCGTTAGATTTTATTTTTTGCTCAAGCAGCTGAAGTGAGAACCTTTTAAACTTAATGTAGATAATGGCGATTATTAAAACAAAAGCTAGTATGTATATTATTGAAAGTTGTCCATGTAGTTCAGTCCAAGTTTTGTTTAATTTAAAACCTATTTGAACCCATAGTGAGGACCAAATAGCTATTCCCACTGAGGACACAGAGATAAACTTAGATATATTCATTTTTGTAGACCCGGCGGGAAGGGATATGATTGAGCGAACAACCGGTAAGCATCTTAAGACACCAACCAATAGGATTGAGTTTTTATTAAAAAAATTCTCGTAGAGATAAAGTTTGTTTTTATCTGGAAGGGGTTTGCTAATCTTGTTGAGATATTTATAATTAGATGATTCTAGGTAGCGTTTAAGGCTTACAATCCAAAATGACCCTAACTTATAACCAATAAAGTAGAGAATTAAAGCTCCTATAATATTTCCTAAAGACGCAGCAGCTATTACCTTAATGATGTTTATCTTGAAAGAAAAAGACCAGATACCCCCGAGAGCAAGAATTAGCTCGCTTGGAGGTGCACTAAAAAAACCATTTGCCACCATTAGCAATGCTATTGCTAATAGTCCATAGGCAACAATCGATTCGTTTATTAATTCGTACATTATTTGAAGACAACGAATGGGTTGAATAAGAACATAGAAGTTCTACACTTTTTTTTATAAAGTTCATACTGTCCTTTTAATATTTCATCCAATTCCCTTTCTTCGACAGAAGCACGTAATATATTGTATATTATTGTAGTAGCAGGCAAAAAAACTAACCAGAGGTTGTTGCAAATTAAAAATATGGAAAGCATTAGAAAAATTTGCCCACCATAAATTGGGTGTCTAACTTTTTCATAGATACCTTCCTTAACAACTTTATGATTTGGATAAACGTAAATATGGTTTGCCCAGTATCCATTTATATAAATTCTTCCTTGAATTAGCAAATATAGTCCCCATATGCCAAGAAGAAAGGCAAGAGTATAGGTGATTTTATAGTCGCAAATAACCGGTATGTTTTTTGTCGATTCAGTAATGAGTGTTACATGGTGGACAATTAAGGCGGCAAAGCCCCAAACCCAGAGTGTATAGTAATAATTTGTTGCTTTTAGATTTTTATCAGTTTTTTCATGCTCATGATTGTGAACCTTTTCAAAAAGTCCTATTACTATGTAAATTGTCAAAAAAACAGTCCAGACATAATAAGAATATATAGATCCACCGTCGGAAAATGATAGCTTAAATTGTTCTAGGAGCCTCTGAACGTTTGGGTCACTGCCAAATTCCTTTTCAAGTTGCCAGATTGCAACAGATACAGTCACTAGAAAACCTGTAATAGTGATAAACCACATAATAATTTTTTCTTTGCTCATGTTGTAAATTTCCCCTTTTTATTTTATTAAAATCTAACGTTGCCGCTCAGCCGTCACGAGCGAAGCGAGCGTCGGCTGGAGCGGCCTTGTTAGGTAATATGCCATTAATAAAATATTCCATCGATAATTAAAAATGTAATACAGGTCAGCCAAACTGACGCCAAAATTCTGTATGACAAGTTTTCATAGAAATAATACTTTCTTCTTTTTTCCCATAACAAATTCCGCTCAGCTGTGTAGTTATCAGCTAGCTCATAGAATTTAGGTCCTAAAATTCTCCTAGCCTTTTTCATATTCTCAACAAAACTATCCTGGAAAGCAACTTTTGGTGGTGTATTTCTGTTTTCATATAGATTCCACATTGTTACTCCATCGGCTAAATCTTTTGCATTAAGATCATGGTGGTCCTTGCATATTTCTAATAGAGGCTTAAGAACAATCTCTCTCGATAAAAAATCCAATTCAAACTCAACATGTCCTTGTTTGGAAATATTGTCCAGCCAGAGTTTAATTAAACCAATGATGAGAATTAGGGATATTAAAGCAAAATCAACAACTAAATCAGGCAGTCGAAATGGAATCCATTGAAATGGCCACCGCAAAAACGGATGAATAATTGATCTATATAATATAATTACTTCATGAATAGGCGTTTCAGTAGCCAATAGCAAGTCAGCTATTACAGGCATGTAATCATTCGCTTTTTCTATTAACCAATTAAAGAACACTCCCCAACTATTTAAGTTTTCAAATATGCTTATCGCTCCAATGGCGGTCAAAACATTTGATAAGTACACCCATATCTTAATTGCAACTAATTTATGTTTACTGCAATTATTACTCATCGGATTCTTTCACCTAACGCCGCATTCAGCGGCTTGTCCGCTGCAATGCTTTGTTAGCATATTACTCTTTTATAAGTTGTCCCCAATCGTCATCACACTCTTCGACAACTATATTGATATGACAAAATACTTTTTCTTCACTGATACGAACGTAGTTAAATAACTTTGATTTAACTTTTCCAGAAAAGTCAGCTCTGCGGCCACCGTCAGTGGAATTGTCTATATGAACGTAGTCACCAACATTTGGAAGTAGAACTAAACTGTTTTTGTCATCGGCTTGTATTCCGACAACCTCACCATCATCACTTGGGCGCGCTGCACCTTTTCTCAAATACTGATAGTCAATTGAATATTTCATAAAAATTCCTCCGTAAATTTTAGATGCTAACAGTGTATTAGGCAGAAATCTTTCTGCCTATCACCATATTGACTGATTCTGCCTAGTGCTCTGACAACACTAAATCTTCGGGTCTGGCTTCGCCTCGCACCATTCCCACTGCGTTGCAAAATCTTGAAGTGGAGTGGCCACTTCGGCGATTTCGCGCCTTGTGTGAATGGCACGATGCTATGCCATACACTCGAATTTTTAGCATTGACAGAGCACTGATATGGCTGACAGTTGTCAAGAAGAATATTCTTTGCCTGCCCAACTGATTCAGCGGTTTTATTCTGTTTATGTTCCATGGCACTTGCAGGGGCGGAACCGTTGTTGCGACGGCTCATCAGACTGATATTCGCGGGTTGGATACCGCCAGACTTGTCTTCGTCGCGGAGCTGCCTCTGTCTAGTATCGTGAGTTCGGCCAAAGGCCTTATCCAATAGTGCTCACGAGGATTCTCCTGACCGTGGTTGCGCCCCTTCAACTGCCATGGAATGTATGTTCTTGTGCGTTATGCTTTCTCCTGCCTATTTTGGAGTGTTTTTTCTGACCTTTGTTATACCACTTCCGGAATGTCAACCTCATGGGCGATGGCCCACATGAAGGCACAGAGTTCCCGGGCGATGGCCGTTACAATCACCTGCTTGCATTTTCCCCGTTCCAGCATGTATTTGTAGCGGGCACAGAGCCGGAGTTGGGCTTTCCAGGAAATAGCGCAAATCTCTTGTGATAAACCTTCTTGGCGTTTATGTAACACCCGACTGATGCGGGCAGGAAGGCGGTAAGCCCAGGCTGCTTCCACAAGAACCCGGCGCACATGGCCATTACCTGTCTTGGTGATGGCGCCTCGTTTCGTCTTCTCGCCACTGGAGTGTTCCGATGGAACCAGACCAAGATAGGACATCAGTTCAACGGGACTATCAAAACGTGTCAGGTCGCCGATTTCCGCAACTGTGGTCGCAGCAACAATTAAAGAGACACCGCGTAGTGACTGATAGGCCTTGGTGACCTCAAACATACGCCATTGCGGCAAAAGTTGCTGAATCTGATCCGTAAGGCGTTTCACCCGGCACGTGCTCTCAGTTAATGTGTCGACATATTCCTGAAGAGCGATTTGCTGAGCGGGATGGGGCATTTTAATCTCAGCGATCCACCGCATATGGGCCTGACTCCAAGGAGTTCGTCCGTTGTATCTGAACCCATGCCGAAGCAGGAAAGCCAGAATGCGCTGCTTGGCTTTTTTCTGCGTTATTTTGGCATCTTCTCTCGAGCGGGTGAGATCCCGCATCGCTTCATCTTCCGCCGCAGGGACAAAGACGCCGGACAGTTCACCGGCCCGATGCAGGCGGGCAAGCATCTGCGCATCCCGGCGGTCATTTTTTATCCGCTCGCCGCTTTTCCTTGGAATCTTTGAGGGGGCCACCACCTGGCAATCGAATCCCTGAGCTGTCAGGTGGCGGTAAATCTCATAGCCGCAAGGACCGGCTTCGTAGACAAAGTGCAGTTCAGCTCCTTTTGAAATAAGTTTCCTAACCACCTTGTCCAGAGCAGACAAGTCACCGGCAATTTCACCGTATCGGCGAACTTCGCCAGTGCGACCGTCCTCGGCAATGGCTATCTCAATAGATTTTTTATGGACGTCCAATCCGATAAACATGCTAGAATTTTTCAAGACCTGCCTCCTTGGTTTTGGCTCTGTGTTGGGGTTATTAAATTTTCAACATAACCCACGTTTGCAAGGGGCAGGTCCTTTTTTGTTTCTAACTGTCAGCCATTATGTCTAGTAAATGGTTTCATTCAAGTGGTTTAAGAGCGTTTCTATCTTTTTTAGTTGTTATTCTCGCTGGTTACAGTTTCTCTGTGGCATGTGCCTCGCCCTGCAGCTATTACGAAATGCAGAAAACTATGGAAGGATATCTGCTCTTTTGAGATCGCTTAGCCATGCTAGGCAGATTTCGATTTTGTCCCTGATATCACTTCAAATTAGCCAAGGTAAAGATAGTCGATGTTCGTGGCTTAATCTATTTTTTTAATTTTGACTTGTGGCTATTTGCAATAAAAAAGTCCAACGCATTAAAAATGATGCGCTGGACTTTTCAGATCATGGTGGAGCCCTGAGAGTCAAAACCCCAAGGTCGATAACCTCGGTATCCATTGGGCGTAATCGGCATAGGTCAGCACCGAGTGCCAGTGGCCTGTCGCCATGCCTAGGCCAACCCCTGCGACATAAATCCCCATAGCGACTACTGGGAACACCCATTTCGGCGTATCAGCGACCTTCGGTGGTCCCATGTGCAGGGAGTGGTGCGGGCAGGATTCGACACAGCTCAGGCAGCCGGTACATTCTGGGCTGTGGATGGTCTTCTTGCTATCGACAGGTAGCAGTGATGGGCAGGCTTTGGCGCATTTGCCGCAGGCGGTGCAGGTGTCGATGCGGCGGCGGATTTTGAACAGGCTGAGCATGCTGACCAGACCGAGCAGGGCACCGTAGGGGCACAGGTAGCGGCACCAAGCGTTTTTGAAGAGCAGGGAAAAACCGATCAGCACAATGATCACGGCAATGGTGTCAAAGCTGGGGTCGGTGAAGAAGTGGAGCATTTTGACGTCGCTCATGGCCCAGTAGGGGGAGCCGAGAAAGCCTCCCAAGGCGCTTGCCGGCATGTCGAGCAGGATCAGTTTGGCAAAAAAAAGCAGCAACAGGTATTTGAGGCTGCGCAGCAGCAGGTCGAGCCAGCGCCACAGATGGAAGTTTTCACCGAAGACATTTTTGCCGAGCTTCCAAGTGAGTTCAGACAGGGTGCCGACTGGGCACAGCCAGGAACAAAATGATTTTTTGGCCAGCAGGCTCATGGCAATGAAGGTAACAAACAGCACCACGGCGGCAGGATGCACCGGGTGGATGGTGCCGGTCATGGCCCAGAACTTGGTGCTGGCCAATGCGCCGATGGGCAGGAAGCCTTCAACGCCGGGAGGGCGGTTGACGAGTGCGCCGTGTCCGCCACTGGTGAAGTGATAGACAAAACGGCCGAATTGAATACCGATAAACAGAATCCAGGCGAAGAAAACCCATTGAACCGTTAAGCGCCAGAAGCGCACGGTCGTTAGTTGGGGCGCAAGCTGCATGATGTGTCTCCACAGATGTGAGTATGCTGATGATGCGGGTTATCCTAGCACCGGCGGCACGTAGAAAAAACCGCTATTCGCACAGTGAAGACAGGCTATGGGCGTTCTCATTCTTCTGATTGAGAACGCCTCTTGGCTCAGCGAAGCTTTTTGGGGGTGATCTTAGCCTGGGTGGTGCCGCATCCGGTGGTGACATCCTGCCAGGTGCGGCAGGGCAGTTCGATGATATACACGGCGCAGGTTGGCAGGGTTTCGATCATCTCGCCGGTCAGGGCATTGACGAGGTCAAGCAGGCCGGGATTGTGGCCGACCAGGGCGAGATGGTCAATGCGGTCATCAAGGTTGTTGATAATCCCCAACAACTCGGATGCTTCAGCCAGATAGAGTTTTTTCTTTTTCTCAAGACTGCTGAGGCTGAGTTTTGCGGTACTGGCGATGATTTTGGTGGTCATCAGAGCGCGTAACGCATTGCTCGACCACATGGTGTCGGGCCGCCATTTCTGATCTTTAAGCCATTTACCGATGTGAGCAGCATCTTTTTCGCCGCGGCGGGTGAGGGGACGTTGTTTGTCGTCAAGTTCGCCGTCGTCCCAGCAGGACTTGGCGTGGCGGATCAGGGTGAGTTTTTTTGTGGTGTTGGACATCAGTGTTTCTCCCAACTTGAATAGGGGGTGACACTCAGGCTGGCGTTAAAGTAGCGCGGGTCGTCTGTGACTTCGACTCCGATCCAGTCAGGACGGGAAAAGGTTTGTGTTTCAGAGTCGAGTTCGATCTCGGCGACAATCAGTCCCTGGTTTTCACCGAGGAACTCATCGATTTCCCAGGTCAGGCCATCAATGTGGATCAGGTAGCGCCACTTTTCGATGAGCGGGCGCTGGCACAGGTTTGCGAGCATGTCCCGGCCGTCTTCCACGGGAATGGCATATTCAAATTCACTGCGGGTCGCGCCGACGGTTGCACCTTTGACGGTGAGCCAGGCGTTGTTATCGGCAACGCGTACCCGCACAGACCGGCCGGGCAGGGTGGACAGGTAGCCTTGACTGAAGCGACTGCGCGAGGTGGCCTGTTCGCGCCAGTCATCACCAACAACGAGAAATTTGCGTTCGATTTCGACAGCCACGTGTCCTCCTAGTGTCCTATGAATCAACCGGATGGATGGTGTTTTGCAAGTGGTCGATTAGTGCTATCTGTGAGCGAATGATTGGTTGTTTTTTGGTCCGTTTGCGGAACTGGTTTTTCATTTTGGCATCCCACACCCGGGCCTTGCAGTTGTCTTTCCATTGCAATTCAAAACAGTCGCGCAATTGTTGCCGCAGTTGGGGGTCGTAGATGGGGGCCGCAACTTCGACACGCCGGTCAAAGTTACGCGGTAACCAGTCGCCTGAAGAGATAAAATACTTCGGATTGTCCTCGTTGCAAAAAATAAAAAACCGCGAATGCTCTAAAAACCGGTCAACAATGCTGATGGCCTCAATATTTTCACTGTATTTTTCAATACCCGGCATCAGCGAAAACATGCTGCGGGCGATGATGCGGATTTTGACGCCGGCATTGCTGGCCTTGTAAAGCAGCTTGGCGATATCCTGATCGGACAGGTTGTTGATCTTGATGTCAATCCAGGCCGGTTTTCCCGCCTTGGCCTGGCGGATTTCCGTGTTGATCAGGCGGCGCAGTTTATTGCGGGTCTGAAACGGCGACACCACCAGATGACGGAAGATGGGGATGCGGTATTTGTTGGTGAAAAACTCAAACACCTTGTGTACTTCGCCAGTGAGGTGAGGATTGGAGGTCATCAGCATGTGATCGGTGTAGAGCTTGGCTGTGCCTTCGTGAAAGTTGCCGGTGCCGATGCAGGCGTAGCGTACTTTTTCATTGCCCTCGTGACGAGTGATCAGGCACAACTTGGCGTGCACTTTGAGGCCGGGCAGGCCGTGAACGACCTGCACGCCGTCTTCACGCAGCAGGCTCGACCACGACAAATTGGCCTCTTCGTCAAAGCGCGCCTGAAGTTCAACAACGACAAAGACTTTTTTGCCGTTTTGTGCCGCGTTGACCAGAGCATTGACGATCTGGCTGTTCTTGGCCAAACGGTAGACCGTCATGCGGATGGTGGTGACCCGCGGGTCAATGGCCGCCTCACGCAGCAGGTCGATCATGTGGCTGAAGTCGTGATACGGGAAGTAAAGCAGTACTTCCCGTTGTTTGATCTGATCCATCATGGAGGCGTTGGGTTCAATCCACGGATGGCTCTGCGGCTCAAAATTCCCCGGATAATACGCGTGTGGACGGTCCAGCTTGGGAAAGCCGATAAAGTCTTTAAAGTTGTGATAGCGGCCACCGGGAATGCAGGTGTCGCTATTGGTGATATCGAGATTTTTACGTAGTTGTTCAAGGCAGGCTTCGGGCATGTTGCGGTCGTAGAGAAAACGCACCGGAATGCCCGACTTGCGCCGGGTCAGGCCGTCCTGAATTTTTTGCGGAAAAGTCTTGAACAGCTCATCGTCAACATCCAACTCGGAATCGCGGGTCATTTTAACGGTGTAGGCGTTAAAACTGTCATAGTCGAAGTAGCAGAAAATGTCGACAAGACCCAGACGGATAATATCGTCAAGCAAAATGATCTCCACTGTGCCATTGGTCGCCGGCAGTTTCAGAAACCGGGATACCTTGTCTGCCGGTACCTGAATCAACGCATAATCGGTGTTATTTTTTGTGCTGTTGTGCAGGGTGATGGCCAGATAGATCAGGTGGTCTTTGACGAACGGTTCGGTTTTGCGTTTGAGCATCAGCGGCACGAGAAATGGTCGAACTTTGTCGTGAAAGTACTCCATGACAAACGCTTTTTGTTCGTCGCTAAGCTCGCTTTCATCGCGGATAAATATATGCTCGGCAGCCAGCAACTCAAGCAATTCCTCGTAGAGCGTTTCAAACCTGTTGGTTTGTTTGAGAACCATGGTCTGGATTTCGTCGAGGATTTTTTTCGGGTCCTGACCGATCAGGGTAATGGCTTTTTTACGGATTTTCAGCAGCCGGTGCAGAGTGGCCACGCGCACACGGAAAAATTCATCGAGATTGGAGGAGAAGATGCCGAGGAACTTGAGCCGCTCCAGTAATGGAACCTGAGGGTCTCCCGCTTCCTGCAACACCCGGGCGTTGAAGAGTAACCAGCTAATTTCTTTACTGATAAATGGTTGATTTGTCACCGATGTCCCCATGTCATTGTAAGTATTTCATGTGATGATTCATGCCCTCATCATGAGAGCGACTCATCGTATTGCAGTGATGTTAGGAAACAGTGAGTAATGCGCGTCTAAAAATTAATTCCCACACACGATCAGGCGGTGCCGCTGCCTTTCGTCTGCTGTCTATTAACCAGTGTAGCCGACAAACCAGGACTTCGCAGCCGGTGGAGACGGATTTAGCCAAAGAGGTCGCCCGGCGTTCGGCAGAACAGGGAGGTTTTTAAGGTGGGCAGGATGGAGGACTGGCAGCCTGCCGTGGACCAACGCACCCTGCGTACCGGGTTGAAACAGAAATCCGTTTTTTGTGGTGTTGCTACTGCGCTGGGGCAGCGTCCAGATACAGCAGCCGACATTTCAATTCAAACACCTGCTTGAGCATCAGCACAATGCTGGCATTCAATCGATGACCATCATCCACCTCAATCAGCGGAGCACCGAAACGGCGCGAACTGGCGATGGGTACCACATCGTCCTGGCGGCCGTGGATTATTATTGTTGGTGGTAATCCTTCGGCGCTCAGCCCGTCAGCGTGCTCGGTATGCAATGCCGGGGCGCACAGCACCAAGGCGGCAACCCGCGGTTCTACCTGCTGCAGCAGCAGGGCCATGAGACCACCGGCGCTGGAACCGACAACGAGGAACGGTCCGGGCTGATCACGCAAGGTGTCGCGGATGATGGTCAGGCGCTGCTGGGGATCAAACACCCCTTCGCAGTCCGGCGAAATGACCTCGCCAAACATCGCCTTAAGGGCCTGATACTTACTGCCGTGCGGCCCGGTTTCCAGACCATGTAAAAAAACAAGTTGCATGATTTTGCCTCCTTGAGAGGAAAGTGGCCGTCGTAACTTGACAGGCGACTGTTGTATGATAGTTTAATATTAAACTATTAAACATGGAGTTAATTATGCCGACGGCCTATCACGGGACAGAACAGGAACAGCGGGCTCTGAACACACTTATAAAAATGTTGCGAGCGGCGGAATCTGTGTCTACCTTTTTACAGAGCGGTCGGGTCAGTGCCGGATTGTCGATCAGCCAGTTTGGCGTGTTGGAGACGTTGTATCATCTTGGTCCCATGTGCCAGAAAGATCTTGGCCAAAAAATCCTTAAAAGCAGCGGTAATATTACCACAGTGATCGACAATCTGGAAAAGCGACAGCTCGTTGAGCGACGGCGACTGGAAACGGATCGCCGCTATTTCCAAGTGCATTTGACCGAAAAAGGACGCACCTTGATCGCCCAAGTGTTCCCCGAGCATGTGGAGCGTATTGTCGAACGGTTCAGCGTCTTGTCGGCGGATGAGCAGGAGCAGTTGGCCATGCTGTGTAAAAAGTTTGGGATGGCCTCGACAGAAAAAGACCCCGAACCGTAAGGAGTTCGTTATGAAAAAGCCCCTCTTATTTCTCCTGATCATGCTGACGGTGTCGATTGCCAATGGCGCTGCCAGTGAGTGGCGCATCGACCCGGACCACTCCAATGCCCAGTTCCGTATCCGTCATCTGATGATCAGTGACGTAGCCGGCATGTTTCCCACCATCACAGGCAAGCTGACCCTCAATGACGATAACGTCAGCGACTCTTCAATTGAGGTGACTGTTGCGGTTGCGTCACTCGATACCGGCGTGGCCAAGCGCGATGCGCATCTGCTCGGTCGTGATTTTTTCGACGCGGCCACATATCCGGCCATGACCTTTGTTTCAACCAAAATTGGCACAACCGATCAGGGCCTGACCCTTTATGGCATTCTAACCATTCGTGGTCACAGCCAGCCGACCGTCTTTACCGTAACCGATCTGACGAAACCGCTGAAAGACCCGTGGGGGATGACACGCATGGGCGCGTCGGCAACCACCACCATCAATCGCCGCGATTTCGGCATGGTGTGGAATGAGACCCTCGACAACGGTAATGCCATGATCGGCAATGAGGTTGCGTTACAGATTGATATGGAACTGACTCGTCAATAACGTGTACCCTTTGAACTCTTTCCTCGCACAAAGGAGATTTATCATGGCAACCAAAATCAAAATCATTTTTTACAGTACCTATGGGCATGTGTATGAAATGGCCAAAGCCGTGGCTGAAGGCGCCGCGTCTGTCGACGGAACAGAGGTCGCCATCTATCGCGTGGCGGAACTGATGGATGAGGCAACACTGGAACGCATCGGTGCCGGTGAGGCGCAAGCCGCTTTGGCCGATATTCCCATTGCCACCCCGGATGTGCTGGAAGATTCAGACGCCATCATCTTTGGTACCCCGACCCGGTTTGGCAATATGGCCGCTCAGATGCGCAACTTTCTCGATCAGACCGGTGGTCTGTGGGCCAAAGGTGGTCTGGTCGGCAAGGTGGGCAGTGTGTTTGCCTCCACCGGCACCCAGCATGGCGGCCAGGAAACCACCATCACCAGTTTCCATACCACGCTGTTTCATCATGGCATGGTGGTGGTTGGAGTGCCGTACACCGAACCGGCCCTGACCAACATGGATGAGATCACCGGCGGCACGCCTTATGGCGCCACCACCCTGGCCGGTTCAGACGGTTCACGCCAGCTTTCGGAAAACGAACGGACCATTGCCCGCTTCCAGGGCAAGCATGTGGCTGAAATTGCCAAAAAACTGGCGCAATAACACAATAGAAAAATAAACGGAACGCACTGTGCCCACATCGTTATAACCTGATGGTTTGACGATTGTGGGCACGCGTGTTTTTAGCCGAGAGCGTGGGGTGAATTTCCGATCAGGAGCGCGGTTCGCGTTGCAACAGGATCGTCGCCAGACTGCAGACGACGATTCCCGGCAGGACAATGGTGGGGATTTTGACCCCTTCGAACCACCACAGTAAAACGGCAATGGCAGCCGGGTTGAGATAGATATAGGCCATGACCCGACGTGGGCCGAGGACCACGGTACTGCGCTGGTAGAGATAGACGGTCATCAATGTGGAGGCTACGACCAGATAGCTCATGGCGGCCAAGTGTTCGCCATGAATGTTGTGCCAGTCCAGAGGGTAGCCCAGAACCAGCAGGGCTGTGCCCATCCATAGGGCGCCGGTAAACAGGATGCAGAACACCAGAACCGGCATTGGGTCGCTGCGCCGGTAAAGCAGTTTCATACTCAGAGAATAGCCGCAAATCAACAGTGAACCGCCGAGAAACAGCCAATCGCCCTGATTAAGACTGAACGCCAGCAGCCGATCCAATTGCCCCTCAAAAATCACCCAGCAGGCGGAAGCCGCGCCGAGGATATAGATGAGAAAGGTCTGGCCGCCAATGGGCTGACGGAGAAAGATCAGGCACAGCAGAGCGGTCATGAACGGCACCAGGGTGTAGAGGGTGCCGGTGTTGAGCGACGTGGTTGTTTTCAACGCTTCAAACAGGCAGGCAAAAAACATGGCATAAAAAAAGCTGATCACCATGGCCCGCGGCAGAATTGGCACAATTTTGCGCCGCCAGTCACGCCGTGACAACACCAGCGGCAGCAGTAACACAAACGACGCCACAAAACGCATCAAGGTCAGGGAAAACGGGTTGATTACGCCAGCCAGCCGCGCTGAGGCCAGGAATGATCCGGCAATAAAAAAGGTCGCGAGCAAAACCATCAGGTGAGATTTAAGCAGATTATTCATGACTGGTCAGGATTCCAGGTTGGTGTTGAAGAGGTTTGCTGAGCATGCCACGTCAGCACGGGTTTGTCGAATAGACTTTAGCAGGGTGTTGAAAAGACCCCGGATGGGACTTTTCAACACCCTGTTAGACAGCCGGACTGAACTCAGGAAGCGGCAATGCTACTCAGCGGGCAGGTTTGATCCTGCAAATTGGTTTTCAGGCGGACGATCTCGTCGGCATTAACCGGCATGCTGTAGAGAAACCCCTGAATCTCATCACAGTTCTGCTCTTTAAGAAAGGCCATTTGGCCGAGGGTTTCCACTCCTTCGGCGATCACGGTCAGGTGCAGTGATTTGCCCATTTCGATAATGGACGATGTGATGGTGGCGTAACGCTCGCTCTGCTCGATATCTTTGATAAACGAGCGATCAATTTTCAGAGAGTGGACCGGGAACCGTTTGAGATAAGCCAGCGACGAATAGCCGGTGCCAAAGTCATCAATGGCCAGATGAATCCCGAGTTTGCGCAGCTTGTTCAGGGTGGCAATGGCCGCTGTCGGGCTTTGCATCAACACCGATTCGGTGATCTCAATCTCCAGCCATTGTGGGTCAAGGCCGGTTTCATTGAGCAGATCCGTAAGCACGGTGATGAAATCGCTGCTTTGCAACTGATGGCCGGACACATTGACCGCGACCCGGATCGGCGGCAACCCCTGCTTCTGCCAGGCATGAACCTGCAGGCAGGCCTGGCGCAGAACCCACAGCGTCAACTCGCCGATCATGCCCGATTCTTCGGCCATGGGGATAAAGTCACTTGGTGAGACCTGTCCCAGAGTGGGGTGGCTCCAGCGTAGCAAAACTTCCACGGAGTGAAATTCTCCCTCGGCCAGATTAACTTTGGGCTGGTAAGAGAGTTGCAGTTCATCACGTACCAGCGCGTTGTGCAGACCGTTGATCATTTCCAAGCGGTTTTTAATGTCTTCATCCATCTCCGGGGTATAAAACTGGTACTTGTTGCCACCGTGAGCGCGCACATAATAGCGG
Source organism: uncultured Desulfuromonas sp. (assembly GCF_963678835.1). Lineage (NCBI taxonomy): Bacteria > Pseudomonadati > Thermodesulfobacteriota > Desulfuromonadia > Desulfuromonadales > Desulfuromonadaceae > Desulfuromonas > uncultured Desulfuromonas sp. The sequence continues at coordinate 879,093 of NZ_OY787469.1, forward strand.
GCGCTATTGGCCTTTTTGAGCAGGGATTCAACACTCAGGGCGTCGCCGGGATAAATGCTGAGACCGACGCTGGAGGTGACAAACATTTCCTGATCACCAATGGTCATCGGCTGGCTGAGTTTCTTGCGCAGTTTCGTCATCACCTGCTCAATGGACTGGATGTCGTCGATATTGGTGAAAGCGACAGCAAACTGATTGCCGGAAAGTCGGCCGACCAGGTCGGTTTCTCGCACGCCCTGACTCAAGCGGACGCTGAATTCGCGCAGCAGGCTGTCGCCGACTTCGCTAGTCAGAGTTTCATTGATCACCTTGAGGTGATCGATGGAGATCAAGGCCACAGCCATCTGTTGTTGCAGGCGCTTGGTCAAGCGCATGGCGTTGGTCGCTTGTTCTGAAAATTCCTGACGGTTGGTCAGGCCGGTCAGTTGATCAAAGTTGGACAAGTTGTAGAGGCGCTTTTCATTTTCGAGTTGAGTCGAAAGGTCGCGGCAGACCACCCAGTGCAGGATGGTGCCGCCATCGGCCGCAGTGCTGATGCGGCAATCAACGGGTAGCTCATGTCCTGCTGCACTGCGCAGACGAAATGACGTTGGTTCAAACGGGGTGCCTACGGTGAGCAGGCAGGTTTTACTGTTCCAGCGCGGCAGCTCGGACTCGTCAAGGATCTGATCGACGTGCAAAGCTGGGCCGGAAATATCAACACCTAGGCGCTGACGGGCCGCCTCGTTGAGATAGTGGATACGGTTGTCGGCGTCAAAGGCGAAGATCAGATCCTGGGCACTCTCCATAAAACGCTGCAGTTGGTTTTCGCGTGACAGGGTCTCCTGCGATTCATTGGTCAGAGCGGAATTAAACGAGCTGCCGATCAGTGTGGCGGAACCGCCGAGAAAGCAAGCCCACAACCACAACAAAACGCGACCAATCGTATGCTGGGGCCCGATGTTGTCAAGCAGATGCAGATTGAATTGCGGGACATTGCCATAGTTGCCGGCACACAGGATCGCTGCAAACAGAGCTGCGCCCAGGCTGCTGATGATCACCACCTCGCGTGGGCGTCGTAACAAAAAGGTGGCCTCAAGGGCAATAACGACATACAGCGGCCACAGCCAACTGTGTTCAGCCCCGCTGAAAAAGATCAGAGTGCTGACCAGTACGGTATCGGCGGTTAGTTGGCCACGATCGATCCAGAGTGGATGACGGTTTGTCCGGCTCAGGAGATGCAGTCCGCAATTGTAGAGCGTGAGAACAATGAGACCCAGGCCTAGAACCGCGACATAGGTCGCATTGAGGTCGGCACCAAACGGAATGGCTGCAATCGCCAAAGCGCTGCCCACCGCGGCAAAAATTAACAGCAACCAGCGGATGTTGATGATGACCTCGGCCCGTTTTCGGCGCTCCATATCCGTGTGGTCACCGTTTTTAAAGGGATTGTCGTCAAGTGGCAGCAGTGGCATAGTTGAGCCTGATAATTGCTTTTAGATATGACTATCATTGTGAACAAGACACAAATTAAAGAGTTTTACTATACGTCTGGGGCAGGTCTGGTGTCAAAAAAAATACAATTTTCCGACAATCGTTGATTTTCCACTCAGGCATGTTTATCTGTGTAAACAGGAGGCCGTAACGACAGGAGTGAACAATGTCACAATCGATTCATTTAATTTGCGCCGCGTGTGGTGCGATCAACCGGATTCCAAGCGAGCGCGTTGCGGCACAGCCGCAATGTGGCCGTTGCCATAAACCGTTGTTTTCAGCTGCGCCGCTGACACTGGGAGAACGCAGTTTTCAGCGCTACCTGGAAAAGGATGATCTGCCGTTGTTGGTGGATTTCTGGGCACCGTGGTGCGGGCCGTGCAAAGCCATGGCTCCGCAATTTGCCAGTGCCGCCGGTCAGCTTGAACCCGCGTTACGCCTGGCCAAAGTCAATACCGAGGCGGAGCAGGCTCTGGCTGCCCGCTATCAGATCCGTTCGATTCCGACTCTGGTGCTGTTCAAACAGGGTAAAGAGGTGAACCGCCACAGTGGCGCCATGACTGCGGCCCAGATCACTCAGTGGGTAAAACCGCACCTGTAATGGCCGTTTATGTCGCAGCCGGTCAATGGTGGAACCTTGATCGGCGGACCCGAACCGTTAGCACGTTATTTTTAGCCAAGCTGTGCGCCTGTATGTGCCACGGCCCGACACCGGGACGGACTCCCGGAGTGAGGAAACCGACCCGCTATGACAACATCAAATTTGCTGGTGGAATGCCGTGATCAGGTTGCCCATATTACCATTAATCGCCCCGATGCCATGAATGCCCTCAATCCAGCCACGGCTGACGAACTGAAGCGCACCATCAAAGAGCTGGAAAACTCAGTGGAAGCCAAAGCCGTTGTCATTACCGGGCAGGGACCGAAAGCGTTTTGCGCCGGAGGTGATGTGGCATTAATGCGCACCCTGGGACCGATTGAAGCGCGTAAAGTCGCTCTGGGCGTGGCGGAATTGTTTCATACCATTGAAAGCTCGCCATTGGTCGTGATTGCTGCCGTTAACGGCTACGCCCTGGGCGGTGGTTGTGAACTGGCCATGGCCTGCGACCTGCGGCTGGCCGCTGAAAAGGCCCAGTTGGGACAACCGGAAATCAACCTGGGGATTTTGCCCGGTTGGGGTGGTACTCAGCGCTTGCCGCGCCTGATTGGTGTCAGTCGGGCGAAAAAACTGATATTTACCGGTGAGCGGATCACGGCACAGCAGGCCATGGAATTTGGCTTGGTAGATGAGGTGCTGCCCGGTGATGAATTGCTCGAAGCGGCCCATGCTCTGGCGGTGACCATCGCTGGCAAACCGCAGTCAGCCATCCGCATGATCAAACAGTCGATTTATCACGGGATGCAGATGGACCTGGACAGGGCCATTCAGTACGAAGCTGAATTGTTTGGCATGTGTTTCGCCACCAAAGACAAGCAGGAGGGGATGGACGCCTTTTTCGAAAAACGGCCGCCGAAGTGGCAGGATTGCTGAGATATTTTTACACAAAGCGTGTGGTGACGGTGTGCGGTGTGATCTGAATCACGAGTGCTGGAGAGTGTTGTTTTATAATTGCAAGGATGAATTTATCTTCGTTGTTTGTTCGTTATACGGATAATTCCGTAGGACGGATCGTAGTTATTTGCCCTGTTAACGACAATCCCCAAGGAGGAAGCAAATGCCTGAATTTGGACATCCTTTCAGTGTTTTAAAGCAGGATCGCATGCTGACTCACGCTGAGTTGGTGCGTGCTATCCGTTTTATGGTGGCTGCCGAATACGAAGCCATTCAACTCTACCAGCAGTTGGCGGAGTCCACCGACAATGTGCTGGCCCAGCAGGTTCTTATCGACGTTGCCGATGAGGAAAAAGTGCATGCCGGAGAGTTTCTCCGCCTGCTCAAGGAGCTGGACCCCGATGAAGAGCGTTTTTATCAGGAAGGCGCGCAGGAAGTTGAGGAGGAATTCCTTAACGGCGCTGCTGCGGAACAAGCGTCGCCACAGGCCGCGACTACCGGTCAGGGGCTGGGCATCGGCAGTTTGAAAAAGTGATCATTAACTCGGTCCGTTCTCATGCCATTGAGAACGCGCCCTAACGCGACAGGAGAAAGAATCATGGATTTACTACGTCGAGAACTCGCTCCCATCAGTCCGCAAGGGTGGAGTGAAATTGATACCATGGCCCGAGAAACCCTGGTGGCCAACCTTTCCGGGCGCAAATTTATTGATATGGACGGCCCTCACGGCATAGGCCATGCCTGTGTCACCTTAGGGCGCCTGGCTGTGAGCAAAGACAGCAACGACGGCAATGTCGGCTATGGCCTCCATCAGGTGCAACCGTTGATGGAAGCGCGGGTTAACTTCAGTCTTGAAACTTGGGAGCTGGATAATATTGAGCGGGGTGCCAAGGATATTCAGCTCGATGCCCTGGTGCAGGCGTGTCGCGATATTGCCCTGTTTGAAGAAAGAGCCATCTACCAGGGATTTGAACCGGCGGCCATTGCCGGTCTGCACGATACCGTCAAAGGGGAAGAGATTGACCTGTCTCTGGATATGGATGTGATTGTCGATGCGGTGTCCGAAGGGCAAACCCGTATGCTTAAAGAGGGGGTGGAAGGTGGGGCCAACCTGGTCGTTTCGCCGACTATCTGGAAGTTCCTTGCCCGCAGCACTCCCGGCGGAACCCTGCGCTCCATTATCGAAACACAGATCGGTGGTCAGGTGATCTATTCTGAACTGGTCAAGGATGCTCTGCTGGCTGCCAGCCGTGGCGGTGATGTCGAGCTGACCGTTGGTCAGGATCTTTCGGTCGGCTATCACAGCCATACCGCCAGTGAAATTCATCTGTTTATTACCGAGTCATTTACCTTCCGGGTGGTGGCTCCCGAAGCCCTTGTCGGTTTTACCCTGGCCTGATTGGCCTTAACAACCCAACCATACGCCCTGCAGGTTTACTGCGGGGCGTTTTTTCTGAGGAGGACGCGGTGTTTATCAACCAGACCATGGTGGATCAATGGATTGAAGAGGATGTTCCGGGACTCGACCTGACGTCGCATTTACTGGAGATGGCGGACATTGATGCACGGATGTGCTTTGCCACGCGCCATGAGACAACTGTGGCTGGTGTGACGGAAGCGGCCAGCGTGTTTCGCCGGCTCGGGGCCGAGGTTAAGTTGCATGCGCAAAGCGGGCAATTGCTGGTGGCGGGCGAAATCATCATGGAGGTGTTCGGCCACGCTGAAGCTCTGCACGCCGGGTGGCGGGTGGCGCTCAATCTGCTCGAATATGCCGGAGGCATTGCCACGCGCACCGCCGGTCTGGTGGCCAAAGCACAAAAAGAAGGTGTGGCGCGAATTTGTGGTACGCGTAAGGCGTTTCCCGGTGCACGACGGCTTTCACAACAGGCGTTGATCGCCGGTGGCGGAATTCCTCATCGATTGGGGTTGGGGGAGAGCGTACTGATTTTTGCCCACCACTACGACCTGATCGGCTTTGAACGTTTCGTCGACCGCTTACCGGCCCTTAAAGCAGCTGCCCCGGAAAAGAAAATCGGCGTGGAAGTGACCACTCTGCAACAGGCACGTCAGGTGGCGGCCCGTGGTGCCGACAGTGTGCAGTTGGATAAATGCAGTGTCGAAGAGCTCAATGAAATGGTGACAGTGTTGAAACGCGATTTTCCCGACCTGCTGGTGATTGCCGCCGGAGGCATTAATGGCGACAATGTTGCCGCCTATGCCGCAACCGGAGTTGATCTGCTGGTCACCAGCTGGATGTATTTTGGCAAGCCGGCAGATATCAGTGCACAAATGACGCGTTGTTGAGGTGACAATCAACCGCTGCTATACTCAATCCGATCAGAAACACGTTGTTGCCTCTATGGATAAAGAGAGAATTTATGTCAGAAATGAATAATGATGCCGGAATGCCCATTGCCCTGACTCTGGAACCCGGTATCTACTACCGTTGTACCTGTGGAAGATCCGAGAACTTGCCGTTTTGCGATGGCCACCATCAGGGTGGAAAGAGTGTGCCGTTGCTGTTTGAAGTGCTGGAAAAGAAAAAGGTCTATCTGTGCAGTTGCGGCAAAAGTGACAAACAGCCGTTGTGTGACGGCCACTGTGGAACGGACCCTTCTTTGCTGTAACAGAAGGCTCTGTTACACGTTGAGCTATTTGCTCACGTGACGTTCGGCGTTGCACCTAAATAACACACGATGGCAGGGTGGGCATCGCCCCGCCCGTTTGATCGGGGCCACGCAAGAAATAGAAAGAGGCGCAAAATCGTTATCACGGTTTTACGCCAAAGCTGACGAAGAGCAGGATTCGCCGACCTAAAGGGCGGCGAGCCGAATCTGTGACGCATAACGGAAACAGACTCAGTGTCGGTTGCCGGGACGAAACCCGGCGGTCTTGACTTTGCCCTTCAGTGGTTCGTCATTCGGAACTGATCGCGCTGGCAAACTTCATCCGTTCGCAATGTTGGTGCCCACGTGACGCGGGCTTCCGCGCCCGCCCGTCGGGGTACTTTTGCGTCGACAAAAGTACCGCAAAATCGACTCCCAAGGGGTTGTCATCAATCAGCTTTCACGGAGTTGTTGCGGATCTTTTTCACGTCAGCGGCGTTATCGGTCGTCGCCATAGAACGACTATAGCTCCTTCCTCTGCCTTGCTGACGCAAAAAATCTCACGCAACACCTCTCGTTCATCTGATCAATAACAACCCCATTGCGCCCTTACGGGTTCCCTCTCTGTGTTCACTAACACCGCGATGTCGGCAAAACTCGCTGACGCTCAAACAGGTTGCCGACGACCATCACGGTGACCGTTCTCTTCGTTCGGCGCTGCTGAACGGGAGGGCTTGGCTGCTCAATAACACACGACTGCAGGGCGGGCACCGTCCCGCCCGTTTGATTGGTGCCACACCAGAGATAGACCACGACTTAAGATTGTTATCAACGCTTTACGCCACAGGAGATGAGTCGCAGGATTCGTCGACCTAAAGGGCGGCGAGCCGGATCTGCAAAGCATCACGGAAACAGACCCATTGTCGGTTGATCTGAGGTTCAGGAGGTGTTCAAGCTGGTTTTTGCATCCTTTTGAGCGGCCAGTCAAAAGGATGTCGGCTGCCGGGACGAAACCCGGCGACCTTGACTTTGATCTTGATCTTCAGTGGTTCGTCATCCGAAACTGACCGCTCTGGCGAACTTCATCCGTTCGCGATGTTGGTACCCACGTGACGCGGGCTTCCGCGCCCGTCAGGGCACTTTTGCGTCGACAAAAGGGGAGCAAAATCGACTCCCAAGGGGCTGTCATCAATCAGCCTTCACGGTGTTGTTGCGGATCTTTTTCACGTCAGCGGCGTTATCGGTCGTCGCCATAGACCAACTATAGCTCCTTCCTCTGCCTTGCTGACGCAAAAAATCTCACGCAACACCTCTCGTTCATCTGATTCATAACAACCCCAATGCCCCCTACGGGTTCCCTCTCTGCGTTCACTAACACCGCGATGTCGGCAAAACTCGCCCAGTCGGCATCAGTCCTCAAACCGGTTGCCGACGACCATCACGGTGACCGTTCTCTTCGTTCGGCGCTGCTGAACGGGAGGGCTTGGCTGCTCAATAACAGACATACGCAAGGGTGGGCACTGCCCACCCGCTATAAGCGGTGCCACGGTAAAAATAGAGAGATGCTGGCGATTATTATCAACGTTTTACGCCAAAGATGATGATTTGCACGATTCGCCGACCTAAAGGGCGGCGAGCCGGATCTGCAAAGCATCACGGAAACAGACCCATTGTCGGTTGATCTGAGGTTCAGGAGGTGTTCAAGCTGGTTTTTGCATCCTTTTGAGCGGCTAGTCAAAAGGATGTCGGCTGCCGGGACGAAACCCGGCGGTCTTGACTTTGACTTTGACCTTGACCTTCAGTGGTTCGTCATCCGAAACGAATCGCACCGGCGAACTTCATCCGTTCGCGAAGGTGATCCGCATGTGACGCGAGCTTTCGCGCCCACCCTGCGGATTCCCTCTCTCCATTCTCTTACCCCACGATGTCGGCAAAAACTCAGCCTGTCTGCAACAGTCTCCAAACAGTTTGCCGACAATCATCGCGGTGACGTTCATTGTGTTCGGCGCTGCTGAACGGATGCACTGGGGTGCTGAATTGAACCTGTGACTGTTCACAAAACAGACCAATGGTGGATCGCTGAAAAGCCATCAGGCCGTAGGCATGTTCCACCGGGGCAAACAGGGCGTAATGATCAGAGCGGAAACGCAGAGTGTCGACATTGGCTCCGTCTGAATCCATCAGGGGCAGATATCCCGGAACCGCATCATCCGGCCGAATCAGCACTCCGGCAATAACGCCATGGGTTTCCATGTCGCGTAGATTGCGTTCGAGCAGGGAAAAGATTCTTGGGGTGCAGGCAGAGCAGCAGGGCCAGGGGGGACAAAACGGGGCTACGCCAATCGGTGTCAATGCAAAGAGCATAGCCCTGAGGTCTCCTTGGTGGTGTCAACGACCTTCATGGTTGAGCTGTTCAAAGCCAAAGGTCACATCGAACAGCTCGGTGTCAATGGTGTCCTGGCGGCGACGGTGATAGGTGCGTTGCAGGCTTTCGAGCTGGTCCTGAATGTTCTTTTCCGCCCGTTGCATGGCCGTCAAACGGCAGATGTTTTCACTGGCCAGAGATTCGGCACAGGCCTGAAAAAACGAGATGAATAGATACTCCTTGAGCAGGGCGATGAAGGTATCGTCAAGGCGGCCGCAGATCTCGGGCAGTGCCGAAGAGGGCCAGTCTAGGCGGCTGAGTTGCTCCTGCCACGCGAGGTCGAGCGGCAGGATGGTCCGCATGCGCGGGACATAGGTGGTGCCGAGATGGGGCGCATTGTAAAAGACCTGCATGCCATGACGTTGCGGTGTCAGGCTAAGATCGGCATTGTCGAGCTGCAGATCAATGCCCAATTCTGTGATTGAATCAACGCTGGTCGGTATGCGATACACCTGATCGGCGGCATGGTTGTGCGTCTCAAGCTGACCGGCAATCCGTTCGCCGATGGCAATCAGACGCCGGGGCTTGCTTCTGGGAAGTTTTTTCAGGGCAAAGGCCACCAGACTTTCATTGAACTGACCGACCAGCCCTTGATCTGAGCCGAAGATCAGCACCAAGGTCAGTGGCGGGTCTTGTTGGTTGTTTTTGAAGTTCGCCGGCAGTGCGCGCAGACAAGCACTCAGACCCAGATCAACCGTGTGGCCGTAATGGCGTAACGATTCTACAGCTTCTTCGTATTGACTGATGCTGGAAGCGGCCAGCGCCTTCATGGTGCGCACCACACCGGCGAGGTCGGTGGCACTGTTGATTTTGCGTTGCAGGCCGAGCAGGGTGTCGCTCATGGTCCGTTCTCCGTCAGTGCCCGGCGCGCCAGAGCCGTGATCTCGTCCATAACCGCGGTGTCAAAGGTTGCTTCCCCTGTCAGTTGTTGCTGTTGCTTCTCATCGAGCCCCTTCATGGCATCGCGCACGGTTTGTTCGGCTGTCGCCATGCTCTCCTCATCAATCGGATCAAACAGGCCACTGTTGAGAGCCTGCAGCACGCCCAGCTGTTCGATCACCGAAACCGGGCTGTATTGCTGCTGTTTCAGGCAGGCGCGAATGCGTCGGCCATGGTTGATGGTGGCCTGAGTCGATTCATCGAGCCGGGTGCCGAAGCGGGCAAAGGTTTCCAGTTCTTCAAACTGGGCATAAGCGAGTTTCAGGTTACCGGCAATCCTGCGGTACGCTTCGAGTTGGGCTTTGCCGCCCACCCGCGACACCGATTTGCCGACATCGATGGCCGGCAGCGCGCCGAGTTCAAACAGGGTGGGCGATAGATACAGTTGTCCGTCGGTGATGGAGATCAGGTTGGTGGGGATATACGCCGACATGTTCTGCGCTTCGGTTTCGATAATCGGCAGGGCGGTGAGTGAACCGCCGCCGTGGTCCGGGTGCAGGTGGGTGGCGCGTTCAAGCAGTCGCGAGTGGATATAGAAGATGTCGCCGGGAAATGCCTCGCGGCCGGGCGGGCGGCGCAGCAATAGTGACAGTTCGCGGTAGGCGCGGGCGTGGTGGGTCAGGTCGTCATAAACAATCAGCACATCATCGCCCTGGCGCATAAACTCTTCAGCAATGGTGGTGGCGGCATAGGGGGCGATGTATGACAGGCCCGGAGGATCGTTGCCCTCGGCCACCATGACCACGGTGTAGTCCATGGCGCCGCGTCGTTCCAGCTCGGCGATAACCCGTGCCACGGCAGCGGAGCGCTGGCCGATGGCGCAGTAGACGCAGCGGACGTTTTTCCCCTTCTGGTTGAGGATGGTGTCGATGGCGATGGCGGTTTTGCCGGTTTGGCGGTCGCCGAGGATCAGCTCACGCTGGCCGCGACCGATGGGTACCAGGGCATCAACCACCTTGATGCCGGTATGCAACGGCGTGGTGACCGGAGCCCGTTCCATAATGGCCGGAGCCGGACGTTCAATGGGCAGGCGGTGCTGATTGTTGACCGGCCCCTGTTGGTCGAGGGGCGCACCCAGTGGGTTGATCACCCGGCCGATCAGCGTCTCGCCCACGGGGACATCCATGACCCGCCCCGAGCGGCGTGCTTCATCGCCGGTGTGCAGATATTGATAATCACCGAGCAGCACCACGCCGACTTCGTCGGCATCGACATTGAAGGCAATTCCTTCAATACCATGGGGAAACTCAACCCGTTCCTCGGCACCGACACCGGGCAAGCCGTTGATTTTGGCAATGCCGGTGGAAACCGTGGTGACGCGGCCCGATTCACGGATGGCCACGTGATCCGGTAACGCATCCACGCCCTGTTTGAGGTGGGTGCAGGCCGAATCGATCCATTGCTGAAAAAGATCACTCATGGTCCTGCTCCGTGTTGTCGTCACAAGGCTGTGACGAGGCATGGGTCTGGCGCAAGTGATCCGACAGATCGGCCAATTGACTGGCCAGCGTCCAACTGACTTTATGGCCGTCAGTCAGCAGTTCGGCACCGCACAGCAAGTCGGCCTGGGTTTCAAACACCAGGTTTTCACAACCGATGGCCTGGTGCAGTTGTTCAGAGATCCACTGTTGCTCCTGATCCTCGAGTGGTGCGCTGGTGACCAGACGAGGTGGTTTTGATGCGCTGGCCAGCGCCGTTGTCAGTTCCTGCTTTTCTGTGTCGTCGAGGTGGTGGAGTTTGTCCATGAACACCCGCAGACTCTGTTGTTCCAGAGAGCGGTCAGCAAGCTGTTCGAGCATGTGCTGCAACGATGACAGCAGTTCATTTTCAATGCGTTGGCGGATGCGCAGGCTTTCCGCTTCCTGTTCGGAGCATAACTGGTCATGCCAGACCTGCCGCTTGTTGTCGACGTCGCGGCGCACTTGTTCACTGAGGTGTTGCTTCAGAGTTGCCGCTTCGGTGCGGATATCATCCAGTGCCTGCTGACGATTTTGTTCCAGCTCTTCGCGCTGCGCGATGAGTTGTTTTTGCAGCTCTTGGGCCTGTTGCTCACGCTGTTCGGCTTCCTGCTGTTTGTCACGCAACCGTTGCTCACGTTTGTCGATGGCGTCCAGCAGCGGTTTGTAGAGAAAACGCTTGAGCAGCCAGATCAGGATCAGGAAATTGATCAGCTGGGCAATGATGGTAAAGGTATCCAATAGCATGGCGTTACCCTCCTGCCGCCTCCAGGAAATGGTTCCAGAACGGATTGGCGAACAGCACGATCATCGATACGACAAAACAGTAAATAGCCGTTGATTCAACCATGGCCAAACCGACAAACAGGGTGCGGGTAATGGTCGAAGCGGAATCGGGCTGCTGGGCCAGGGACGTCAAGGCCGAGGCCACAGCGCGACCTTCGCCAAGTGCCGAGCCGATGGAGCCGATGGCGATGGTGATACCGGCGGTGAAAATGGAGATCATAGCGATCCAGGTTTGCGCTTCCATAACTCCTCCTGAAAGAAACACCTATTGAGGATGAATTCGGATGGCCGCAGCAATATAAACGATGGCCAAAACCGAGAAAATGTACGCTTGAACCATGCCGGTGAGCAGACCGAGCAGATTCATTAATAACGGAAAAATCAACGGTGCGATCATCAGTAAAATCGCACCGATCATGGCGCCGCTCATCATGTTGCCGAACAGGCGCACCGCCAGAGCCAGAGTGCGCGACAGTTCACCGATGAGGTTAAACGGCAACATGATCCATACCGGCTTGAGGTACGAGGCGAGATAGTCCCTGACACCCTGGGAGCGAATGCCGTAATAAGGCACAGCGACAAAAACGATCACCGCCAGAGCCGTGGTGGTGGACAGCGAGCCGGTCGGCGCCTGATAGCCGGGAATGATCACCAGCAGGTTAGACAGGGCGATAAAGATGAACAGGGTCCCGATCAGCGGCAGATAGTGGCGGGCCGGTTTCAGCCCGGCGTCCTTGAGCAGGTCGACCATGGCAATGATAATCATCTCCAGTAATGCCTGCAGCCGGGTGTGATGGTCTTGTTGGGCCAGACGCCGTGTCAGCAGCCAGCTTCCCCCGACCAGTACCACCATCAGCACCCAGGTGGTGACAATGGTCAGGTTGAGGTTTGCCCAGCCATGACTCCAGAAAATGACGGCATCGGAGCTTAATTGCATGGTGTCCTCCTGCCTGTGTCGGGTTGGTTGACAGTGCGTGATACCACCGGCCGCGCCACGATAAACCCGGCAGTGCAGAGTAACAACCGCCACCATTGATCAGCGCTGACCCAGTAAAAGCCCACCAGGGTGATAGCCACCCGAATCAGCATGCTGCCGATAAACCACAGTGCCGGATGCGGCGAAGTGACGGCCCGCTTCACGGTCCACCACAACCCGGCAAAGAAGATCAGTCCGAGGATAAAGCCGACACTGACGGCTAATGCGCCACCCAACCAGTCACTGGTCATCATTCTCCTCCTCTTGCGTCTCCGGCTGATGGTGAATCTGCTGCTCTTCGTGGGAGACCCAGCGCCAGGCCGCCAGACAGCCAAGGCCGATGCCGATGGGCAGCAGCGTCAACGTCCACGATGGGCCGCCTTGCACATGGCGGTCCAGCCAGATGCCCACGGCAATGGCCACCAATGTCGGTATTGCCACGGACCAGCCGACAATGCCGAACAGGCTGAAGCCGCTCCACAGTGGTTGTTGATTGCGGATCTGCTCCGTGCGCTTGCGCTGCGCTTTGCGATCAACGGTTTCGTGAAAGCGCTCCTGATGTGGCTTGCGATCACTCATGGCGATACTCCGCCAGGCGACGGATAAAACCGCTTTCGATTTTAGCGAACAACATGCGCACATTTTGCTCCCGTTCCGTGAGTTGTAAAAATTCTTCGCGGACAATCTGTTGCAGTTCGTCGAGATTATCACTGGCCACGGCATGGCGCACCGACACCGATACCTCCAGACCGGTTTTAACCAGAATGCCGGTATCCGTGGCCACATACCGTTCCACGCCGTCATCGTGGCGATAGGTGAGAATACCCGCGCTGATCGGTGTGATACAGTCGCGCCGCCGCGGCAGAAAACCCAGAGCGCCATTAGGGGTCTCAACAACAAGGTGGCCGACGTTGTCATGGCTGGCGAAGATGCGCGACGGCAGCAAAATGCTAAGTTTCATCGTCACCTCCCTGTTGTTTATCCTGAATGGTCTGCCATTTTTCGCGCGCTTCCTCGATGGTGCCGACCATGTACAGGGCCTGCTCCGGGCAGTCGTCAAACTCACCGGCGAGAATCTGCTGACACCCCTCCAGTGCCTGCTCACGATTGACCAGTTTGCCGCTCATGCCGCTGAACTGCTCGGTGGTGAAGAACGGCTGAGTGAGAAAGCGTTCCAGGCGGCGTGCCTTGGAGACAATGGCCCGGTCCTTTTGTGACAACTGTTCAAGACCGAGCATGGCGATGATATCTTTCATCTCCTCATACTGGGCCAGGGTCTGACGCACCTGGCGGGCGATGGCGTCGTGGTGGTGGCCGACAATCGATGGATTGGCCATTTTTGAATTGGACTGCAGCGGGTCGATGGCCGGGTACAGCCCTTCGCTGGCCCGCTTGCGCGACAGGACGACAGACGCGGACAGGTGCGAGAAGGTATGTACTGCCGCCGGATCGGTAAAATCATCCGCCGGTACATACACCGCCTGAATCGAGGTGATCGCCCCAGTCTCGGTGTTGGCAATGCGTTCCTGCAGTTGCGACAGCTCGGTGCTCAGAGTCGGCTGGTAACCGAGACGCGACGGCATCTGGCCCATCAGCCCCGAGATCTCCGAACCGGCTTGGATAAAGCGGAAGATGTTGTCGATGAGCAACAACACGTCGCGGTGCTCATCATCGCGAAAATATTCGGCCATGGTCAGGGCGGCGTGACCAACGCGGAAGCGGCTACCCGGCGGCTCGTTCATCTGGCCGAAGATCATTGCCATGTTGTCGAGCACGCCAGCTTGTTGCATATCCCGATACAGTTCCTCCCCTTCACGACAGCGTTCGCCAATGCCGCAGAACAGGCTCACCCCTTCATGCTGATGAACCATGTTGTGAATCATTTCGGTGAGTAGCACGGTTTTGCCGACACCGGCGCCTCCGAACAAGCCGGTTTTTCCGCCGCGCTCCAAAGGTGTCAACACATCAATAACCTTAATGCCGGTTTCAAAAACTTCAGGTTCGGTAGAACGTTGACTCAACGGCGGAGACGGTTGGTGGACCGAGCGCCATTGCAGATTCTCGGCAGGCGGTTTACGGTCAATGGGGTTGCCGAACACATCGAACATGCGCGACAGGATGGCGTGGCCCACCGGAGCCTGCAAGGGCGTGCCGTTGTGAGTGACGACCATCTGACGGGCCAATCCCTGGGTCGGGGTTAAAGCCATGGCTCGCACATGAGAAGCGTCGAGTTGCGAAGCGACTTCGAGGATAACGTTCTCCAGGTCAGGGCAGTGGAGTAACGTGTGGATCTCTGGAAGATGCTCGGGAAAAAACACATCGACAACACTGCCGCGAATCGCAACAACGTGACCTTGGAACGTGGCTTCATTTGCGGTACTGGGGCGTTTATTATCCATGATCCATCCCGCCTTGCGGCGCGTGACTTAAGAGAAAGAACGTCTCTGTCTAGACTAACGCAAATCGATGAAAAATCCAGTGATCAACGGTTGTGATGCGGCGTGCAAACCCCCACCAAGTCTAACTTTCGCGGGCCTGTATCATTAAAACGAAAACTCATTCTGTCGTCCGACTTTTCTTGACATGGCTCGTATTTCTTGATAGTCAGGATGTATACAGTCTCCCTAACAAGAGGTAATTTTTACTGTTTTTGTTTTAAATCAGGAATAAGCTTCTAATTATCCGTATAATGCCGGATGGTTAGAGTGAAAGAGTCGAACGATCATTCCAAGACTTGATCGTAGAGTTCTATTGTATTAATATATATGATTATTTGTTCTGCCTGTGGGCAGTTTATGTAGAAGTTGGTTGTCACTTTTTAATTCAACTAGAGGAGAAACAACATGAAAAAAATGATCGTTCTGATGGCTACTGCAGCGTTTATCGGTGGCCTGTGTTCTGCGGCTTTTGCCAGCGTCGACGGCGAAGTTGTTAAAGTACGCGGCAGCAAAGTAACTGTAGAAGTTTCCAAATCTGACGCTAAAAAAATCTCCAAAGGCGACAAAGTTGAGATGGACATTGAAAAAGGTGCTGCTTCTTCCGCTCCTTCCGGCGGCAGCGATATGCTGACTGGCTGCTAAGCCTTTCGCAATCATAGCTTGACCCCGAGACCCGCATCTTTCGATGCGGGTCTCTTTTAATCACATCTATAGGATATTACAATGAATCAATCTAAAAACATCAGCATTTCTTTGCTGATCGTGCTGCTCAGCGCCACCTGCGTCTTCGCCATTGGCGCCGGCGTTGGTCGTGACGGCACCATCGCAGCCACCAAAGGCAAAGCCAAAACCCTGGCAGAGCTGATCGATATGTACGACTCGACCGCCTGCATTGATTGCCACGAAGAGATTCACGACGACTGGGCGGCATCTCCCCACGCCCGTCCCATGTACGGCACCGGCCGCACCGCTGCCACCATGATCACCGCCATGAAAAACGGTTTCATGTCCTGGGCGTACTCCGGCGTTAACGGTCCGGAAGACGTTAAGGTTGAGCACCTGATGGGCTGCGCCAAGTGTCACCTGCCGCAATTGGCTGACGCCGAAGACAGCGTTGCCGTTGAGCTGGTTCACACCCTGTACGATTGGTACGATGCCGCCAAAGCCGGTAAAACAGAAGAGCGCGCCAAGTACGAGGAAACTCTGCTGGCCCTCAACATCAACTGCCTGATCTGCCACAACCGCATGGCCATCACCCACAAGTGGACCGACGGTTATCCGCAAAGCGATACCGTGTATGGTTTCAACGAAGGAGAGCACGAAGACGAGCACTTCACCAAGATGAAAGTCAGCCCGATCATGAACGAGTCGATCTTCTGTGGTCAGTGCCACGGTCTCGGCCCCAACTTCGAGCTGGAAAACCCCACCCAGTGCGCCACCCTGTACGGCAGCTACCTGTGGTCTTACACCGCTGAAGGTGGCCACGAGCGTTGTCAGGAATGTCACATGGAGAAATCCGGCCTGGGTCACAAGATCCTGAGCTACAGCGATCCCACCATGCAGGAAATGGCTGTTGACTTCGACGTCGAAGCCTTTGCCACCCGCTGGCGTGATGGCAGCAAACTCACTCCGAAAACCGTCCTGAAAGTGAAAATGACCAACCGTGCCGGCCACGCCATCCCTGATGGCTGACCGACCCCTAACCGACTGGTTCTGTCGGTACGTGCAACAACAGAAGAAGAAGGGGAAATTTTCACCAAAGACATCATCTACATGCCGACGCCTCAGCAGTTCGGTCGCAGCGACATCATGGGTCGTGGACCTTACGAGAAGAGCGGCATCATCGAAGACACCTGCCTGCCTCCAGGAAAAGAAGTTGAAGAGCGCTTTGACATCTTCTTCCCCACGGATGACGTGAAAAATGCTGCCGGCAAAATGGTACGAGAAACTCTCGAGCGCGAGATGGACGTCACCGTTGAGCTGTGGTACCTGCCTTTCGGCAACAAGCGGACTTCTGCTCAATTGTGGAAAGAGTGGGAAAAGACCATCACGATCAAGTCAGACGGTCTTGGTAGCCCGCGCTAAAAGGCGCTAAAGCAACACCATTGAAAAGCCCCTGCAGAGATTTCTGCGGGGGCTTTTTTGTTTATGGCTCACGTTGATGGGGAGAGGAAGAGACGGTGACCCTCTGTGGTTACGTTTTTTTGCACGAATTGCTCCGGCGACCATCATCCGTTCGCGATGATGGTACCCACGTGACGCGGGCTTCCGCGCCCGCACGTCGGGCCACATTTTGCGTCGACAAAAGTGGCGCAAAATCGACTCCCGTCATTGCACCCTATCGGGTTCCCTCACTCCATTCTCTTACATCGCGATGTCGGCAAAACTCGCTGACGCTCAGACAGGTTGCCGACAACCATCGCGCTGACGTTCATTGCGTTCGGTGCTGCTGAACGGGAGGGCTTGGCAGCTCAATAACACACGACTGCAGGGCGGGCACCGTCCCGCCCGTTTAATTGGTGCCACAGAAGGAATAAAAATAGACGTAAGCCTGTTACCAACGTTTTACGCCAGAGCTGATGAATTGCATGATTCGTCGACCTAAAGGGCGGCGAGCCGGATCCGTGATGCACGTCGGAAACAGACACAGTGTCGGTTGATCTGAGGGTCAGGAGGTGTTCAAGCCGGTTTTTGCATACTTTTGAACGGCAAGTCAAAAGGATGTCGCCTGCCGGGGCGAGTCCCGGCGACTTTGATCTTGGTTTTTCGTGGTTCGCATTTTGGAACCATTTGCGCTGGCAGAGAGCAACCGTTCGCATAGTTGGTACGCACGTGACGCGGGCTTCCGCGCCCGTCCGTCGGGGTACTTTTGCGCCGACAAAAGTACCGCAAAATCGACTCCCAAGGGGTTGTCATCAATCAGCCTTCACGGAGTTGTTGCGGATCTTTTTCACGTCAGCGGCGTTATCGGTCGTCGCCATAGAACGACTATAGCTCCTCCCTCTGCCTTGCTGACGCAAAAAATCTCACGCAACACCTCTCGTTCATCTGATTCATAACAACCCCATTGCACCCTGCGGGTTCCCTCACTCCATTCTCTTACACCGCGATGTCGGCAAAACTCGCCCAGTCGGCATCAGTCCTCAAACAGGTTGCCGACAACCATCGCGCTGACGTTCATTGCGTTCGGTGCTGCTGAACGGGAGGGCTTGGCAGCTAAATTACACTCTGCCGCAAGGGTGGGCACCGTCCCACCCGTTTGAGCGGGGCCACGGAAGAAATAGAGTGAGACGTAAAAGGTTATCAACGTTTACGCTAAAGATGATGATTTGCAGGATTCGCCGACCTAAAGGGCGGCGAGCCGAATCTGTGACGCATAACGGAAACAGACCCATTGTCGGTTGATCTGAGGGTCAGGAGGTGTTCAAGCCGGTTTTTGCATCCTTTTGAGCGGCCAGTCAAAAGGATGTCGGCTGCCGGGACGAAACCCGGCGACCTTGATTTTGATCTTGGTCTTCAGTGGTTCGTAATACGAAACGAATCGCACCGGCAAACTTCATCCGTTATCATAGTTGGTGCCCACATGACGCGGGCTTCCGCGCCCGCCCGTCGGGGTACTTTTGCGTCGACAAAAGTACCGCAAAATCGACTCCCAAGGGGTTGTCATCAATCAGCCTTCACGGAGTTGTTGCGGATCTTTTTCACGTCAGCGGCGTTATCGGTCGTCGCCATAGAACGACTATAGCTCCTCCCTCTGCCTTGCTGACGCAAAAAATCTCACGCAACACCTCTCGTTCATCTGATCAATAACAACCCCAATGCGCCCTTACGGGTTCCCTCTCTACATTCACTTACACCGCGATGTCGGCAAAACTCGCCCAGTCGGCATCAGCCCTCAAACAGGTTGCCGACAACCATCGCGCTGACGTTCATTGCGTTCGGTGCTGCTGAACGGGAGGGCTTGGCTGCTCAATTACACGCGACTGCAGGGCGGGCACCGTCCCGCCCGTTTGATCGGGGCCACGGAAAGAATAGAGCAAGGCGTAAGCCTGTTATCAACGTTTTACGCCATAGGCGATGAGTTGCACGATTCGTCGTCCTAAAGGGCGACGAGCCGAATCCGTGACGCATGACGGAAACAGACGCATTGTCGGTTAATCTGAGGGTCAGGAGGTGTTCAAGCTGGTTTTTGCATACTTTTGAGCGGCCAGTCAAAAGGATGTCGGCTGCCGGGACGAAACCCGGCGACCTTGATTTTGACCTTACTCTTCAGTGGTTCGTCATTTGAAACGAATCGCACCAGCAAACACCACCCGTTCGCAATGGTGGTGCGCACATGACGCGGGCTTTTTTGTTTGTGGTTCTCTTTGAATTCGACCTGAAACAGTGAAGCCATTAGCGGCAGATTGCATCCATGAAACAATGTGTTTGTTTGATAAATGCAGGGTCTTGTGAGCTTCACATGCTTAAAGAAGCCGTACAAAAATATCCTTGCCTTCTTCGTGCGACAAATGCAGGTGAAGGCCGTCCTGACTGTTGATCACCAGTTGAGACTCAGGAGCAAGACACAGATCCTGAACACTGCGCACCGATTCCAGAATCAGCTGACTGCCGGGTTGGATGGAAGCCTTGATCAGGCGTTGCTGAGCCTTGTGCCCGCCGAGCAGCCGTACGACATGGAATCGTTTATGGGCCGAAGCCAGGGAAAACTGAATGTACGTCTGGCCGCATTCGCCCCAGATCCGAGCTGCGTCACCTTCGCTCAGTGTGACACAATGGTTGTCTTCCAGGCGAACGCGGTATTCCATGGGCGGCAATTTGCGGATCAGAGTGATGGGTTCCTCTTCTTTGAGTCCCAACGTTTCGAGGATCTGCGCCAGGCTGCGACCACCGGTGGTGCCTTCGATGTGACCGGACTGGCCGACCTCCATATCCATCAACGGCAGACGGCGGCCGTCATCGAGATGAATAATGGTTTTCAGCCCCATGCCGCCGCTGAGAATGGCCTGCCCCGATGCACTCTCTACGCGGATGGTGCGCAGGGTCAGGGTTTCATCCAAACGCGTTAGACGGCTGTTGGCGGATAAGCCGATTTTTTCCAATTGCAAGGCAAGCCGTCGGTCGTGGATGGCGTGGAGAATTAACGGCTGATCCACAGGCGCGTCGCACAGTGGGATGGGGGTGTCAGTGGGGGTATGCGCGGTCATGAGCGGTCTCCCGATACGGGGTTTACCGGAGTAGAGGCGTGGAACGTCAGACTGCGTGACGCACTCCAGCCGAGAATAGAAACGGTGAGCAGATTATGCAACAGTGCTGCCGTCACCGGAGCAATCCGCCCGCTCAAGGCGCCGAGCAGGAACAGGCTGTTGCCGCCGACCGCCGCATAAAACCCTTCACTCAGGGTGTGCTTGGCCCGATCCGCGATCTCCAGAGCATGAAGCAGCGTATTCAGATCATCCTGAATGAGAATCACCTGGGCGGCATCCCGTGCCAGGTCGGCACCACTGGGCATGCTGATACCGACATCCGCCGTTACCAGAGCGGGCGCGTCGTTCACGCCATCGCCGACAAAGGCCACATTGCGCCCCTGCTGTTGTAACTGCTTAATCAGCGTGGCTTTATCCTGAGGCTTGAGTTGCCAGTGGATCGCATCAATCTGCGGCAGTTGACGGTGCAGCGCCTTGGCCGTCTGTTCGTGATCCCCCGTGAGAACGACCAACCGGCGTTGGCTGTCTTTCAGTGCATTGAGCACCTGTGACGCTTCCTTGCGCAGCGTGTCACGCAAGGCGATCACCCCTTCCAGACATTGACCTCGGGCGATATAGAGGAGGCTTTTCCCCTCACCGTGCAAGCGTTCTTCATGGACAGATGCGCTCCGGCACTCAATCCCTTCATCGTCATGGATAAAGTGGCGACTGCCGACCAGCACCTGTTGACCGTCGACATAAGCGGATACGCCGTGGGCGACGATAAAGTCAACGCGACTGATGGGCAACAGATCGATCCCTTGCGCCGCCGCGTGACCGACCACGGCCTCGGCAATAGGATGAGCATAGTGCTCTTCGGCGCTGGCGGCCAAAGCGAGCAGTTGTCGCGGCGACAAATCCGTCAACGGCACCACATCGGTGACCTGAAGACGCCCTTCGGTCAGGGTGCCGGTTTTGTCGAACACCAGAGTATCGACCGCTGCCAGGCGATCCAGCGTGGCCGCGCCTTTGATCAGCGCGCCCTGATGGGCGGCCGCGTACATGGCCGTACGCACGGTGATCGGCGTGGCCAGCTTGATGGCGCACGAGTAATCGACGGTCAATGCGGCGGCGGTTCGACGGATATCGCGGGTCAGCAGAAAAATAACCCCGGCCAACCCCAAGGTGATGGGCACCAGCCGTTCCGCCAATTGCTCGCTGTGGCGCTGGGTTTCCGACGACGAGCGCAGCGACTGCTGCAAAAACAGGTTAATGCGCGCCAGTCCGGTTTCACTGCCCACGGCATCGACACGAATGGCCAGGCGACCTTCTTCGACCACGGCACCGGAAAGAATGGCGTCACCGGCTTTTTTATGTACGGGAACGGATTCACCGGTAATGGAACTCTGATTGACCGAGGCTTCGCCGTGCACCACCCGGCCATCGATGGGGATCATTTCGCCGCTGCCGCACAGGATGGTTTGCCCCGGCTCAACCCGGTCGAGGGGCAGTTCGATCTCGACGCCGTCCTGTTCGACCCAGACCCGGTCCACCTGGGGCCGCAACAGGGTGCGCAGCAGACCGGAGGTTTTATCTTGGGAAAAGTATTCGAAATACTCGCCGAGGCGTAGCAAAAAGACAATCATGTTGGCGGTGAAATAATCGCGGCGCGCCAGACTGATGGCTACGGCTCCGGCGTCCAGCACATCGATTTTGATGCCCCGATCCAACAGGGTATCAATCCCTTTAAGCAGGGTGGGCAAAGCGATCATCAGGCTGATGCCGCCCTGAATGGACGGCGGCACCCCGCGCAGGAATACGGCCAGAACACCCAATCCGACCACGGTCAGCGGGTTGACCGATTCCTGATCAGACTGAGGGACGGTAAAGACGGTTTGCGGCAGCGGATCGAGCAGCGCCCGCACCCGTTGCTCCAGCGTGGCGTCGCCTTCATGCCAGACCGTCACGCTGGCCGCAATGCTGTTGATCCGCACCCGGCGCACCCCCGGCACGTTCTCCAGCAATGCCTGCAAATAGAGCGGATCGAGACGGCGATGGCGAAGTGCTGGACATCGCAGCCGCAGTCGCTCACGACTGCGATGGAGTACAGTGAGCGCAGCGGTCACGTCGTCTTCTCCACGCTGGTCGCGCGACGGGGGGAAGGATACAGGTTGTAATGCCACACGGAAAAACCTATCAGGGCCAGGCCCTGCCAGGTGTGCGCCACCATCCGTTTACGCCGCGGGCCGGGCGAGGCCGCGCTGTACACCAGCGCGGCCAGCGACACGGTCATGCCTGTTTTGGCAATGCGCTGTAATTGCTTTGAGGTCATCGACAGGCTCCTATCTGCCCTATTTATCCGTGCGCTCTTTCATTTCAGCCTGCATGTCTTCAAATTTTTCTTTCAACTCCTCCACTCCGGCCTGCGCCGCATTGAAAACGGTAGTTGCTCCTTTGATCAGGCTTTTTTGCACGCGATCATTGCTCAGCAACAGAGCCAGACCGACACCGATCAGGGCACCTTTGACAAACTGGTTATCGCCGGAAGCGGGCGGCACGGACGTCTGGGTGGGCGTGCCAAACGGCAGTGAACCGTTTAGCGGAGAGGCGGGCGAAAAGCCGTACGCCGTGGCCCCGGGTTCCGGGTGTGAACCGGAGCATCCGCAGGATTCCTGAGTCGGCATGGTGGGCATCTGGGGCATGGTGGGCGTGGTATGCATGAAAGACCTCCTGATCAATCGTTATCGGTTGTTTTTTTACGGCCCAACGTATTGATGGCATAGCCGACGCCGGTGGCCGTGGCCAACAGTACGGTCCAGTTGGTCAGACGGCTGCCGCCAAGGCTTTGGACCGCAGCCGTGGCCACGGCCGCAGCAATACCGGCACCGGCGCCTTTGGCCAGACTGTCGGCCGTGGCTTCGCCGAGAGTCATCTCTTTATCGCGAACTTTGTGCAGGTTCATGCCCATGGCTGCGGTGGAACCGACAACGGTGCCGAAAATTCCGGTATTGAGCACGGCGGTCGGCTGCAGGGTCGAGGTACGGTAGATCTGAGTAGTGGTGTGTGTTGGGGTCGTGGACATATAACCATCTCCTTTATGGGTGTTTCAAGAGTTTCAATAAGACAATCGGGCTGACATGGATGCTGCGTTATAACGACAGATCACTCCTCGTCCTTGCCGCGTTTAAACAGATCGGTCACGGTGTGGCGGACGCTTTCGTTGCTGAATAGAAAGGTCAGTCCACCACCGATCAGCAACCCTTTCCAGAAGCTGTTGCTCTGAGTGTTGATAAAGGAGAGACCACCGGCAACATCCTGCATGTCGACATCACCACGGGCGAATTTTTCCGCCATGCGCATAAAATGCTCGGCCTGTTCCTGAGGCGTCTGATGATGGTCGCAGTGCTCGGAGCCGTGTTCTTTTTCCGGCTCTTGAACCGGCGGTTTGCCGCCACTGGCCATGTGTTGCCACATCAACTGCTGATCCGCGGCCATTTGCTGCAACATGGTCTGCTGGGCTTGAAGATGTTGCCACATCTGAGTCAGATGTTGTTCGGTTGAGGGCTGTTCCTGGGGGCCGTTCGGCTGCTCCGGCGTCTGGTGGATGCCAGCCTGTTCAGCGCAAACTGATTCGGGGCTCATGGTGTTGCTCCTTTCATGATGGGGTGTGATGCCATAAATTCAACAGTTCCTCGCGCATGGTCGGTCGTTGCGGTTCGGGCAGAGTGATCAACCGTTCCCACAGCTTTGGATCAATGATCGTTGGATCGTATTCGATGACCACGGAACCGTTTTTACTATTGAGGCGATGGTAACGAATGCCGGGCAAGTCCGTCGTGATATTGTCCAGGTCGAGATCAGCCAGGGCTTTTTTGGCGGCCAGCGCCATTTTGATGCGAATCCGTCCCGGAATGTGATGGGCAATACGCGCGTAATCGGCAATACGGAACAGGGCGTTAATCAGGGTTTGTTTGTCATGGTCAGTCATGCGTACTCTCTGTGTCTGTGATGTCGGCGACGGGAGTCGGCAATCCTTGTGCCTGCCAGTGCAACAGAGCACTGGAGTTAAACAGGATGCCGAGGGTGTGAACAATATGCAGACCACCGGCCATCAGCGGCGACAGCAGTCCGGCCGCCCCCAGCACCACGCCGCCGATGTTGGTCCACATGGCCAGCTGATGGTTCTGCTCAATGGTGCGCAGGGTTTTGCGGCTCAGTTGGCGCAAACGCACCAGGTTTTCCAGGTCGCTGTCGGCCAGGGCGATGTCCGCGGCCTCAATGGCCACTTCGGCACCGCCCGCGCCCATGGCCACGCCGATCTTGGCATCGGCCAGGGCCAGGGCATCATTGACGCCGTCGCCAACCATGACCACCTTGCGGTTCTGTGCCTCAAGCTGGTGGAGAAAGGCCGCTTTCTCTTCCGGCAACAGGTCGGCCCGCCAATCGCGAAAATGGAACGACTCACCGAGAGAGCGTGCCATGCGCTGCGTGTCCCCGGTCACCAGATACATGTCGTGAACACCGTCGGCGCGTAGCCAGTCGAGCACAGCCGGGGTTTTGGGACGCACCCGGTTGGCCACGGTCAGCAAAGCTTGTGCCTTGCCTTCGCGGGCCAGATAAATCAGGGTGTGACCAAGCTCCAGTTGTTGGGTGGCGGCCCCTTTAAAATAGCGGATGTCGATGGCGTGCTCGGCCATCCATTTGTCATTGCCGACCAGCACGCTGCGATCGTCGATTTGCGCTTTGACGCCTCGACCAATGGTGAATTCGCAGCTGGCATGTCGGGGAATCTCCAAGCCGCGTTGTTGCGCCTCATGGGTGATGGCGCGGGCCATGGGGTGCGGCGTGTGCATTTCAGCCGCCGCTGCCAACGCGAGCAAGGTGTCAGGGTTCTGGCGTGAGCTACGTGGGAAGATCTCCATCACCTGGGGTGTTTCCACGGTCAGGGTGCCGGTTTTGTCGAAGCAAAAGCAGTCGGCTTCACCGAACTGTTCCAGATAGTAGCCACCCTTGATGAGGATATGGTTGCGGGCGGCATTGGCCAGCGCTGCCGACACCGCGGTGGAGGCGGCCAGCACCGTCGCGCACGGACAGGCCAACACCAGCAGCACGGTAAAGGCACGGATGGGGCTGAGGGTGATGAGGAAGGTGCCGGTCACGGCAATGGCACCGAGGCGCATCAGCCGGTCGGCCAGCATGTCGGCACGTTTTTCCGCCGGAGCCTGGTTGGCCAGAGCGTTTTCGACCATGGTCAGGATACGGCACAGGTAGGTTTCTTCACCGAGGCGTTCTGCGCGGATGAACAAGGTGCCCTGGCGAATGATGGTACCGGCGAATACCGCATCGTCTGCGCTGTGCGCTGCCATCTCCGAACGGCCGTTGACGGACGATTCATCGACCAGGGCACTGCCGCGGATGACGGTGCCGTCCACGGCAATCTTTTCCCCGGTATGACAGACGACCGTATCGCCCTGTTTGACCTCATCGACGGCAATTTCCACTTCAATGCCGTCAACAAGGATAAACGTGTTTTTCTCCGTCAGTTCGAGAATATCGCGGATAGCGCGATGAGAGCGGCGGGCCACATAATCTTCGAGCAACATGCCGATGCGCAGAATCCAGATCACTTCCAGCGCGGTCAGTGCCTGACCGAGGGCAATAGCCAGAAAACAAGTCGCGGACAAAAACGGAAACAGGCTCTTATGGCGACCACGACGCATTTCGGCCCAGGCTTCGCGAAACAACGGGATTGCCGCGACCAGAGCCACCCCGGACGTCAGGCTCAAGGCTTTTTCAGACACCGGTTTGCGCAAAAGGGTCTGGCGGATAAACACCCACACGACGTAGCCGGTCAGCAATGTCACGCCTATCAGTTGGCGCGTCAGGGACGGGGCCGGTTTTTCCGCCGGATGGCAGCGGGCGCAAACCAGATCGCATTCGCAACCGGGCTGATTGGGCAACGGCGTTGCCGGAGGCTTGGCCGCATAGTTTTTAAAAAGGGCTAACAACTCGCGCCTCAGAGCCTTATCCGGCGCATGGGTCAACACCAGACACCCGGAACGAAGTTTGGTCTGATGAGCAACGGGCAAAGACGATTGTTGCAGCAAAAGATCCAGCTCTTTGCCGAGCAAACGATTGTTACGCAATCCTTTAATACGGACACGCAGCCGGTGCGGTGTATGGTGACGAACGCTGATCTGCATAAGCTTAACCCGTCATCGGGGGGTGACAATGGAAGTTGCCACGCTGTGGAAAGAATGTACTGATGTACAGTAAAAGATGATGTGCGATCTGTCTGTGATTTTGATCACGTTTTGCGTGTGCCCAGTATTGGTTGGTTCTGCGTTTTATCGTGCTTCTAAAAAACAAAAAGCCGCTGCCCGACCACCGGACAGCGACTTGATGCTGGCTTACGACTGTGTAACATGCTGCTTATTTCATATCCGTCACCTGAACCCAGATCACGGCATCCTGACTGAGCTCTTTGCCCTGATACTCTTTGTCGCTGCCGACACCGAGAGCGCAGAATCCCCACCAGCCTGCCTTGGGCAGCCCGAAGGTAAACTTGCCGTTCGCATCGGCTTTGATGCCGATGGTGACAAAACTGTCATGGGGAGCTTCAACATAGGCCTTGCCCATGGCGTTTTTCTCTAGATCGACTTCGTGGTTGAGGTATTCCACTTCGATCTCGGCAAAGGGCACTGGCTTGCCATTGCTTTTGACAATACCGCTGAAGGTAGAACCGGTCCAAATGGAGTAGGGTTTTGTCAATGGAACGATCTCTGCTTTCAGGCCGAGATCCGCGTCCCAATCTGTCGGCGCGCCAGCCACATTAACGATCATCTTGGTGATTTGTTGAATGTAGATCCCTTCGCCGCCTTCATAGTAAGGAGCCGGTTGCAAGACAAAAACGTGATCGCCCATGCGCCGGGCCTTGTACTGTGACTGATAGGCCGCACCACTGTTGTGATGGCCCTGCCAGCTGATCGGTTTTAAGGTGGGGAGCAGATCATTCTTCTTGCCCTTATTGATGACACAAAAGGCTTCAACAGGCTTTGTTTTGCCATCCTCCTGCAGCCCCATGTCCATGGTGTGTTCATCGGCAAATGGATGGGTGAACACTTCACGCAGTTCAATCGTTGTACTGCCGTCCAGAGCGGATTGCGGTGTGTAGAGCATCTGGAAGTGGGCCAGGGCCGGAGTGGCGGCCACGATCATGGCCGTGACGCTGAGCAGTAATACCTTTTTCATGATGATCCTTCCTTGGTTGAAGAGTGGGGAACGCGCTGTCTGTTTAAGAGCCGTTTATTCGACAATATCCTTACCGGAAACCGAGACGCTGTGACCTTCGCCCGCGTGAAAAATCACGGTGTAGTCACCTTGCGGCTTCTTGAAATTCACTTCGCTGTATTCGTTCATTTTTGTTTTGAGCAGAACCTTGCCGTGCTGTTCAATACGCACTTCAACGCCGCTGGCACTGCTGCCGTCACTGAAACCGCCTTCGCAGGTGATGGTGCCGTCGCCTTCATCAAAGCAGGACATCAGAGCGGTGTGTGCCATCACAGAAGTGGTGCTGAGAAACAACAGTAACAGTGTTAAAAGAATATGTTTTTTCATGGTAATGACCTTTCTTTTGATAGGTGAATGGGTGAATTTAATCTCCGACCTCCCAGGCCGGTTGTTTGGAACGGATAAATGCCAGCAGCACGGCGACTGTCACCACGCTGAGATAGAAGTAGTGCATCATGTCGAGACCACTCCAGCCGAAGGTTTGAGCCAGAGTAAAGAAGCTTCCGGACAACAGCAGGCCGAGGGTGATGGGAAAGAAGATGGCAAAGAGCATCCAGCGGTATGAGTTGGATTGCAGCTTAACCACCACCATCGTGGCAATGCACGGCGGTGTCAGGATCATGAAGATCAGCATGGCCACGGCATGGATGGGCGTATAAGCACCATCTTTGGAGATCGAGGTTTCGGCGCGCTCCTGCTTGCCCTTTTCGTAAATGGACCCGAGCGTCGCCACGGCACTTTCGCGGGCGGCAAACGAACTGAGGAAGGCGACATTGACCCGCCAGTCAAAACCGCAGAATTGGCTCACCGGTTCCAACGCACGACCAAACATGCCGAGAAACGAATGGGTGATTTTCTCGTTTTTGATCTCCATCTGCAGTTTCTGGGCAACCTTCGATAGCTTGCGCACAGCCCGGTTAATGGTTTTTTCATCGGCGCCTTTGCCGCGAACGATGGGGAATAACTGCGGATTGGCGGCAAGGTAATCCGCATCCAGAGCCGCAACAGCTTCTTTGCTGCTGGTCAGCATCCGTTTGGACTTGTAGCCGTTATACAGGTTGATCAGAGTAATGACCTCGGCTCGCTCATCGACCAGCGCGTAAAGACTCGTCTTTTTGGCCTTGTGATCAAACGTCTGCAGGGCTTGATCCGCTTCGGCGCGCATCTTGGTCATGGTGTCATCCGGCACGCCCGGATACTGCAGCAACGCAAACAGCACCACGGCCACGGCCAGAACAATGGTCACAACTTTTTTGATGTACAGCCACACCCGCTGGCAGGCACGCAGCAGCACGCCTTTGATGGTCGGCAGATGGTAGGGCGGCAGTTCCATGATGAACGGTGCGGTTTCACGGTTGGCCAACACCGTTGCCGTCAGCAGACGGGCGACAATCAGAGCGATGAACAGGGTGACGGTGGAGATGTAAAACATCATCCGTGTCATGTTGTCGGCAAAAAAAGCACCGAGGAGCAGGGTGTAAAATGGCACCTTGGCCAGGCAGTTCATGTACGGCACGGTGAGAATTGTTGCCAACCGTGCCCGTTCATCGGCAATGCCTTTGGTGGCCATGACACCGGGAACCGCACAGCCGCCGACAAGGGCGCCGCCAAGTACCAGAGGCAGGGTGGATTGACCATGCAGACCGTAACGCTTGAACACCCGGTCGAGAATAAACGCCATGCGCGGCATGTAGCCGACATCTTCGAGGATGGCGATCAAGGCAAACAGAATGAAGAAAATCGGCAGATAATTGAGCAGGGCAATGGTGCTGTTGATCATCCATACGCTCAGGTCGGTGAATAACGGCACGTCGACGATCATCGGTGGGGGCAAAAAGCCGACAATAAAATTTTTAATTGAGGCCAGCAGCGGCCAAGTGTAATTGGTCAGTTTATAGCCGGCAACGATGGACAGTTGATAGATCAGATAAATGATCAGACCGAGGAAGGGAAATGCCAGCCATTTATTGAGAATAATCCGGTCGAGCTTATCGGTAAGGTTCCGTTTGCTGTCAGGCGTTTCGCGCACGCAACGGTGATAAACAATGTCGGCATTCTGATAACGCATAGCGGCAAAGGTCTGGTCCACATCCAGGTCACAGCGCTCATGGATTTCATCCGTCAGAGATTGGATATTTTGCGTGGTCAGGCCAACTTTTTCCAGCACCACATCATCGCCCTCCAGGGCTTTGATGGCCAGCCAGCGACGGGCAATGGTCGATTCGACGGTGATCTTTTCTTCCAATTGGGCGATGTAGGGTTCGAAGCGGTCATAGTCAATGCGAAACGGACGCGTTACCGTCTGCTGACTGGCCCGTTCAATGGCACTGAGGATGTCATTTTTACCTTTTTGCCGGCTGCCAACCGCTTTAACCACCTGGATATTAAGCAGTTGAGACAGCAGATCGATGTTGATCGCGATGTGGCGTCGCTCGGCTATATCCATCATATTCAGCACCATCACCACCGGTTTACCCAGTTCAAGAAGCTGAAAAGTCAGATAGAGGTTACGGCGCAGATTCGCCGCATCCACCACATTGACAATGACGTCGGTTTCCTCATTGAGCAGAAAGGATTTGGCGACCCGCTCCTCCAGCGAGAACATGCTGAACGAATAGGTACCGGGCAGATCGACAATCTCATAGCTGTGACCTTCGAATTTGACTGTCGCTGATTTTTTGTCAACCGTGACGCCGGGATAATTGGCGACATGCTGGTTGACGCCGCTGAGCATGTTGAAGATGGTTGATTTTCCGCAATTGGGCTGTCCGGCCAGGGCAACATTGATCATAATTGTTCCACCTGAATCATTTGCGCCTCACTGCGGCGCAGCGAAAGAAAATAGTTTTGAATTCCAATTTCAATAGGGTCGCGTAAAGGAGCGTTGCGAATCATCATGATTTCAGCACCGGGAATAAAGCCCATGTTGAGCAGTTTCTGCTTTAGCGCACCACGTGCCGAGCAGGCGCGAACAAGGGCTTTTTGCTGCTCCGAAAGTTGCGATAAGGGAATAGATTGTGATGGGGTGGCGATGTGGCTCATTGTATAAATCCTCCGTGGGGGCCCGCGCAATATCGACGGGAAACAGGAAGGCATTGTACAGGCTCCCCAATAAAAGTCTGTGATTGAAGTCACGAAAGTGGGGTGTAGAATTTCTGCTCCCTGACGATCAGGTTGTGTGAGCAGACCATAGTACGGAAGGTCCTTAACGTTTGAGCACTCCTCTTGATGTCAGGCTGCTGAAAAACAACCTGTAAAGCCAACGCACGAGCGATCAAAAGGAAAAGGACAGGTTTGTACGTGTTGAGAGCCAGGACAGCGCATTTTTGGCGTACTTTATTGAAAAAGATCTCCGGGAGGGATGTTTTCAACCTCCTGCTAACGGTCGATTCGTGACACCCCGTCACCGCCACTTTTTTTGATCAGGTAGGCTTGTTCATCCGCTTTACGCAGCAGGGTCTGCAACATGTCATGGCAGCTTTCCGGTTGGCACTGGGTGGAGGCGATACCGATGGACAATGACGTCGACGCCACCTTGACTTTGCTGTACAGATGCCGGATGCGCCAGGCAATTTTTTCGGCCTGATCAATCGTGGTATTGGGTAGAAATACGGCAAATTCGTCGCCACCGAGGCGTAACGGAACATCCGGGTCCTGGCGGATTGCACGGATGATGCAACGTGCCAGGTCCTGCAACAGCTGATCACCCACATGATGGCCGAGGCTGTCATTGACCTGCTTAAATCGATCACAATCGATATAGATCGCGCTGAACTCTGTTCCTTTGATACACAGCCCAGAGCCGCATCGACTATAAAGCTGATCCAGGAAATGGCGATTATAAACCCCGGTCAGGGCGTCGGTGAAGGCCTGCTCCTCCATGGCCCGGTACTGTTGTTGAACGCTGTTGTAACGGCGTAAAGACTCTCTTTTTTGGCGAGCCAGACCTTGGCTCATCCAGGTCAGATTGCGCAACAAGACAAGAAATTCGTCTTCCTCCTCTTTTTCATTGCTCAGGTCGAAATAGATCTGGTAGTTGCCTTTTTTCATCTCCTTGCAGAAGCGGTTAACCACTTCCAGATCGCGATTGATCAGGAAATAAGCGACCCAGCGCGCCAGCGGAATCAGCAGGAAAATAACGGCCAAAGGGATGGCAAAGTAGAGGTTGTTGCCGGGGGCCAGGCCGCCGGTTTCAATCAACCAGGAAGTCAGCAGCATGGGCAGCAAGATAGATACGACAATAAAAATGGCCACACGGCCGGTAATTCCAAGCGGCCAAGTGTGGAAGCAGCGTTTGTTTTTGGCCGGTTGTTCAAAACGTTCAAAGCTCACAATCCCCTCCATAGTAAAACCAGAAACTGTGAAGCGATTGGAGGCAGATCGTACATGGCATGAGCTGCCTGAGCTTTGGAAAAAAGCCGCCGAACCTATGAGAGCGAGACAGGCTTTTTCAAAACCTCATTCAACCAAAGCATATGTACGTCCTTAACCACCATTGCCACACTGATTCAGGTAAAAAGCACATCAAGTGCCGCCTTGAAAGGCTCACCCGCATTAAATAGGCGCTGACGACATTCACATTCAACCCCCCAGATACTGCGGGCCTCTGAGATGCTCTCGTTGATGATTTTCTCGAGGCATTGGCAACGTTGAGGATCAAGCTGATTGTAAATGATGTAATCTGCGCCCTTTTTTAAAAACAGCAGGACGGGATTCTCCGGTGGCATGTTTGCCTGGACGATTTCACTGATACGATCTTGCAGTTGTTCGCCGATGGTGCAAAGAACATTGTCGGTCTCCAGATAGCCTTTTTGGCGGTTAAGCGTTTTCAGGTTGCGGAAGCACAGGGCGAACAACACATAGGGGGTGGCATTGAGGGGGGATTGGTAGTCATTTTCAAATGAGAACAGATAACGGTAGCTGTAAAATTGGCTCAGCGGCTCACGGAAATAACAGGAGTGGCGAAAATCTTCAAGTTGGGCCAATGATTCCGTATAGCTGTTCCCCTCTATGGTCAACGGGTTCCACCGTTCGGTCACGGCCGTCAGGGCTTTGACGATGCTTTTATCCAATTTGCCGTTTTGGACATCCAACAGAAGAATCTCCAGCGCATTCTCATGGCTGCGGTTACTTTTATACGGGCGTCGTGCAATCAACGCTTCATAGACATCTGCAACGGCAATGATCCGGGCGTAAAAGGAGATAGAATCCGCTTCGCGTCCCTGCGGATAACCGCTGCCGTCCAGCCGTTCATGATGCTGCAGCACCATGTCGATCAACCGTGTGTCTATGCCTTTGTTTTTGAACAGATCGGCGCCGATAAGGGCATGGCTGTTCATGATATGGCGATCGTGAATCGAAAAACGGCCCGGCTTGAGCAAAACGTCATCGGGAATGGAGAGTTTGCCGATGTCATGGATCAGGCCACCGTGCTCCAGGGCCAGAACCTCATCTTTTCTGAGTTGCAACTGGATGCCGATGCGCCGTGACAGCTCTGCGACGCGTAAAGAGTGCAAATAGGTATAGTAATCCCGATGCGCGAGCAGACTAAGAAGAACATCGAGAAAACCATCAAAAACATAGTGTATTTTCTGGTCTTTAAGGTCGATTTTAAAACCATTATGAAATTGATGGGTCACGATGCAATCCAATGAACAGTTTGGGAATAACAAGGGCGGTGCGTCTCGTCGTCGAGAGGTGCCGCAAAAAAGATAAAGGGCTTCGCAGCATGCCGGAATAGCGCATAGAGCCGTCACTTCATGGAAATGAGGCATTCTCTGCAACTCCGATCGAATCATCTCGCAGCTAATGAATTTTACTTTTAATGTAAATAAGATTAGCTGGAGTGGTTGGCTAATGATGTGACCGGAGACACAACTGGAACTTTTTTTTCAGGGATGACGTGAGTCCTCAAGACACTGGCGCAAGAACGCTGGGTAGAGCTGCGACACTCTGGAGGCAACGTCTTCATCCCGTCGATCAATTTCGTGGCAATGGCTCCTTGGCAGATAAAGCGGTCGATCAGGACGGCATTATCAAGGCTGTCCACGGCGTGCCGGGCGTCGGCAATGGCACGGGCGATTTTACGGGGGGTACCGGTTGTGCTGGAATCGGCAACAAGAATTTTCATTGTGTTTCTTTTTGGTGTTTAAAAGAGAGGGGATGCGGCCCATGGATTTTTCAACCACGCACATCGACAAAGCGCTGTTCTTGCGTTTGTTCACTTAAAAAATCCGTCTTCGATTCGGTCGTCCACCCATGGGTGCCGTATCTTTTTTCAGCAACAAAATGTATGAGTGTCAGCAGTCTGAATGACATTCTATTTTTTTGTGGTGGATGTGCGTGACCACCAATCATAAACGCCGCTGGTAAGGACGAGGCACAAAAGTCCGCCGCCGAGGGGAATGAGCGCCGTGTACCAGATGCCCAGCCATTGGCGCAGAATGCGGCCGTTGTGGAGTTCAAAAAGAATATGGCGCAACGGCACGGACAGCTCGCCCAGTGCTACTGGGAAATGGATCGGTTGCGGGGTGTCGTCCGTGTCGGGAAGTCGGCAGGGGCGCGGACCGTCGCGGTAATCAACAAAGGCGACTGGACGGCGCTCGTGCGTGATCAGCGCTGTAACAAGAGGTCGACGGCTTGCCGGGGTGATCAGCGCGCTGGCGCAGCGTTGTTTTTCGTCCCACAGGTAGAGACCGGCGAAGGAGCCGATGATCCAACGTCCATCTTGCAGTGAATACAGCACGTTGACCCCCATGGCGCTGATCGGAGCCGCAACGCTTTGGCGGCGCAGGGGCGTGTGCAGGTCTGCCGGGCCGCCGAACAGACCGTCGCGGGTGGCGATGAGAATTTCACTGTGATCCGCGCTGAGGGCGACGCGATCAATGCGTGGTCGGCGAGAGTCGTCAGGGTGAAAGATCATGGAGGAACGCGCAATCCGACAATCCTTGATCAGAGCGGAAAAGGGTGGCCGGATCACAACGCCGCTAAGGGTGATGAGCAGCAGAAACAGGACACTGCGTATCCCCAGTTGTAGATGGTTACGCCACCAGAACGGCAGCTTGATTCCGGGCACAGGCGGCAGAAATCGCCGCGAGGTGGGACACAGCCACAGCCCGGACAGGCATAGAAAGACGAGAATAGTCGCCGCTGCATCGACAAATAGACGACCGGGCAGCCCGAGCACGGCGCCGCTGTGCAGGGCCAACAGCCAGCGGATGAGGGGTACGGTTGACGGCAGATCGGCTTGCGCATAGAGCAAAGGGTGGGGGCGAAACTCAAAGTGGGTGCCCATCGGGCTAATCAGGCACTGCTGTTCGGTGAAGAGCAACAGGTCGTTGTCGCGCCGGATCAGGGCGACGATGGCCGCGTCGTCCTGCGGTAGCGCCACGTTTTTCCACACGCCGGAAAAGTCGTAGTGAAATAAACCATTGCGGGTTCCGGCGAGCAGATGCGTTCGGCCCTGATGACGGTAATGGAGCAGACACAGGGTATCTCGGTCGTCGGCATCTTGCGGGTAGCCCTCCATCAGCGGAATAAAATGCTCTGCGCGGTCCGGACTGTACCAGACGCCGGCGCGGCCACCGACGATCAAGCTGTCGCCATCGCTCACCGTGTCGCGAACCGCCATGCGTGCGCCGTTACGCAAGGTATGGCTGTCCGGTAGCAGGGCGACGGGCAGTGCCAGCCCCCGGATCAGCTCAGGATGGTTGAGCAGAATGCCGGTCAACGCCATCAGCAGAAAATAAGCGGCGAAGATCAAACCGAGATAGGTATGAGTCCTTTGCGAAAATTTTATAAAAGGGAGCCTTTTGCAAGAGCCTCGAGGGCTTCCTGAAAATCGAAACGGTCGGCGCATCATGGATTAATTGATGGTGGCGCTTTTCTCGATAATCCGATGACCCGGGCCGCCGTCAAAAATGACGCGAAACGCTTGGTCGGGACGTGTGAAGGTAAATTCGCCGTAATCGTCCATTTTGCCTTCAAGCAAAAGTTCGTCGTTGTCGTTCACCACGCGTACCGGGATGGCGGACGCCGATGAGCCGTCGGAAAATTCACCGTAACAGCTGATGGTGTTGTTTTCTTCATTGGCATAGCAGGCCATCAGGGCGGTATGGGCGTGGGCCGTGCCGGCCCAGAACACCAGCAAGATCGTAATGAGGATCGGGCGGGACAGGGCGTAACGACTGTGGCGTTCGGCACGCAGTGGCGTTAAGGGAAGAAGAGGCATCATAATCAAAACCTTTGTTTGCGCCGTGGCGTTGATTCGGCGGGTTGTAAGAAATTCCCCTCTCTTTCCGATGGGAAAGAGAGGGAGATCGGTCACCGTTTTCGCAACGCTCAGCGCAGGGAAAAGGACAGCGAGGCCGTGTATTTCAATTCCAGGCACTGGCCCTGATGGTCGCTGTCGGCCGGTTTACGTAGCGTCGCCAGAACAATCCACTGGCTGGGCTGCAGCAACCGCAGCTCAGCAATGCCCCGGCTGTTAGTCTTGGTGCTGAAGGCGTATTCATCCTTACTGGAGAAGCCGAGATACGTGGCGGATAGCGGACAAAACGGGGCCGGTTTGCCGTTGAACAACACCTGCAGCCGCAAGGTGTCTCCGGCTTTTTTCAGGTAGGGATTTTCCAGCGGGACGATTTCAATGCGGTGGCCGACTGGAGTGGCGTAGGCTTGTTCATTCGAACTCTCTACGTCGATGAGTGCTTTGGTGTAGTTTTCGTAGTAGAGGCTGAGAACAACATTGCTCAGACCTTGCATGCCGGCCATTTTGTGGTGCATGCGACCGTCGCCGTCCGAAAACATGGTGTAGAAACCGGTTTGGGTCGCCGCGCTGACAATGTAGCCTCCCGCCTTTTTAAACACCACAGGCGTCGCGAGAAAACCGTTTTCTTCCGCATCAAGGTCGTGCTGGCTGCCGTCGGGAAAGGTCAGACGAAATTCGCGCAGTTTTTCCTTGTCGAGAAAATCCTGCACCGGAAAGCGGTGGCCGAAGCCGAAATAGATTTTGCTGTGCGCGCCGGCCCTCCCGGATAGGGTCGGGGCGAAATCGGTGGCATTGAGCCACAGATTGTGAGCCGATAGCGGAGCGGACAGCCCCAGGCAGAGCAACATGGTCAAGGTAATGACGTGGATTTTTTTCATGGTGACAAGGTTCCTTTCAAGGTGGCGTAAACATAACGGCCCCGTTCACTGTAGGGGATGTATTCCGATTTATCTGCAAGCCGCACATCGCCGAGGTTTTCTACCCCCAGTTGCAGGCTGAGAAACGAGGTGAGTTCTTTCGTGATTGAAAAGGCCAACAGCGAGTAGCCGGTTACCCGCTCCATGTTGCCGTCGTCGTCTTCATAGTGCTGTTCGCCGGTGTATTGATACCGCAGCACGCTGCTCAGACCGAATCGCTCCAGATGATGGCGCAACCTGACGTTGACAAGATGCTCGGGACGACCGGCCAGGGGAATGTCGTTTTCCGCATCCTCCGCATCGAGGTAGTTGTAGCTGGTCACCAGCTCCAGATTGTGGGGCAGGCGAAGCTCAAGTTCGGTTTCCACCCCCTGAATACGGGCCTTATCGACATTGTCCGGAGTGAAGGTCATGCGACTGGTCATCGGATCGTAACTGACCAGGTCGTAGCCGATGAGATCGTCGATTTCGTTATAGAAATAAAAGGCGCGGGCGGTCACGGTGGAGCCGAAATATTCTACGCCCACCTCGTAACTGTCGGATGTTTCGGGCTTGACGTCCGGGTTGCCGATAAAGCTGTGTGGGCCGCTACTGGCGTTGTAGCCCGGCGATGTCTGCTTGGCGGTCGGTGCGTTGAACGCATGACCGTAGCCCGCTTTGAGGTTGATTCTGTCGGTCACTTTCACCAGAGCGTAAAGGCGTGGCGAGACCTCGGAGCCGAAGTATTCGTGATGGTCGTAACGCAGGCCCGGCGTGAGCAGCAGACGGTCGTTGAACAGGGTTATCTCATCCTGAGCGAATGCCGACTTGTAGGTGACGGACTCCTCGCCGCCGATATCGTCGAGGGAATCGGCTTCGATGGATTCCTCGCGCCACTCACCGCCCAAGGTAAACAGGTTAAAGCCGAGTTGCATGGACGTCTGGGCATTCACCACATCGTTGGTCGCTTTATCCGGTGTTTTGCTTTTCACGCCAGTGGCGGCGGCCTCTTTGATACTCACCTTGTCGATCTGTGAGCGGTAGAGATCAATTTTTGATTCCAGGGGGCCGGTGGTGCCGCTCCAGCTGATCCCGGCGGTGTATTTGTCCAGTTCATTGGTATAGTCGATTTTGGCGTTGCGGCTGGTGCTGACGTAGTCGCGTTCCTCGTTAACAATACTGGCGAACAGCTCGATGCGATGATTTTTAGTCGGTGTGAGGTAAATTTGGGGGCTGAAACTGTAGATTTCACGCCCCTCGATTTCAGAAATGGCCGGGTTGTCCTCATCAGGAATCGCCCGTTCGTGGATATAGCCCGCAGACACGGAGGCGGCGACACGACCGGGAATCACCGCGCCGTTAATTGCCACGCCGCTGTTGATGGTTTCACCGCCGTCGCCCTCGGGAACACCGCCGCCCAGCTTGACCTGGCCGCTCCAGGTGTCCGTCGGGACCTTGGTGATGATGTTGATGACGCCACCCAATGCTTCCGATCCGTACAAGGACGACAACGGGCCGCGTACCACCTCGATTCGTTCGATCTCTTCCAGGGGAACCCAGCTGTTTTCAAAGTTGGAGTGCCCTATCACTGCGTCGCTGGCGGCAATGCGGCGGCCATCGATGAGAATCAGGGTATGGCGACTGTCGGCGCCACGGATGGAGAGGGTTTTGCGTCCGCCGACACCGGTTCCGATGAGCGAGATGCCGGGCGTCTCAGCGATAATGTCGACCAGATCGCGCGCGGGCGCCTCCTCGATCATCTGCCGGTCAATCACCGTGACTGCGCCGGGGGCGTTTTCCAGTTCGGTTTGCGTGCGTGTTGCGGTGACGATCATGGTGTCCTCTTCGTCGGCAATGCTCTGCGTAGCACATAGGGTTGTCGCGGCGAAAAGCATCATGGCTGTCTTCATGAGATGACGTCTCATTATCTGCTTCCTTCCAGTTGAAAAAAGAGTTTGTGTGGCTCGCATTTATGGCAGACGGGGACCGCTGAGAATGGAGGCGACTATAGCGGAAGGGATATTTTGGTGTCTGTGATGGCGGTCACAAAATGAAAATGATATGCTTTTTCAATTGGAAGAGGGGAGGATACGTTTTGAAAACATGCGAGCTTCATCATCTTACACAAGGCTCGGATTGGAACCGCAGCCGAGCACTCATGCGAGTCTTTCACGAGGCTTTTGCAAAAAGCCATCTCTGGCCTTTTGCAAATATGCTCTTGAAAAGGGGCATTTCCAAAAACTCACAAATTGCCGGTCATAGAGATGAAACCGGCGAACCGACTATTTTTGTCGTCTAACCATGGGGCTCTACGAGCCTTTTTGCAAGAGGCTCTCACAACAGGCACAGGCCGAAAAAACAGCCTGTGAGGCGAGGAGAAAGAGCCAGATTAGTCCACCGGGTGCGTCTCTTTCCAATGGGCGCGAATATCCTCGACCACCATATACAACACCGGCACTAGGATCAGGGCGATCAGGGTGGCAAACAAAATCCCGAACCCCAGCGAGATCGCCATGGGAATCAGGAAGCGTGCCTGACGTGATGTCTCAAAAATCATCGGTGCCAGGCCGAAGAACGTGGTCAGCGTCGTGAGCATAATCGGTCGGAAGCGCTGCATTCCGGCAGCGAGCACGGCATCATGCGCACTTTCTCCACCGTGGTGGCGACGGTTGGCAAAATCGATCAAGACCAGCGAATCGTTGACCACCACGCCGGACAGCGCGACAACACCGAGCAGACTCATGATACTGAGACTGTAGCCCATGGCAAGATGGCCAAGGGTAGCACCGACCATGCCGAACGGAATGCTGACCATGATAATGGCGGGTTGGATATAACTGCGGAACGGAATGGCCAGCAGCAGATAGATCAACAACAGCGCCAGCAGCAGACCGGACACCAGCCCCTGAAAGCTCTCCTCCATGTCGGCCTGACGACCCTCGTACGACAGGCTCAGCCCGGCATAGCGATTGAGCAGGTTGGGGATGGTCTCCTCTTCCAGAGCGGCAATGACCTGACCGGCCTGGGGGCGTGGCGTGACATCGGCGGTGACAGTGACAATGCGTCGACCGCTGCGACGGTCAATGGTGATGTAAGCGCGACCGCGTTTGATCTCGACAGCATCGAGTAGCGGAATTTCAATGCCCTCACTGTTGCGTAGGATCATCTGCTCCAAATTGTATTCAGAGATGCGCTCTTTTTTAGGCAAGCGCACGACAATGGTGATCTCGTTGCGCCCGCGTTGCTGTTTGAGGACATCCGCGCCGTCATAGGCGTTGCGCACTTGCCGGGCCACCTCAGAAGCGGTGAGGCCGAGACTGCGCGCCGCCGGTTTCAGGGTGAAATCGAGTTGCTGTTTGCCTGGGGCAAAACCGTCGTCAATATCTTTGACCTGGCTGTAGCTTTCCAATGCCGCGGCCAGCTCCTCGCTGGCGTTTTCAAGCACCGACAGGTCACGATGGCTCAGTTCCATGGTTAGCGCGGCTCCGGAGCCGGGACCGCCTGAATCGGAGGAGAAGCTGATCGATTCGACGCCGACAAATTCACCGCTGCGCTGACGCCACAGCTTGGTGAATTGATCCGTCGACATGGGACGGATTTCAGCATCGGTGAGATAGACGCGGATGCGTGCCTGGTGGCTGCCGCTGCGGCCAAGCTGGCTGAACGTGCCGACGGCCAGTTGGTCCCCGCCGTTTTCAGCAATGATTTCATCCGCCGCAGACATGATCTGGCGGGCGATCTGTTCCGTGCGCTCTATGGGCGCACCGTAGGGCAGGGTGACGGACGCCTGGGCATAATCCGACTCGATTTTCGGAAACATGCTCATGCCCATCCGGCCGCTCTTGACATAAGCAATGGTGACCAGCAGCACAGCCACGGCAATGGCGATAGTGATATAGCGGGTGTGCAGCACCTTGTCGAGGAACGGGCCGTAGTATTTCTCAATCATTCGGGTGAAAAAGGCGCTGAAACGCTGCTGTCGCTCATGCAGCCAAGCCATCGGACCTTTGCGCTTGTGGCGATCATTAAGGTGGCCAAGGTGGGCCGGCAGCACAAACAGCGACTCGACCAGAGAGATGGCAAAGACGCTGATAACCACCACCGGGATGGTCATCATGATCTTGCCCATGGTGCCGGGAATAAAGTACAGCGGCATGAACGCCACAATGTTGGTCAACACGCTGAAGGTGACCGGCACGGCCACTTCACGCACCCCGGCGATCGCCGCCTGGACAAAGGGCAAGCCCTGCTGGCGGAATTTATAGATGTTTTCACCGACGACAATGGCGTCATCAACCACGATACCGAGCGCGATAATAAACGCAAACATCGACACCATATTGATGCTGACTCCGGTCATGGCCATCATCAGAAAGGCGCCGAGAAACGAAATCGGAATGCCCATGGTGACCCAGAAGGCCAATCGCGCTTCGAGGAAAATACTCAGCAGCACCAGCACCAGCGCCAGACCGAGAAACGCGTTGCGCGATAACAAATCCGCCCGTTGTTTAAAGACCTCAGAACGGTCCTTGACCGCTGCCAGCTTAATGCCGGGCGGCAGGTGCTCGTCAAATGCCTCCATCTGGGCAAATACGGCATTGGCAACGTCGATAGGGGTCTGTTCTCCAATGCGGTAGATCTCGATCATCAGGGCGGGTTTGCCGTTGTACTCCGCGCGATAATCGGTGTCTTCAAAGCCGTCCTTGATGGTGGCCATCTCGCCGAGCCGGACAATGCTGCCGTCGTTATTGCTGACCACCGGCAAGCTGGCAAATTGCTGCGCCGTATCGCGTCGCTCCTTCATGCGGACCAGCACTTCGCCAGCGTCGGTTTTGATGCCGCCGCCGGGAAGATCGATGGAACCGGCGGCGAGGCGGCTGGCCACTTCACCGGTGGTCAGGCCGTAGCGACGCAGGGTTTGCTGGGGGATCTCAATGGAGATCTCCAGATCAGGCACGTCCTCCAGCTCCACCTGGGTGATGTTTTTATCCTGCAACAGGAAGTCGCGCAACTGTTCGGCCACATTGCGCAGAACGATTTCGCTCTGGTCGCCGTATACGACGATTGATACCACGTCGCGTTTGCGGCTTAAAATCTCCACTTCCGGCTCTTCGGCGTCGTCGGGAAAGGTACTGATGCGATCCACTTCACTTTCGATGTCGCTGGCCAGTTTTTGCAGATCGGCACCGAGCAGCAGCTCGACGGTGACGACACCAACACCTTCCCTGGCGCTGGAGGTGACCTCATCCACACCGTCGAGGCCCTGTACCGCCTCTTCAATGGCGAGGATGATCCCCTGTTCCACCTCTTCGGGGCTGGCACCAGGGTAAGGCACGGTCACTGTGACGATATCGGTGTCAAACTCGGGAAACACCTCCTGCTTGATCTGGGTGGCAATGAGCAGGCCACCGATCATCAGGATCAACATCAGCAGGTTGGACGCCACCGAATTGCCCGCCATCCAGGCAATGGCCCCCCGTTCTTCACCGGGGCTACGAAACTGGTCGTTCATCGGCCGGCCTCGTCACCGCTGGTTTGGGCCTTCGGCCGATCAAGGCGCAACGACAGACCCTCGACCGGAGCAGCCAGATCGCTGGTAACAATCAGTTCGCCGGCAGAAACGCCGGAGGTCAGATAAAAGTATTCCTTATCGCGCCAGGCGATTTCAACCGGGCGAATATGCAGTTTTTTGTCTTTGGCCAGCCACAGATGGCGGTTATCGTGGATTATCTGGCGTGGCACCTTGGTGGCTTCAGCGAGGGTACGGCCAAGAATGGTCACCTCAACATAATCGCCAAGTAGCAACGGGGTGCGTTGGGCGACCGGATGGCCCAGATCAAGCGGGTCACTAATGCGTACCAGCAGCCGTGCCATTCGGCCCTGGGTTTCCAAATCGGCGAGCAGCCGCAGAATGGTTCCTGTGCGGTTGCCGGCAGCCGTGCTGATTTTCACGTGAGAGCCTTGTGTCGCGTTGTAGTCGGGGATCTCAATCCATGCCAGAGCCTGCATCGGCACGGACAGTTCCACCCAGAATTCGTCGGTGGCGACCAGAGTGGCAACCGTGGATTGGCTGCTGAGCTGGCTGCCGAGATCAACAGCTTTATCAATCACCAGAGCATCAAACGGCGTGGTGATGATGGTGCGTTGCAGATCAATGCGCGCTTTATCAACGCCGGCTTCGGCGGCGCGCACCTTGGCCTCAGCTTTTTTCAGGTGGGGCTCACGCAGGGCCAGTGCAGGAGGGAGGTTCGTCTGCCCACTGTGCTCCTGCTCGAACAGTTGCCATTCGCGGCGGGCCACTTCCTGCAGCCCCTCTTCAATGGATAAGGCATAGCGAGCATCGGCCAGGGCCGCTTGCTGTTCGGCCAGGGCAACCTCGTAGTCGACCGGGTCGAGGGCCAGCAATTCCTGCCCTTTGGCGAGCCGTTTGCCGAGATCGAAATTGTCATTGAGGCGAATCACTTGTCCGGAGACTTGCGCCTGAAGGTCGACCTTCCGCGAAGCGACTACCTGTCCGGCGGCGGTAATGGTCACCTGATGTGCCTGTGGTTTGGCAGGCATTACGGAAACCAGTACCGGTTTTTTGACTTTGGCCTTCTTTGCAGCTTTGGGCGCGGTTTTAATCAGATAGCTGGCCGCAAAAAAGCTCGCTGCCAGAATGACAACGATAATCAGAACGCGCAACCATACCCGCTTGCGCGGCGTGGGTGTGGAAGCAGCATGGTGATCCGGCATGTTGTCCATAAAATCGGTCCTTTTATGATTGAGTTTTTGTAAAAAAAGGGTCCTCGCTTTTTTACAAATCGTTTTAAACGTATCATGTTCAATAGCGTACAAAATTGTCGAGTTGCGAACGAATCCGACCTTTCTGTTCGCCTGTTTATCAGGTTGTTGAAAAAACAGACTGTGGAGCCCATGGACGGGACTTTTTCAACAGCCTGCTACTCCTTGAGCGCACCCAATTTTGTCATCGGAGTGGCCACCTGCAGGAGCAAATTTATGCCCGAATTGTTCTGGTCATTGATCCTTTTCATGAT
The DNA here is from genome assembly GCF_963678835.1 of uncultured Desulfuromonas sp. NCBI lineage: Bacteria > Pseudomonadati > Thermodesulfobacteriota > Desulfuromonadia > Desulfuromonadales > Desulfuromonadaceae > Desulfuromonas > uncultured Desulfuromonas sp. The sequence continues at coordinate 922,420 of NZ_OY787469.1, forward strand.
GGATTCGCGGCTGAAGCCGCTCCTACAATATACAAATTCAATTATGCTGAAGTACTACAGGCTCCAAAAGCCTTTTTCTGCGGCTCTATTGCAACCGGTATTGACTGTTTGTGGTTGTGCCGCCGAGTGCCCGATGCAGGGCAACGCGGGCCAGTAGTTTGTCGCGTTGTTTCTGCACCCGTTCGCGTTGCAGGGTATCTACGGACAATTTGACGATCAGGTAGGAGAGATAGTCGTCATCGCCGTTCAGATAGCGAATATAGGCATTGTCCAGCGACTGGCGGCGGCGTTCAATCTGTTGATCGACGGCAGCGAGCTGTTCGCTGATTTTGCGCTCATCAAGCAGGGCGCTCTCCACTTCGTTGACCGCGGTGATCACCGTCTCTTCGTAGGCCGCGAGCAACTCGTCGGCTTCGGCGCGAGCGCGGGTTACTTTGGCACGGCGCGATCCGGCATCGAAAATAGGTCCGGTGACACTGGCGGCAAGGTTGGCCAGCCAGTTGTCAAACAAATCGGCGAACCGGGTGCTGCTGTAACCGGCATCGGCGCTGAGCCTCATCGCCGGCAGGCGGTCGGCGCGGGCGGCGGCAACCAGCCAGTCACCTTTGTTAAGGCGCAGTCCTGCGGCACGCACATCAGGCCGATAAGCCAGAAGGTCGGCAGGAACGCCCACAGGAGGTAAGGGCGTCAGCGCCGGGAGTTGTTGCTGGTTTACCTGGATATCAGCGCCGGGAGCCAATCCGCTGAGCAGACACAAATCGTAACGATATTGGCTTAGATTCTGTTCCAGTTCCAGGCGGCTTTGCTCAAACTGGTGAAGTTCCTGTTGGCGTTCCACCAGGTCGCTGCGGGTTGCCTGGCCTTCGAGGTAGCGCAGTTGGGTCAGTTCAACGATGTTGGTTGCTGTTTTGATCTGACGTTCAATAATGGTGTATTGCTGTTGCAGGGCCACGCTGTTGAGCCAGTTGACGGCAATCTCACTGCTCAGGGTGATGCGGGCGGTGCGCCAATCCTCTTCTGTGGCCTGCTGCTCACGACGCTGGGCGGCTGTTTGCGAACGGATACGTCCCCACAGGTCGATTTCGTAGCTGCCGACCAGCCCCAGGGCGAAGCTTTCCGTACGGGTGCGCTGATCGCCTTTATACTGGTGTTGATGGCTGGCATTGCCGTTATAGTCGAGGCTTGGCCACAGATCGCTGCCGGTGATGATGGAGGTGGCGCGCGCCTGTTCAACGCGCGACCACGCCTGGCGCAGGGTGAAATTGCCGCTGAACGCGGTGGTCATCAGCTGATCCAGTTCATCGCCGCCGAGCTGTTGCCACCAGGGAATTTCTTGATGTGGCGCTGTCGGCGGATAAAGAGTATATGTGGTCGGCAGAGACTTGGGCTGTGGTTCACGTTGTTGCGGCGCGAACGGACTACAGCTGCTCAGCATGGTGCAGGCGAGCAAAGCCAAAGCGATCAGTAGGGATGTTGAACACGTTCTCATCAATGAGTCCTCAAAGTAGAAGTTAAACCGGGCCAGCATATCATTTTTCATGTTCAGAGAGTATTAAAGAGCCACATGTTGCCAGGGATTGCTGTAAAATTTTGTTATTGGTTATTTTACATTTCTTTACGTCGTCTTGAAACGGCGTGTTTTACACTGATTAAACAACTTTCGTACGACAGGAACGGGCATGGAAAAAATTCTGATCATCGATGACGATAGTGAGCTGTGTGAATTGCTCACAGATTACCTGACGACCGAAGGGTTGCAGGTGAGTTGTGTCCATAATGGCAGCGATGGTGCTCGCCAGGCTGTGGAGCATTACGACCTGGTGATTCTTGATGTCATGCTACCGGGGATGAACGGCTTTGATGTGCTGCGGCAGGTGCGTCAAAGTAGCGAAGTGCCGGTGGTGATGCTCACCGCTCGGGGGGAAGATATTGATCGGATTGTCGGGTTGGAACTGGGGGCGGATGATTACCTGCCAAAACCTTTTAACCCGAGGGAGCTGGTGGCGCGAATTCGCGCTATTCAGCGTCGTACCGACAATCGCAATCAGATGGACGCCCCGTTGCGGGTCGGTGATCTGTCGCTCGATCCGGGGGGACGACAGGTGCGCTGTCATGACACCGAGATCGTGTTAACCTCTGTCGAGTTTTCTCTGTTGCACATGCTGTTGAGTCATGCCGGCCAGGTGGTCAGTCGCGAGGATATGGTCAGCCAAGTACTTGGTCGTCATCTGTCGCCTTATGATCGCAGTATCGATGTTCATATCAGCAGTGTGCGCAAAAAACTCGGCCAGACTCCGTCCGGTCGCGAGCGGATCAAGACGATTCGCGGTGTCGGATATCAATATGTCGCCACCGGTTGCGATTAAAAGGTTCCCCCATGGATCGTTTGTACATGCGTATCTTCCTCAGCTTCTGGCTGACCGTGACGTTAGCCGGGGCGATCATGGCCGTGCTTGCTTATGTCAACCATCCCCCGGAACGGGCGTTTCCTGATCACAATTTTGCTGACCGCGCGGTTGCCTCCTATGCGCAGGATGCGCGTGTCGCTTTGCAACAAGGTGGTGTCGAAGGCTGGAGGCGTTACGTCCAGAGCCATCGCGATCGCAGTGCCCAGTTGTTTATTTTTGGTGAAGATGGCCAGCCTTTGTTGCCCCGACGCATGAAGCGAGACCTCGCTCCTCTGGCTCGTCAGGTTTTTGCCGAAAAAAAATTGATCATCACCCATCGTGGCAGAAATGTCTATTTTGCCCAGCCTTTTGTCGACCATCTTCAGCGTCCCGCCGTGTTTCTCGTTAAGTTGCGCCTGCCGACACCGCCTCCCAGGCGGGGCTATTTCCGTCCTGTTCCCTTGCTGTTTCTCGGCGTGTTTTTACTGGTGGGCGGGCTGGTGTGCTGGTGGCTGGCGCGCTCGCTGACTTCGCCGATTCAGACTCTGCGTAATGCTGCCCAGCAGTTTGCCACCGGTAATTTGTCAGTGCGGGTGGGCGACGCCATTTCCGGGCGCAGTGAGATTAAGGAGCTGGCCAATGATTTTGACGCCATGGCCGCACGCATTGAGCAGCAGGTTGAATCTCAGCAACGGTTGCAGCGTGATATCTCCCACGAACTGCGTTCGCCGCTGGCGCGGCTTAATGTTGCCCTCGAATTAGCCCGACAGCGTTCCGGTCACGAAGCCGAGCCCGCCTTGAACCGCATAGAACGTGAAGCGGAGCTGCTGAACGAGATGATCGGTCAGTTGTTGAGCCTCAATCAACTGGAGACCGCAGTGCTGTCGCTTGATGAATCGATTGACCTGTCCAGCCTGATTTCGGAGCTGGTGGCCGACGCCAATTTTGAGGCCCACAGTCGTCAGGTGCGGGTCGAGGTTGACGCCTTTGACGCAGTGGTGGTCAAAGGCTCGGAACAACTGCTCGCCGGTGCCATTGAAAATATTTTGCGCAATGCCGTGCGCTATACCGCTGAAGACACGGTGGTGCAGGTGGCAGTCTCTCCGGCGGAAAACCAGCGGGTGACCCTTATCGTTCGCGATCATGGTCCTGGTGTGCCTGAGGCGTCGGTGGAAAAAATCTTTCAGCCTTTTTACCGGGTAGATGATGCGCGTGAGCGTCGTTCAGGTGGAACAGGCATCGGTCTGGCCATTGCCGATCGGGCCATTCGCCGCCATGGCGGCACCATTACTGCGCATAATGCCGCTGGCGGTGGTTTGGAAGTGGTGATCAGTTTGCCGCTGGTTTGAATCAACCATTTACTCAGCTCTTCATCGGGATAAACTGCCGCTTGCCAAGGCAACAAAAATCAGCTATCACATCGGGCATGAAACCTTCCCCACAA